>NZ_JAZETR010000008.1:0-244183 GCF_036864375.1 Alteromonas sp. S167
AATTTTTTTGTTATGTGCCATTACTAAAGACAATCTCCGTTTGCGCAGCTAGTAATTAAAACTATAAGCCAAATCGCCACCAAAGTTAGAAAAAGGTACGTGCTAACAACTAAAATTTTAAAAACCTTGCTTGGATACCGTATTTTAGAGAGCGATACCACGCCAATAGAGGGTAGAAAGAAGGCAAGAATACCGTTTGCAACGTTTGCTCCTATCCAAAACTGTGTTTGGATAACGAGCCAGGAGCCAATTAACGGAACCGAAACGGCTATAGCAAAAAATTTTAAGTTTCTTACTTCCATTTATTTTTCAATTTCCGTTGGCACATAACAATTTAATCGTCCCCAAAACGGGACGATTTCCCGAACCGGAACGGGGTTTTTGTCCGTTTGAGCTATGTTAAGACTAAACCATAAGTTACCGCAATTACTATTAAATTTCACGTTGGTGTTTTTTGCTCAAAGATTAAAAACACCAAATCGGTGTGCAGGTGAATTTGGGGTATTTCATGCGTTTTTATGCTTAAAACTGGTGCTATGGTCAGTTATTTGAAAAATATTTTTTAAATAAACTGCTTCTACTTAGGAGCAGACCATGAAATCAACCTTTATCCAAACGCTTTATGATCACATGATGATGAAGCGTTATGCTAAACGCACTATTCAAACCTATCTTAACTGGATTAGCGACTATATTCGCTTTCATAATTTTCAACATCCCAAAGACTTAGATTCTGTGCATGTTGAAGCGTATTTAACGCATTTATCTACAAGGCGAAAGAACGCGCGTTCAACACAGGCTACTGCACTCAATGCGTTGGCATTTTTATATAACAAGTACCTTGACCAACCGCTACCAGAAGATATGAATTTTGTTGGAAGTGGGCGAGAACGAAAACTGCCTGTAGTGCTTACTCAGCTTGAGATAAAAGCGCTGCTGGGTCGAATACCTACCAATCATTATTTAGCGGTAGCATTGCTATATGGCAGTGGGCTTCGGTTAATGGAATGCACGCGTTTGCGAGTGGGCGATATCGACTTCGATTATAAATGCGTGCGTATTTGGTTTGGGAAAGGCGGTAAACATCGCGTGGTAACCTTATCGGAAGCGCTGCTCCCACTGCTAAAAAATCATATCAGTGAAAGTGAAAAGCTGCTTGCTAGAGATTTATTGGTGCCGGAGTTTGCTGGTGCTTGGATACCTCATGCGTTAAGAAAGAAATACCAGCAACGCAATAAAACTATTGAATGGCAGTATTTATTTCCCGCAGCAAAGCTAAGCGTCGACCCTGAAAGTAAATTGTTGCGAAGGCATCATATCGACGAAAAGCAAATACAAAGGGCTGTTACGCGGGCAGCAAATGATGCAGGCATTATTAAGCATGTCACTCCTCATACGCTAAGGCATTCTTTTGCTACGCATTTGCTTCAGTCGGGGGCAGATATAAGAACTGTGCAAGACCAACTTGGTCATGCCGACGTGCGCACTACACAAATATATACGCATATTTTACAGCAAGGCGCGAATGGTGTGGTAAGTCCGCTGTCTAGCCTGGTTTTTTAACATAGGCAGACAACAAAAAAGGGCCCGAAGGCTAATGCCAGTCAGTTAAGCTGACTGGCATTTTTCTTTTTGGCGGGGTACTTACTCGGTTTGGGTTTAACACATCGTGGATATAACCTATCCTCTCGCCGTGGCGGGAGCACATAGTAAGTCAGTTGATTGATAAGATTTTCATACAATACGGGCAGCTTCCCGGGGCTTGTAAGCCCTGTTGTTAGAAGGAATGCAATCACTGCGCTAGAACACCCGCTGAAGCTTAGTTGATTAGGCCAGATACCTTTGCGTGAAGCGGCTTCAGTCATTGCTACTCGTATTAAATTATAAGCCAGCAGTAATCCCCATAACTCTTGTTCAACCATGTCAGGCCGTTTACTTCTAAGCGTGTATTCACTGTTCAATAATGTCTGCTTCATTTCACGATACCCTAACTCTATCTCCCAGCGATGACTATATAAGTCTACAATCTCGTCACTGGGATAACGCATCACATCGGTAAGTGATGTAAGCATTCGACACTCTTTTCCCTTAATTTTCTTCGTAATTAGGCGCGCTTCAATTTCATTGGGAAGCGTGGCGAGCTTCTTTCTCGCTTGAGGTGTGGTTGTTAGTTTTACCCGCTTATCTACACGGCTATAACTCTCTAATACATCAAACTGGAGGCCTTTTTTGGCGGGTATCATCCAGTGCCTTTCTTGTCCTTCACTATGCCATTGGTGGAGTAAACCCAACGAATAAAAACCACGGTCAAACATAGTGAGCGAGTGGTTAGGCGTGCCTTTAATTAGCTGTTCTGCTAGCACCATCTCGTTAGACTTATACTTGTCAAATACACTGTTTATAAGTTGATGACTTGTCAACTCCATCTGGCAGACCATACGAATCTGAGGAAAAGCTGTATCGCCATATTGTGTGCTGCCAGAGCCATATTTTTCTCGATTCTCCGCAGTATCAGCCGTTCGCCATACGACCCCATCGACACCAAGTAAATTCAGGCCGTTCCATGTTTCGAATTCACTCTGTTGATACCAATGTTTGCCATCTTTTTAAATGACTGTTCAACGGCCTCAGTTCCTAGACGCTGCCGCGCCTGAACCATAGCGCTTGGCGCTACCAGCGGAGCTTTACCGGGCAATGCAATATCCATCTTAGTAGCAATATTCCACACTGATTCTTGCCTAAAAAGACTCATTCCCATGACACACCACATTACGGACTCAAGCGGTAAGCGACGCTTTCTAACGGTTGCCACACCAGCTTCAACAAAGGCCTCATCGATAATTGAAGGGTCTAAGAAAGTTGAGAGCTTTTCAAATGAGTGAAACTGTGTACTGGCGTTGAAAGCAGTATCTAACGCTGTTTTGATATCCATAAAAAAATCCGATGGCAAATGCTCATCGGATTTTTACATCTATAAAAGATCGGTCAACCGATCGCTAAAACATTTCTTAACTGATCGGCATTAGCCCGAAGGCCCTTTTAAAAACTAAGCAGTTAAACGCTTATACACGCTCAAATACGGTAGCAATACCTTGGCCTAAACCAATACACATAGTCGCTAAGCCTAGGCTTACGTCTTGTGATTCCATTAGGTTGATAAGCGTACCCGAGATACGTGAACCAGAACAACCTAGTGGGTGACCAAGTGCAATCGCACCACCGTTAAGGTTAATCTTAGTATCTAGGTGGTCCATCCAACCAAGTTGCTTAATGCACGATAGTGCCTGTGCTGCGAACGCTTCGTTAAACTCAGCAAGTTCAATATCGTCCATGGTAAGGCCAGCACGCTTAAGGGCTTTTTGTGTAGCCGGAACTGGGCCGTAACCCATAATTGCCGCATCACAACCAGCCACTGCCATCGAGCGAATTTTCGCACGCGGCGTTAAGCCAAGCTCTTTTGCACGGTCTGCTGACATAAGCAGCATAGCTGATGCACCGTCAGACAGCGCAGAAGACGTACCGGCAGTAACGGTACCGTTTACTGGGTCGAACACAGGGCGAAGTGCCGCCATGCTCTCAGCAGTGCTCTCTGGGCGTACTACTTCATCGTAGTCAATTAGCTTTAATACGCCGTTTGCATCGTGACCTTCAACAGGCACAATCTCGTTAGCCCAGCGGCCTTCAAGGTGTGCTTTGTGCGCTAGTTGGTGCGAACGTGCACCAAATGCGTCCTGTTGCTCACGAGTAATACCGTTTTGGCGGCCAAGTAGCTCGGCAGTCATACCCATCATGCCCGACGCTTTCGCCGTGTACTTGGCAAGACCTGGGTGGAAGTCGATGTTGTAGTTCATCGGTACGTGACCCATGTGCTCAACACCACCAATCATGTAAATGTCACCACGACCGCTCATGATGCCGCTTGTTGCATCGTGAAGGGCTTGCATTGATGAACCACATAAACGGTTTACCGTTACCGCGCCAGTTGTGCGTGGAATTTGTGTTAGTAGTTGCGCATTACGTGCAACGTTGAAGCCTTGTTCTTTAGTTTGCTGAACACAGCCCCAAATGATGTCTTCAATTTCCGCTGGGTTTACGCCAGGGTTACGCTCTAGTAGCGCGGTCATTAGCGCAGCAGATAGGTCTTCTGCACGCACATTTCTGAAAACACCGTTTTTTGAACGACCCATTGGGGTACGTACGCAATCGATTACGACCACTTCTTTCATTAGTTTTTCCTCCGGGTCTTATGCGAAATAGGATTTACCAGAAGCGGCCATTTCACGAACGCCGTCTGAGATCTGATAAATAGGACCAAGTTCAGCGTACTTGTCTGCCATAGCAACAAAGTTCGCCAAGCCAATGGTTTCAATCCAACGGAAAATACCACCGCGGAATGGAGGGAAACCTAAGCCGTAAAGTAGCGCCATATCTGCTTCAGCTGCGCTATCTACAATGCCTTCTTCTAGGCAGCGAATTGCTTCGTTTGCCATAGGGATCATAAGGCGTGCAATAATGTCATCTGCTTCAAAGTCTGTCTTTTCAGCTACGTGTGGCGCCATTAGTGCGTAGGCTTCTTCAGCAGGTGTTTTAGACGGCTTACCGCGCTTATCAACACCGTAGTTGTAGAAACCTTTACCGTTCTTCTGACCTAAACGTTCTTCTTTGTAGAACAGTGTTACAGGGTCGTTGTCTAGGCGAGCCATACGCTCTGGAATACCCGCTGCCATTACGTCTGCTGCGTGATCGCCAGTGTCGATACCTACAACGTCCATTAGGTAAGCTGGGCCCATTGGCCAGCCGAAGATTTTTTCCATCACTTTATCAACGGCAACAAAGTCAGCACCGTCGATAAGAAGCTTACTGAAGCCCGCAAAGTATGGGAACAATACGCGGTTTACCAAGAACCCTGGGCAGTCGTTAACCACAATTGGGGTTTTGCCCATTTTAAGGGTAGCGGCTACTACAGCATTGATGGTTTCTTCTGATGTTTTTTCGCCACGAATAATTTCAACAAGCGGCATGCGGTGCACTGGGTTGAAGAAGTGCATGCCACAGAAGCGCTCTGGCTTGTCTAGGCTTTCAGCTAGCTGGTTGATAGAGATAGTAGAGGTGTTTGAAGTGATGATAGCGTCGTCCGCTACATTGTCTTCTACTTCTTTAAGCACAATACCTTTTACTTTCGGGTTTTCTACAACCGCTTCAATAACAAGGTCTGCATCTTTAAGCGTGCTGTACTCAAGGGTAGGGGTGATAGCGTTAAGTGTTTGCGCCATTTTAGTCGCATCAACTTTACCGCGCTTCATCCCTTTACCAAGAATTTTTGCTGCTTCTGAAAGGCCAAGGTCTAGTGCACCTTGGTTAATGTCTTTCATGACTACCGGTGTGCCTTTCACAGCGCTTTGGTATGCAATACCGCCACCCATGATGCCTGCACCTAGTACAGCGTTAAGTTTAGATTGCTTAGTCGCCGCTTTCGCTTGCTTCTTACCTTTGCTCTTAACTAGCTGGTCGGCAAGGAAAATACCAATTTGTGCTTTCGCAGCGTCGGTTTTCGCAAGCGCTACAAAGCCTTCGTTTTCAAGCTTAAGTGCGCCGTCACGGTCTAGGCCAGCTGCTTTTTGTACTGTCTCAACCATTTTGTGCGGTGCTGGGTAATGTTTACCAGCTTGTGCAAATACCATGGCTTGAGCAGTAGAGAAGCTCATCATAGCTTCGTTTTTGTTTAACTGTAGTGGGGCTTTCTTAACCGCACGACGAGCTTGCCAGTCAAACTTGCCTTCTGCAGCGTCTTTCACCATTGAAAGTGCGCCTTCAACAAGTGCTTCTGGTGCTACAACTGCGTCAACCGCGCCTTCAGCAAGAGCTTTCGCGCCTTTTCTGTCACGGCCAGTGGTCATCCACTCTAGCGCGTTATCTGCACCAATTAGACGAGGTAAACGAACCGTACCACCAAAACCAGGCATTAGGCCAAGCTTAACTTCTGGTAAACCAATTGAAGCGGTAGTGTCTGCAACACGCATGTCACACGCCAATGCCATTTCACAGCCGCCGCCTAGTGCGAAGCCGTTAACTGCAGCGATGGTAGGGAAAGGTAAGTCTTCGAAGCGGTCGAATACTTGTGAAGTATTGGCAACCCAGTTTAGTACTTCAGCGTCTTCCATGGCGAATAAGCCAGTGAACTCGGTGATATCAGCACCTACAATAAATGCAGGTTTTGCGCTGCGTACTACTAAGCCTTTAACGTCGCCTTTGGCTACTAGGGCTTTTGTTGCTTCGTCAAGTTCGCTTACCGTTTGGCGGTCGAACTTGTTTACTGAACCTTGGGCGTCGAATACCAGCTCAGCAAAGCCGTCATCTAACAGGCTGACGGAAAGACTTTTGCCTGTGTATATCATTATCATCTCCTTCGGCATTGGCCAGGATGTTAGTGAATTAATCCAACTAAATTGTAGGGTCGTACTCAAAACACTAACGCGTTAGGGTGGCTAAATTCTTGATGAAGCCACACAGAATTTCAAAGAAAAAATTCAAACAGCTGTTTCAATTTGTCTTAAGGTAGTGGTCGGATGACTTAAATTCAAGAGCAAATAGTGAATATAAGCTTCATTTAGGTTTTGGTGATTGTATAATGAGCGTTATTGACGCAAAGCGCCAATCCAGCATAAAAATATTCAACAATCATCAAAGGCTATGTTTGTAAACCATAGCTAACGACAGCTGGCACAGCATCTTCTTTTGGCATGGAGCCAAGCCGTTAACGGGGCAAGTATTCTATTGCATTGTGCTAAACCGTTAACGAGCAAAGTGTTGCCTACGTGCATCACTATTTTAACAACTCTACTTATCATCGTAGTGCCATTACGTGATGGGTTTGAGTTTTGTTCAGGGTAGGAGTTTCATTGTGTCTAGATTTATTTTTACAAAACGGCCTTGGCAGAAAATAAGGTCATGCGCTCAACCAACTGCTAATGCCTTAAGCGTATTGCGCAGTGCGCTAAACGCATGGCTTAGGGCGTTTGTATGCGTATCAGTTTGTCTATTTTCCTCTGTTACCGCTTTTGCATCTTCGTCGTTTTCATCCCCAGCGCTTTCATTACCGGCCGACATATACAAAGAAGAGCGTGAGCGCTTTCTTGCCGTTGAGAAAAAGTTGCTTACCTACTCGAAGCGGCGCTTAGACCAGCTAGACGATGAAATCTACGCACTGGCCGATTACCCCCTTTATCCTTATTTGCTGCGTTTGAAGCTAGATCGCACAATATCTATTCGCAATAAGCGCGAAGTTGCTCAGTTCTTACAAGACTTCAATGGCCAGCCAGTAAGTTACGGCCTGCGCTATAAATGGCTTAACTATTTGGCGTCCCGCGATTACCAAGGCACATTTCTAGACCATTACCGCGAAGGCATGGGGGCTAAGCTTACGTGTACTGCGCTTAACTATCGCCTAGATCAAGGCGACAGTGAACAAGACGTGTTGGCCAGAGTAGACGGGCTTTGGCTTCACGGGGAATCACAACCCGACGAATGCGACCCGCTTTTTGCGAAATGGAAAAAAGCAGGAAAAATGACACCTAACAGTGTTATTGGTCGCATTGAAATTGCAGCTAAAGCAGGCAATAGACGTATTATTCCGTATTTAAAACGCCAGCTACCAACCAATCAGCAATACATTGCCGATGCATGGCTTCAGGTTACAAAAGATGCCAGTCGCGTTCGTCAAAGCCGTTTGTTTCCGCTTAAAAACAAGCCTTATGAAGTGAATATTCTGGTATGGGCCATTGAGAAGTTAGCATGGCGAAATCCAGATTTGGCCGCTGAAGTATTTGAAAATTACAATGCAAACGGCTTGTTTAGTAACGCCCAGCAGCACGTTATGCGCCGAGCTATTGCATTAAGCTATACCATTGACCGACTGCCCCAAGCGCAAGAATGGCTGCAAAAAGCAGATGTTGACGGAGCTAGTGATGACGTAAAACTGTGGCACGTGGCGCACTTGTTACGCGTAAAACAGTGGCAGCAAGTTGTAGATGTAATTAACAGTGCACCGTCGCACTTGCAGCAAGAAGAAAATTATCGATATTGGAAAGCGCGAGCGCTCGAAGCATTGGGCCAAACCATGCAGGCTACGGTGTTATACAGTGAACTTGCACAAGAGCGCCATTACTACGGCTTTATGGCCAGTGCACATATTGGGGCCACGCCTAATTTATCGCATGTGCCTGCCCCCAAAAACGCGCAAGCGATGCAAAGCGTTGCTAATACCCCAGCAACAAAGCGCGCTTTAGAGTTTTTCCGGTTACAGCGAAACACCGAAGCGCGCAGAGAATGGTTTTATTTGTTGGCAAATTTGCCCGAGTCGAAGGTAACCGATGCAGGCATTTTGGCTTACGAATGGGGCTTATACGACCAGGCTATTTCAAGCTTTGCGCGAAGTGGTTATTGGAATGACGTTGAGCGCCGTTTTCCACTGGCGTTTAACGATGTTTTTACTGAAAAGTCGCAAGCGCACAATATTTCAAAGTCATTAGCGATGGCCATTGCGCGTCGCGAGAGCTCTTTTAGAACCGATGCTATCTCATCGGTTGGTGCAACGGGCTTAATGCAGTTAATGCCGGGAACGGCCAAATATGTTGCCCAGCAAAAGGTTACGCGCAGCGCGTTATTTAACGCTAACGATAACATTGAGTACGGCGTGCAGTACTTACGCTACTTAATGGATAAGCTAAATAACAACCCTGTATTGGTATCGGCGTCGTATAACGCAGGTTGGCGGAAAGTATTGGAATGGTTACCGCAAAACGAGGCGTTGCCCGTAGATATATGGATTGAAAATATTCCGTATAAGGAAACCAGAGCCTATGTGAAAGCGGTTATGGCTTATCAACATATTTACGACCAGCAGCTTGGCAGTAACGAGAATATATTTCCGCAGTTAACCCAAGACATGATCCCTTCGGCCGAGGCCGTGAGTACGCATCCGGTAACCGGCACGCTACAGCTAGCGCCTAAATAGGCAAAAGCGCTGCGTTAGCACAAAACAGAAAGTGTGGGTTATGGTAAGCGGGAGATATGAAGAGCGTGGTAAAAACGATAAGTTGACACTTTCCCACGTGCAGCTTGTGCTAGGGTGATATAACCCGTTTCATGAGCGTGTTACACTGACAAAAAACAAACAAACCATCTAACGACGATAAATTAATTACAAAAGAAATAGAGGGGCTATGTCGCAACATCAAGCAACGTACCAACAGCACATCGATGAATTACAAGCGCGTACGCGTGAAGCTTTACAGCGCGAAGGTTTAGACGGGTTAGTAATTCACTCAGGGCAAGGGAAGCGATTATTTTTAGACGATAATCACTACCCATTTAAAGTTAACCCGCAGTTTAAAGCGTGGGTGCCTGTAATAGATAACCCGAATTGCTGGCTGGTGGTAAATGGCGTTGATAAGCCCACATTAATTTTCTATCGCCCTGAAGATTTCTGGCACAAAGTACCGCCAGAGCCGAACGACTTTTGGACCGACAGTTTCGATATAAAGCTACTTCAGCAGGCTGATGCTGTTGAAAAGCTACTGCCATACGACAAACAGCGCTTTGCTTATATTGGTGAATACATTGAGGTCGCTAAAGCGTTGGGTTTTGAAAACGTAAACCCAGACCGCGTCTTGCATTACTTGCACTACCAACGCGCGTATAAAACCGACTATGAACTTAACTGCATGCGCGAAGCGAACAAGCTTGCAGTAGCGGGTCATAAAGCCGCCGAACAAGCATTTCGCGAAGGTAAAAGCGAGTTCGATATTAACCTTGCTTACGCAACAGCATGCAGACAAGGTGATAACGACGTGCCATATACCAGCATTGTTGCGCTAAACGAACATGCTGCAATTTTGCATTACATGCAGTGTGACACCGTAGCGCCAAGTGAATCTCGCAGTTTCCTTATTGACGCTGGCGCGAATTACAACGGATATGCCTCAGATATTACGCGCACATACAGCCAGAATTCAGCGCTTTTCAGCGACTTGATAACCGCTGTGGACAAGGTGACATTATCGTTAGTCGACGCCCTTAAACCAGGCGTGGCCTACCCAGATATTCATAGACTTGCCCATGAAGGCATTGCGCAAATCCTTCACGATACTGGCATTGTAAACCTAGCGCCTGCCGATATTGTTGAAACGGGAATTACTCGTACCTTCTTCCCGCATGGCATTGGCCACTTTTTAGGCCTGCAAGTACACGATGTAGGTGGCTTGGTAAATGACGACAGAGGCACACCTAAACCTGCACCAGAGGACCATCCGTTCTTGCGCTGCACACGTGTAGTTGAACCGCGCCAAGTGTTTACCATCGAGCCTGGATTGTATTTTATCGACAGTTTACTGCGCGACTTAAAAGCAACACCATCGTCGAAGTACATTAACTGGGATACCATTGATGCGTACAAACCATTTGGTGGTATACGTATTGAAGACAACATTATTGTGCATCGTGACAAGAACGAGAACATGACCCGCGAGTTAAAGCTTGACTAATTTTTAGGTAAGCGTGAATGATGTAAAAGAGCAGCTTAGGCTGCTCTTTTTCGTTACCTGCGGTAACACGCCGCGATTACGAACATCTCAACTCTCTCTGAGTGGGTAATTATCTATGCGGACTGGTATTACTTATAAACCAATGATGCCGTGTGTAGTAATCAATAGGGAGATGTAAAAGCAATGATTAGCAAGGAGTCGTTATGCCACAAGGCGATATTGTAGGTTTATTAATAATGGCAATGGTGGCTGGTCTTGCTATGCCCGCAGGCGCCATTTTAGCGACGTATCATGGCATTCAGCCTAAGTGGCTAGAAAAAGAGCTACGGCATGGCATTTTAGCGTTAGGAGCAGGAGCGCTAATTTCGGCGGTGGGACTTGTACTTGTACCTGAAGGCATAAAAGACGTATCGGTATTGGCGGCCATAATGTGCTTTGTTGGCGGTGCCTTAGCTTTTATGGCCCTTGATATTTACTTAGCGAAAAAGAAAACCGCGGGCAGCCAGTTAGCCGCCATGCTCAGTGATTTTGTGCCTGAGTCTATCGCCCTTGGGACTACGGCAGCATTAGGCGGTGGCACTATGTTGTTAGGCCTATTAATTGCGGTTCAAAATCTACCTGAAGGGTTTAATGCCTACAGAGAGATGTTGCCCAAAAACAAACAGCGTAGCAATAAACTCATTTTTATCTTTGTTTTGATGGGGCTACTTGGCCCCTTATTCAGTTTGCTAGGCTTTTATTATCTAGCCGAATTCCCAGTAGTTATGAGCGGGATCATGTTGTTTGCAGCAGGTGGTATCCTTTATTCAGTGTTCCAGGATATTGCTCCGCAAATTCGCATGGAAAATCACTGGCTTCCTCCACTTGGCGGTATTCTTGGCTTCTTAGTAGGCCTGGTCGGCTTTATGCTTGAAGGGTAGCTTTTTAAAAATGCGCTTAGCCTAAACATTTGTTTTCATGATGAATCAGCGCAGAGAAAGTTCTCTATTGAAATGGCTTATTAGAGCTTCTAAAACATTTTGTGTATCGACAGGTTTGAAGCCTATGTTTAAGTGCTATGCAAGTTTTACCCACCAAAAAAAAGCGTGTTGGTTGCAACACGCTTTTTCATACCATCAGTCGGTAATTAGCTCGTACGCTCAACTGAAATATGTGCCAGTGCAATAAGCGCTTCTTTATATTCAGAGTCTTCTATAGCGTTGAGGCTATCAATGGCCGTTTGCACTTCTTTTTGTGCACATTCACGTGTGTAGTCCAAAGCGCCGGTTTCTTCCATAATGCCTTGAATACGCGATAAGTGTGGGAGGCCATTACTTTGTTCAATGGCTTCTTGAATAAGCGCTTTGTCGTCGTCATTTTTTGCGTGCCACATAGCGTAAAGTAATGGCAGAGTAGGTTTACCTTCAGCTAAGTCGTCGCCAGCATTCTTGCCCATTTCTTCGCTGTCAGCCATGTAGTCAAGTATATCGTCGGCTAACTGAAAGGCCGTGCCTAAGTGCTTGCCGTATTCTTGCATAGCGCGTTCAATGTGTTCATTTTGGTCGGTCAAAACAGCGGCTAATTGTGTAGCAGCTTCAAATAAACGGGCTGTTTTACCGTAAATAACGTCAAAGTAGCGTGCCTCAGTGGTACTAGCGTCATTACAGTTCATTAGCTGAAGTACTTCACCTTCGGCAATTTGGTTAGTTGCCTCTGATAAAATTTCCATAACGCGCATGCGCTTAAGGCTTACCATCATCTGAAATGAGCGAGTGTAAAGAAAATCGCCTACCAGCACTGACGCTTGATTACCGAAGATAGCATTGGCCGTCTCGCGGCCTCTGCGCATGGTCGACTCGTCAACCACGTCGTCGTGAAGCAGAGTAGCGGTATGAATGAATTCTACAATGGCTGCCAAGGTATGATGATCGTTATTGTCTATGCCCATAGCACGCGCACTAAGTACGGTTAGCAATGGGCGCAAGCGCTTACCACCACTGTTTACTATGTAAAAACCAAGCTGATTAATAAGGGCAACTTCAGAATCTACTTGCTGTTGAATCAGTTGGTTAACCGCCTGCATGTCATCGTTAGACAGGTTGCGGATTTGATCTATATCCATAGGCATGGCAATAAATACTTACTCTTTACGTCTTGGCAATATTGGGTGCGATTGTACCTTAATCATTTGTACTATCCACCAAATTGTCTTAAAAAATGATGGCTTAACCGCTTTACAGTATGCGGTGGCATTAACAAAAATAACAACACGTGTAAAAAACAGTGTTATAGCTGCTCTTTTGGTTTCATATTTTTATGTATTCGCAAACATTATTGTAATTATAGGCACTGTTTAGTTTTTTTCTGCTTAAAGCGCCATTTGTCATAATTATTTTAAAGTTACGATAGCCAACATATTGTTAAGTATTGCTTTTGAGTACCAGAAAGCGGTAAACAAAACAAAAATAAGCTGCGTTGATAACAGCATCCGTATTGAGCGGCTTTTGTGTTTTTTATAAACCAATACGCACTCGTTAAATGGGATCTGAACACGCCAGATCGCAGATCGCAGATGCGAAAGTGTTAGCCGATCGCAAAATTTCCCTAATTTTTTACGCTATTTATCGCTTTAAAAGCTGCATCAAATGGGCAATTCAGGCATAATTCGCCCCATGTTGGAAAAATAATCATTTTTTCTGCGAATCGGGCTTGTGATTTACGGATGTTTCACGTACAATTCGCGCCCTGTTTTTTGAATTGAAGCGTCAGTGGACGCAGAGCGGAGTTAACTATGTACGCGGTTTTCCAAAGTGGCGGTAAACAACACCGTGTGGCCGAAGGCCAAACCGTTCGTCTTGAAAAAATCGAAGTAGCCCCAGGCGAAACGGTTGAATTTGACAAAGTTTTAATGGTAAGCAACGGTGACGACGTAAAAATCGGCACACCAATCGTTGCTGGTGGTAAGGTGACTGCAGAGGTTGTTACACACGGTCGTGGCGATAAAGTAAAAATCGTTAAGTTCCGTCGTCGTAAGCATTCTCGTAAGCAAGCGGGTCACCGTCAGTGGTTCACAGAAGTGAAAATCACTGGTATCAACGCATAATAGGAGCACGAACACATGGCACACAAAAAAGCTGGTGGTAGTACCAAAAACGGTCGTGATTCAGAAAGTAAACGCCTAGGTGTTAAGCGCTTTGGTGGTGAATCTGTTCTTGCTGGTAACATCATTGTTCGTCAACGTGGTACTCGTTTCCACGCTGGTGACAACATGGGTATCGGTAAAGACCACACGTTGTTTGCACTAAAAGACGGTAAAGTTCAGTTCGACGTTAAAGGACCGAAGAACCGTAAGTTTGTAAGCATCGTAGCTGAGTAAGCGCGAAAGCTTCTCGCCGAACAGGCTTAGAAAAACCCCGCGCAAGCGGGGTTTTTTGTTTTATGAAACCTAGTAGGTGTTTTTTTAAGTAAGTAATTGTGCTTAACAAACACCGTAAAACGTTTCTTTCTTTTTGGAACTCGATGCGTGTAGTTACGCGTTTATACCCGATTTGGTGTAAACTTAGGGTTCACAGCAATAACCTAATAACCCACGGCATTTATGCCCGGAGTGATAAATGAAATTTGTAGATGAAGCTGAAATTCGCGTTGAAGCCGGTGACGGCGGCAACGGTACCATTGGCTTTAGAAGGGAAAAATACGTACCTAAAGGTGGCCCAGATGGTGGCGACGGCGGTGACGGCGGCAGTGTATTTTTACAAGCCGATGAAAACCTGAATACATTGATCGACTATCGCTTCGAACGTTTTCACCGAGCAGAACGCGGCCAAAACGGCCAAGGCGGTAACTGTATTGGTAAAAAGGGTAAAGACCTTACCGTAATGGTACCCGTGGGTACACGCGCTACCGATTGCGATACCGGCGAAGTACTGGGCGACCTTACTCGTCACGGGCAAAAGCTAAAAGTGGCACAGGGTGGTTTCCACGGTCTTGGTAACGCACGTTTTAAAAGCAGTACTAACCGTGCGCCACGTCAAAAAACGAATGGTACACCGGGCGAAATTCGCAACCTTAAACTTGAGCTAATGCTGCTTGCTGATGTGGGTTTATTGGGCATGCCAAATGCGGGCAAATCTACCTTTATTCGCTCGGTATCTGCGGCTAAGCCAAAAGTAGCCGACTATCCATTTACCACGCTTGTGCCAAACTTAGGCGTAGTGCGTCAAGACTCACAGCGAAGCTTTGTGGTAGCGGATATTCCAGGGCTTATTGAAGGTGCTGCCGACGGCGCTGGTTTAGGTATTCGCTTTTTGAAGCACCTTGAACGTTGTCGTATCTTGTTGCACGTTGTCGATATTTTCCCTGTTGATGAAAGCGACCCAGCAGAAAATGCAAAAGCCATTGTTGAGGAACTAGAAAAGTACAGTCCGAAACTGGCAGAAAAGCCACGCTGGTTAGTATTCAACAAGGTAGACCTTCTGTTAGAAGAAGAAGCAGAAGAGCGTTGCCAACATATTATTGATGCCCTTGAATGGGACGGTCCGGTATATCAAATTTCAGCATTCCAAAAAATGAACCTAGATCCGCTTTGTAACGACATCATGGATTTCATTGAAACGTTACCTAACGATCTTGAAGCTGAAGAAGAGAAGAAAGAAGTGGAATTCAAGTGGGATACATACCATAAGAATACCCTTGAAACTCACGACGAGTTTGAAGACGACGATTTAGATGATGACGACTGGGACGAAGACGACTACGACGTGGAAGTTGAGTATCGTCGTTGAGAAACAATCGCTGAGAAACAATCGCTGAGAAACAGCCGCTTAGGAACAGCCGCTAAAAAATGAGTAGCGGCGAAAAATCGAAGCAAAAATCAAACTTACAAAAAGCACGACACACGTAAAACGTACATAACGTACCAATTACGCAGTCGTGTTTTTTTATACGCGAAATGTAATACTTTTACTGTGTTTTACTGCGCTACTACTCGCATCAATTACCGTATGCGTTCTATCAACAATTGCGTTTCGGTGCTGAGGTAAACGCAAGTAATAATAGATCTCTTCCAGCATTGCACTTAAGCATTTAATTTTATGTGCCATCGCTGTATTTTCCCCACCATCTACTTCAAGCAAGATAACCGCTATATCGTAAGCGCATCCTAAATACGGAACAGCATTGCTGTACTGACCGCTGTGCATCATTAAACTGCCCTGCATTTCATCTCTAGCCATAACATGCAAGGCATGTTCTGGATGGCTGTATACCCAGTCAGCGTGCTTCTCGCAAAGGAATTGAATCTGCATAATATCGTCCTCCCGTAATTACAGTAGGTGAATCTTGCTCTATTTGCAAATGATAATTATTATTGTTTGTGTGGGGGTGTAGTTACACGCTTCTAAAGTTGGACGACATTTAAAAATAAAGCAGAATATTATTAGCTATCTACGTTATACAATGGCGAGATGCGGTATGATGTATGTACAGTCTATAAGCGCGCTGGTATTCAGCACTGATAGAAAGAAACGTTAGAAAAGGTGAGTAGTAAATGAAAGTAGCCATGATTGCCGCAATGGCGAATAACCGTATTATCGGCGCAGACAATGATATGCCTTGGCATTTACCTGCGGATTTAAAGCACTTTAAAGCTGTCACGCTCGGTAAACCTGTCATCATGGGGCGTAAAACCTATGAGTCTATTGGTAAGGCGCTACCAGGGCGTTTAAATATAGTGATAACGGGCAACAGTGAATATAGCCTTGCTGATGCTACGGTGGTGGACTCGCCTGAATCTGCATTAGAAGTGGCTAAGGCATTGGGTGAAACCGATGAAATCATGGTAATTGGTGGTGGCACTATTTATCAATCGTTCCTTGATATGGCAAACACGCTATACCTAACGTTTATCGACTTAGACGTTGAAGGCGATACGCAATTCCCTGAGTACGATGCTGCCGCTAAATGGAACGAAATACAGCGCGAGGCATTTTCACCGGATGAGAAGAATAAACACGCTTATAGCTTTGTTACGCTAGAGCGAGCTTAATAAGATGAAACGATAATAAAGGGGTTATGTGTCGTAACATCTAGTTTTCTAGCCCATGCTTTCAAGTACATAAAAAAACGCCAGCAGACGCTGGCGTTTTGCATTTTTATTAGCGAAAACTACTTCATTTGTTCGAAGAGGTTTTCAAGCGAAAGGCCCTGATGACCTAACATATCACGTAATCGGCGTAGTGCTTCAACTTGTATTTGGCGAACTCGCTCTCGAGTTAAGCCAATTTCAGCACCCACGTCTTCAAGTGTTGATGGTTCGTAACCCATCAGCCCAAAGCGGCGTGCAAGCACTTCGCGTTGTTTTGGGTTTAACTCTTGAAGCCACGTTACGATATTGGATTTGATGTCAGAGTCTTGCAAGCTCTCTTCAGGGCTAAACTCTTTTTCATCAGCGATAATATCTAACAGTGCTTTATCGTTTTCACCACCAATTGGTGTGTCGACAGACGTAATGCGTTCGTTTAAGCGAAGCATTTTGGTTACATCTTCTACCGGCTTATCAAGCGCCGCAGCAATTTCTTCTGCAGTTGGTTCGTGATCAAGCTTTTGTGATAGTTCACGCGAAGCGCGCAAATACACATTCAGTTCTTTCACTACGTGAATAGGCAGGCGGATAGTACGTGTTTGGTTCATGATGGCACGTTCTATGGTTTGTCGAATCCACCATGTTGCGTAAGTTGAAAACCTGAAACCGCGTTCCGGATCAAATTTTTCAACCGCACGAATTAAACCTAAGTTTCCTTCTTCAATTAGGTCTAAGAGCGCTAGACCGCGATTGTTATAACGGCGTGCAATTTTCACCACTAGGCGAAGATTACTAACAATCATACGTTTTCGCGAGGCTTCACAGCCTTTCAGTGAGCGGCGTGCAAAGTACACTTCTTCTTCTGCGGTAAGCAGTGGCGAAAAGCCAATCTCACCAAGATAAAGCTGTGTTGCATCCAAATTTTTAGGTTGGTCGTCTTGACTGAAAATAGCGTCATCGCTTTCCAGTTCGGCGTCGTTTTCTAAGGTGTCGTCAGCTTTCAAGTCAGCTGGCATTTCGATGACGTCTAGTTCATCGTTTTTTGATTCCAAGGCTTTATTTGACTTACCCATGGCGAATCTCCTGCTACAAGGTTTACCTTATGACGTTTCTCCTTTATTTCTTTTATTATTATTATTTATTGTTATTGTTTTATTTTTGGCAGATACGTCATAGGATTTAACGACTTTCCTCTGTACCTTACTTCAAAATGAAGCTTAACCGAATCTGTTCCGCTATTACCCATGGTCGCAATTTTCTGACCTGCCGACACCCATTCTCTTTCTTTTACTACAATGGTGTCGTTGTATGCATACGCACTAAGGAAGGTATCGGTGTGTTTTATTATGACTAAATTACCGTAACCTCGAAGCGCGTTGCCTGAGTAAACCACTTTTCCGTCTGCCGCTGCTACTACATTACTGCCTCTAGCACCGGCGATATCAATTCCTTTGTTGCCCGACTCAGCCTTGCTAAACGTACCAACTAATTTTCCGTTTGCAGGCCACACCCACTGTTTAACTTTGTCTGGGAAACTTGTCGGAGCAGTTTTTTTGACGCTAGGTGACAAGTTCTTGACAGTTGTAACTTTTTGTGGGCTAACAACTTTTTCATCTTCAACATACGCTTCTGTTTTTTTGCGGTCAACAATCTTTTTACTTTTATTTAACGTGGTCGGATCTGTTGACCGTTTGGTCTTCGCCTTAGGTATAGTGTGGGTTGTAGCGGTGTTTTTAGGTGGTGTAACGCTCAGGATCTGCCCTGGAAAGATCGTGTAAGGTTCTGATAATTTGTTATATTTTGCTAAATCTCGGTAGTCGTTTCCGGTATACCATGCTACCGCAAATAAGGTGTCGCCTTTTTGAACTTTGTAGGTGTCTTGTGTGAATTCTTCGCTACCATCGGTAACTTGGCTATTTAATAAGATAACGGGGGCAGGGGCTGTTCGCCCTGCACATCCGTGTAACAAGAAAAGAGAAAGAAAAACTGAGGTAATGCAAACCTTAGTCGAACACATGTTACCGCAATAGTAGATAGGCTAAGATAGCCAAAACCACGACAGACCAGCCAATGATTTCAACGTACTGCCGTAGCTTCTGCTCCATAGCGGCACCACCCCATCGCATAAGGCCTGCAACAAGAAAGAAACGTGCGCCGCGGCCAATGGCTGAAGCTAAAAGAAATGGAAGCAGGGCCATTTGTAAGAAGCCCGCACTTACGGTAAATATTTTGTATGGAATTGGAGAGAAACCGGCCAAAAACACTACCCATACGCCGTAGGTTTCAAACCACTCCATTGCTTTTGCAATTTTGTCATCATAGCCCCATTCGGCAATGATAGGAGCAAGCCATGCATCAAACGCAAAGTAACCCAAACAATACCCAGCAACACCACCTAGTATAGAAGCCAGTGTAGTAATAAAGGCCAGTCGCCACGCCTTTTCGGGCTGAGACAGTGCCATTGGCGCAAGCATAACGTCAGGAGGTATAGGAAAGAATACAGACTCAGAAAAGCTTAGTCCGCTTAAATATTTTGTGGCGTGGCGGTGCTTCGCCCAACGAAGTGCCATGTCGTAGCATGACTCGAACAACCTCACATTATCTCTCCTGCAACAAGAGGCACAAACCTCACCGACTCAATGGTTGATGTTTTAAGTTCACCCTCTACTCTGTCTATACACAGTAAAGACTGCTGCTCATTGCCTACGGGAATAATCAGTCGGCCGCCTTCTTTTAATTGATCGCACAAGTCTTGAGGCAAAGTGGCTGCCGCTGCAGTAACAATAATGGCGTCATACGGCCCTTTCGACTCCCAGCCTTTCCAACCATCGCCGTGTTTCATGGCAATATTGTGAAGATCTAACTGGTTCATTCGGCGCTTAGCCTGAAACTGCAGCGATTTTATGCGCTCAACGCTAAACACTTTTGAAAAGAGTTGCGCAAGAATAGCGGTTTGATAACCAGAACCCGTGCCTATCTCCAACACCTTTTCTGGTTTATTGGGGCTATCTAAAAGAAGCTCGGTCATTTTCGCCACAATATAAGGTTGCGAAATGGTTTGGCCCTGACCAATAGGTAATGCCGTATTTTGATAAGCTTTGTGTTTTAACGTATCAGGTAAGAAGCCTTCTCTAGGCGTACCCGCAATGGCGTTTAAAACCGCTTGTGAACGTATTCCTTCGTCATAAAGCAGTTGTGCTAACGCGTCTCCTTTTCTAGAAGCTCTCATGATGTTGCGTACTTTCCTTTATTCTTATTTACAGCCACGCGAAAAATAAAACTGCGAGCCACGCTTTTACTAAAGTTGAAGATGTATTGCCGCCGCGCATAATAGCTGCGGTCTGCAAGTACTCTGATTAATTATTGTAATCAAATAATTTATCAGCACTAGCTATAGCATGAAAGTGGGCGCCACAGCTAGCAACACGAAATAAAATGCCCTTATATGCCTTTCTGTATTGCTTCAGTAGAGCGGTTTAAACTCTATTAATAGGCGATAAGGTTTCTACGCATTCACGCAATACTGACGTTGCAAAGCATCCTGTGGGCAACGCGAAAGAGATAGTAAATGTATCACCCTTACTTTGCCATTCAAGCTCAGATGGCCAAATTTTTATTGCCCGACGCTCTTGCTCAAAGCCACACTGACTTAAAAAGTCGATAACTTCAGTACTGTTGGCAGCTACTTCTTGCTCTAGCGCTAAAGCGTCAGCTTGGGTAGCAAGCGTCCCTTTACCCCATAGTGGTGCAGAAGGACAAACGTCTTTGTTGTCGTAGCGGTGCTGCACGTCATTCAAACTGGTACTGTCGTCATTGTTAGCTATAAAAAAGCTATTTGAGCCCGAGAGCACCATGGCGTCGCCAGACAGCACGGTATTAAACTGAGTTTTTTGCAAACGAGTAGACAACATTTCATTAAACAGCCAGCTTCGTAGCGCAGACATAGCCATAGAGCGTTTATTGCGATGTCTAATGGTTTCACCATTTACCATACGCTCGGCCATCATTAAGTTGCCGCCGCGCTGCACTTCACCCATTTCGTTAAGGCGCATTACACCGAAGCGCTGCTCACCGTAGTAGTTAGGTACGCCATGTTGCGCTATTTCTTCTAAGCGCTCTTCAATAGCTTCAGGGTGCATAACCTGACGCAGTGTAATGGTAAAGTGATTGCCTTTAAGCTGACCCGTGCGCAGTTTTCTATTGTGACGTACTTGCTTTAATACGCGTACGCCTTCTAATTCAAAGGTACTGAAATCGAAATCGGGTTTACCTGGGGCATGAATGCCGAACCACTGTTGCGTAACGGCGTACTTGTCTTTTCGGCCCGCATAGGTAACTTGTCTAAGCGGAAGTTTCACAAAACGCGCAATTTGTTCGGCAACAAACGCGGTATTGTTATTGGTTTTTTCCACAAAAATGAATTGATGCTCACCTTCACCACAAGGTTCATAACCTAAATCTTCCACCACTTGGAAATCGTCGGCTTGAAACTTAAAAATACCGGTAGATACCGGCTTGGCGTAGTAGTACTCCCAGTGATCAGTGTGTAATGGCTTCATAGCTTTTCCAGTAGTACAACAGCATGAGCGGCAATACCTTCTTTACGTCCGGTATAGCCGAGTTTTTCCGTGGTAGTGGCTTTTACATTAATATCGTCCACCTCAACGTTACAGTCTTTGGCAATAATATCGCGCATGGCCTGAATATGTGCTGCCATTTTAGGGGCTTGCGCCACAATCGTCATATCAGCATTACTCAGCTTGTAGCCTTTTTGCTTTACCACGTTAATTACATGGCGCAACAGTACGCGGCTATCTGCTCCCGCATAAGCATCGTCAGTGTCTGGGAAGTGCTTACCTATATCGCCCAATGCTGCTGCGCCTAATAGCGCGTCGCACAGTGCATGTAACAGAACATCACCGTCGGAATGTGCAACCAAGCCTTGCTCGTAATCAATGCTTACGCCACCAATAACAATGGGGCCGTCGCCGCCAAACTTGTGTACGTCGAATCCATGTCCTATTCGCATTACGTGTGTGCCTTTTTTGTTTGTGCGTTTTCTAAATTGTCAGTGTTTTTTGTAGCAGTAGCTAATCGCTGCTGTAGATAAAATTCAGCAAGGGGCAGGTCGGCAGGGTGGGTTACTTTTATATTTGCCGGACTGCCGTTAATCATTGCTACGCTATGCCCTGCAAATTCCATGGCAGACGCTTCATCGGTAATGGGTAAACCTTGCTCAATACCTTGCTGTAAAGCTGTTTTAAGTAGTGCTGCTGGAAAAAGCTGTGGGGTTAGCGCGTGCCACAGGTTTTCTCTGTCTTCTGTATGTGAAATAACATTGTGGGAGCTGCTGCCATTATCAATCTTCTTCGCATGGTTTTGGGCATGAGCGCGCTTCATGGTGTCGCGAACAGGCGTAGCAAGAATACCGCCTGATACGCTGCTATCATGCATAACCTTTATTAAGTTGGTAATGTCACCACTGTCTACACAGGGTCTTGCTGCATCATGCACCAATGCCCAATCGTCATCATTTAAGGCCATGATGCCACTTAAAACGCTATCTGCACGTTCTTTGCCGCCATTAACAACCGTTATAGGCTTTGCACGTAATCCAAGCGCGTCGAAGTAGGCGTCGCCTTTGCTTATCGCAACAATTACATCGTCAATGAGAGGGTGCTCAATGAGGGCATCAATGGTGTGTTCAAGAATGGTTTTGTTTGCAATGCTTAGATATTGCTTTGGGCGGTCTGCTTGCATGCGACTGCCCACTCCCGCTGCGGGTATTACCGCAACTACACGAGGCGTGGTCATGGTTATCACTTAGTTTCTGCAGGTAAAATACGGTAAAAAGTTTCACCCTGTTTAATGAGCCCAAGCTCGTTACGTGCTCGTTCTTCTATAGCTTCTAACCCAATTTTTAGGTCACTAATATCGGCTTGAAGTAATGCGTTACGCTGCGCGAGGTTAGCATTTTGAAGCGCTTGCGTTTGCACTTCTTGCTGACGGCTAAAATAATCAGGAATGCTATTTTTGCCGAACCATAGTCGGTACTGCAGTAGCCCTAACAGCACTAGCAATATGATGGGAAGCCATTTACCTTGCAACACAGATTCACCTGACCTTTGGTTAAGCGTAAATAAAGAGGTGCAGAAACGTCATGGCCTCTACACTTCTGTATTATGCCGCGAAGCAGCGCTGAGTCAAAGGAGCTTTACTCACCTTGACCCAATTTGCTCTTTAATTTGTCGAACAGTTTGTTTTTCTGTTGTTCAACCACGTTGTTCAGTTGTGCTTGTAACAATTCTTGTAACGCTGCACTGTCACCTTGTGCTGCGCTAATCATGCTGTTTACATCAACTAATTCACCCGTTAGTAAAGATTGTTGATTGCCAATCATACTGTTTAATTTACTGTTCAGCTCGTCAAGCTTGTCTTGTTGAGACGCAGTAAGCTGGCCTAAAGCCGCTTTTGCAAGCTTGTTATCTAAATCCGATTTTAAATTAAAACCTGGGTTAGACAGCGTACCGTCAAGCAGCATAGTCATATTTAAGCTGGTTAAGGTTTGTAGAGCGCTAGCGATAGCGCTGGTAATATCGCTTGTGCCGGTGGCTTCCATTACTAGCTGCTGCAAGTCTACTTCGCCTGTACCAGACAGCATGTTGTCGGTAACCTTCATAGAACCGTTGGTTTTCATTAATGCGGTTTTAAGCACGGCGTTTAATGCTTCATTACCACTGAACGGAATGTTCTGCATGTTTACACCGGCTAACTGCCATACTTGGCTTGCGTCTACACCGTTACCGTCAATCCAAAACTCACCGCTTGAAGTAAATTCTTTAAGCATGTCACCGGCAGCTTCAATAGTGAAGGTGGTTGGATTGCCAAATACCTCGTGTACATTGGTGATATTGTTCCATTTGCTGGTAATTGATTCGTTTTGCCAAAGAACCGATACATTGGCTTCTTTTACCAAAATAGAAGGAATGTCTGCTGGCGCTTCACTCTTTTCCTCGCCCTGAATAAGTGGCATTACAATTTGCATCGCTGCCATAAGGTATTCGGTATATTCGGCTGCTTTATCGCCAAATACGAAATAGGTTACTTGTGATAGGGCGGCTTGGTCACCGGCAATGACACCTTTTAATAACGCATAATCTTCCTTAGGGGCGTTTTTAAGTGCTTGTACACTCTCGCTTAATGCTGTTTTAGCTGTCGACGCTTTTTCAGTAAAATCGCTAATCATGGCTTTGTCGGCCATCATTTCTTCTTTTAACTTGTCGAAGGCTGATTTAGCCTGAACAAGGGCTTGAGGATCTTTAAAGTCGGTATTTTTTAACTGCTCAACCTGCGTTTTGTAATAGTCGATGCGAGACTTATCAGGCAGTGCTTCATAGTCTGCTTTTAAGCCTTCACCGTAGGTTTCGTAAGTTGCTCGTGCTTGCTCTACGGCGGCTGTGGTTTTTAGTGGGTTACGCGCTAACAGCTCGTCTACCGAGGGTACTGCATCCTTTGCTTTGGCCTTTATTTCATTGAATGAAAGCGAACGTTCTGGTACACGATATACTTCACCCGGGCTTGCGCGTTCAGTGTCAAACTGTACTTCAAGCAAGTTTAAGTTGTTTACAATAACTTGGTCTTTTAAAAGCGGGGCAAGCTCAACGTCAGCATTTGCGGTTCCCACAAAAACTTGGTTGTGTGAGGGTTTAATGGGGTTTGTTAGCGAAATACCAGTAATGGTTACCGTTGTAGGGAAGAGTGTATGGTCAAAGTCGTCTATATTTACTTCGGCGCCATAGGACTCACCGAGTTTCGATTCAAGCACCGCTTTTATAATGCTGTTTGCAAAAACGAAATACACAACAAAGAGCAGCACAAAAAATCCTGCTACCCACTTTAATATTGACTTACCTGCTGAACCGCTACTCATGTCGCACTCCTTGTACCCATTTTTACTTGCGCTAACTTCTACTTAGTTAATTTCTACTTAGTGATAAGCGTTGAGAGATCACATGCTCGCATCCAAGTATGCTTTGCGTATCTGAAACTCTGAATCGCAACGTTTTACCTTTGCCAGTGTAATGCACTCAATACCAATCTTCCACGTGCAAAATCGCTAGTTTGTGTAAAGAGAATAAAAAAGGGGCCACAGCCCCTTTTTTGTCGGTTGAACGCAAATAATGAATGCTAAAGCTTAAAGCGATTCGCAATATCCATAATGGCAAGACAGCTAGCACGCAGCGCTTCACTTGCCGACGCTAACTCATCGGCGGTTCGTAAGCTGCTATCTGCGGCGCCGGATAGCGCATTAATACGCATATTGGCCTCAGTCGCTGCTTCCGCTTGCTGCTCGGTAGCGCGAGCAATTTCACTACTTTTATTTGAAATCTCGGTCATTAATCGGTCAGCTTCTTGTAAGCTTTGATTGGCCTGAATGGCGTTGTCTACCGTTCTTGTCGATGCCGACTGACTCACTTTTACGGCATCAACCGCTGCTTTGGCGTTACTTTGCAGCTTTTCTATCATGGCTTGAATTTCGTCGGTGCTTTGCCCGGTTCTGCTTGCCAAGGTCCTTACTTCATCTGCTACTACGGCAAAACCTCTTCCTTGTTCACCGGCGCGAGCCGCCTCAATGGCTGCATTTAATGCAAGTAGGTTGGTTTGTTCTGCAATACCCCGAATAACGTCTAATACTGCCCCAATGCTGTCGGTTTGTGCAGCAAGCTCGGTTACTACGGTACTTACACTTTCAATGTCGGAGGTAAGCGAACGAATGTCGCTAACTGTACTATCTACCACCGCTGCGCCATTTTGCACGTTGGTTCTAGCACTGCCAGTGCTTTTCTCTGCCGTATCGGCATTGTTACTGACTTCATTAATTTGTGTGGTCATTTCTTCCATGGCCGCAGCCACTTGCAGCATATTCTCGTTTTGGTCCTGCGCTTGCTGGTTACTGTTTTTGCTTGACCTTTCAACCAGCTCAGCCTGTTGATTGAGCGAACTGATGTTCTCTCTAATGCCTAACAACGACTGACGCATTTTCTCGGTATACTGATTAAAGTAGCGTGCCAGACGCGTAATTTCGTCTTGTCCCGTTTCTGGTAATGACCGTGTCAGGTCACCCTCACCTTGCGAAATATCTTTCATACGCTCGGTAACTTCCTGCACAGGTTTAACAATGCTACCGCCGATAACATAGATCAGTAGGACGACAAGGACGATACTCACCACGCTGAAAATCACAATTAAATTGCGTAAGCTGGCGTATTCTTTTTCCAAATTGGTCAAATATATACCCGAACCCACCGTCCAGCCCCAAGGTTTAAACTCCTTCACGAAAGAGATTTTGTCGGTGGGGCTTGTCTCTCCAGGTAGCGGCCACACGTAGTCGACAAAGCCTTCACCGTTGGCTTTTACCTGCTGCGCCATTTCAACAAATAATGCTTTGCCATTTTCATCTTTAAACGAGCGTAAGTCTTGTCCATCTAGCGCTGGTTTGAGGGGGTGCATAACCATTGAAGGCGTTCTGTCTTGAACCCAAAAATAGTTACTACCGTCGTAGCGCAGTGCTTTTACTGCGTTAAGTGCTTGTTGTTTTGCACTCTCTTCATCAATGTCACTGCGTGCAGCAAAGCTTCCAAGCATGGTATGTACAACCTCTACCAAATGCTTGTTCTCTTCGTAAGACTTATGCTTCAGTGCTTCGAAATGCCTATTTAAAACTAGGCCTGTAAGCACCACGAATAACAGAGTGATCAGGACAATGATAATTCCTAACCTCTGGATAAGGCTGAAGTTCCGTAACCACATAAACACATACCTATTCAACATGATTCTTATTTTTCACTAAGTGTAGACGCTTTTTTTGAGTCCACACCAATTGAGAGATGAATATGTGTAAACGTGTACAACCTATCTTATCGATGTCTTTAAATCTCTTTTGTGGGTGATTCTTTTATTATGGATCTGTTGAGTAAAAGATTCTTTCAATATTGTTCGTGTCGGTAAGGAAAAAGCAAGGTAATTTCTTCGCTACACACTACTATCAATAGTTCAAACATTGACGAGGGCTAACACTATGAAAGCAGTTGTATTTAACGAATTCGGAGGTGCACTTCAAATTCAGAATGTGCCTAAACCAACGCCGAAGTCTCACGGTGTAGTAATCAAAGTGAAGGCAACAGGAGTGTGTCGAAGTGATTGGCACGGTTGGATGGGACACGATGATGGCATAATTTTGCCTCATGTCCCTGGACACGAATTTGCAGGCATAGTTGAGTCGGTGGGCAAGGACGTAACACGCTTTGCTGTTGGCGATAGTGTTACTGTTCCGTTCATAAGTGCGTGCGGTCGCTGTGGGGAGTGCGCGTCAGGAAATCACCAAGTGTGTGGCAACCAAACACAACCAGGCTTTACACACTGGGGCTCATTTGCAGAATATGTGGAAGTAGATTTTGGTGATGTCAACTTGGTGCATATCCCTGAAGGGATAAACTGTGTTACCGCAGCCAGTCTTGGTTGTCGTTTTGCTACTTCGTTTCGAGCGGTTGTCGATCAGGGGAAAGTGCAAGCAGGCCAATGGGTAGCGGTTCATGGTTGCGGAGGTGTTGGGCTATCGGCCATTATGATCGCATCGGCAATAGGGGCAAATGTTATTGCTATTGATATCTCTCCAAGTGCGTTAGCGCTTGCGAAAAAACTCGGGGCAGATATTGCGATCAACGCCCTCGACGAAAGCGATGTGGCGGCAAAGGTTAAAACACTCTCTTCTGGCGGGGCGCATGTTTCTATTGACGCGTTGGGTAACCCAGTAACTTGTGTAAATTCAGTGAACAGTTTAAGAAAACGCGGTAAACACGTTCAAGTTGGCTTACTACTAGCAGAACAATCTACGCCCCCCATTCCTATGGACGCTGTGGTCGCACACGAATTAGAAGTGATAGGTAGCCATGGAATGCAAGCGTATCGCTACGAGGATATGTTTGCCATGATTGCGGCTAAAAAATTGAATCCTCAAGATTTAATTGGTTCAACCATTACGCTTGAAGAGGCACCACATGCGCTTGCGTCAATGAATGAACATAATCAGGCTGGTGTGACTGTGGTGACGATGGATTAAGACTTGTAAGTCGCCGCTTTTTATAGGGGAAATTCACAGTCGTCAAATCACTTAGACATCGTGTAAACGTGAGTGGACTGCCTACATAGACTTGTTTGCAAAAACTTTGCTGGTAAGAGCTTGGCAGGAGTTTTTTGTGTGCTAACATCCGCGCGAATTTGGCGTCATCGTGATCTTCATCCAAAAGTATAAAGTTAAAAAGAAGACTGATGCGAAATTGCGAAGTTTCGACTTCGCTTGTTTTTTAGCCGCTTCCATGACACCGTGGCGCATCAATCACGGCGGGAACGCTTTTTTATTACAGCTATTTCTATGAAAGGGTTGCAATGCTCATTAACGACACACTTCATACAACATCATCGCTGCGTCAGCGCATTAGAGATTACTACCGCATTAGCGAGTCGGTAGCCGTTGATCAAATTTTGCCTATTGCCGAGGTAAACCCACGTGCGCGAAGTCGTGCATGGGAACGTGCGCGAAAAATGGTGCTTCAAATTCGCCGCGAGCAAGAAGGACACGGTGGTGTTGATGCGTTATTAAATGAATATTCACTATCTACAGCGGAAGGCGTGGTATTGATGTGTTTGGCCGAAGCCCTACTTCGTGTGCCAGATAGAGCAACTCAAGACGAGCTTATTCGAGATAAACTGTCGAAAGGGCAGTGGACGCCGCACTTAGGTAATTCTGATTCACTGTTTGTAAATGCGTCTGCGTGGGGCTTACTGTTTACCGGAAACATGGTGAACTATGCCGACAAGCGCAAAAAAGAGCAGTTTGGGCTGTTAAAGAAAACCCTTGGCCGCTTGGGCGAGCCTGTTATTCGCCGTGCAATGAACATTGCCATGCGCGTAATGGGGCGTCAGTTCGTTATGGGCGAAACCATTGAAGACGCTGTTGAACGTGCTAAAGACAAAGAGACGAAAGGTTACGTATATTCATACGACATGCTTGGCGAGGGAGCGCGTACAATGCGCGACGCCGACCGCTACTACGACTCATACGTAAAAGCCATTAAAGTTATCGGTAAAGCGGCAAATGGCCGCGGACCTAAGCGCTCACCGGGTATTTCAGTGAAGCTGTCGGCAATTCATCCGCGTTTTGAATTCTCACACCGCGAGCGCGCAATGGCAGATATTCCGCCACGTTTAAAAGCGCTATGTATGATGGCCAAAGAGTATGACATAGGCCTAACGGTTGATGCAGAAGAAGCAGATCGTTTGGAGCTATCGCTAGATATTATTGAAGCAGTATTTCGCGATGAAGACTTAAATGGCTGGACGGGATTCGGCTTGGCGGTTCAAGCCTATCAAAAACGTGCTATCCACGTTATTGAACACCTTCGTGAGCTAACTTTGGAAGTAGGCCGTCCGTTAATGGTGCGCCTAGTAAAAGGTGCTTATTGGGACACAGAAATTAAACTTACCCAGCAAGCTGGCTTGGAAGAATTCCCTGTATTTACACGTAAATCTTCTACCGACGTGTCGTACCATGCGTGTGCTAACCGCCTGCTCGAATATCGCGACACCATTTATCCGCAGTTTGCTACCCACAACGCCTACACCGCGTCGGTTATTGTTGAGCTTGCGGGCGATGACAAAGAAGGCTTCGAATTCCAATGCCTGCACGGTATGGGCGATACTCTTTACGACCAAGTGGTAACGCAAGACAAAATTCAATGTCGCGTTTATGCACCGGTAGGCGAGCACGAAGACTTGCTGGCATACCTTGTGCGTCGATTACTTGAAAACGGTGCTAACTCATCGTTCGTAAACGCCATTGTTGATGACGAAAAACCGGTTGAGTCGCTACTTGAAGATCCGGTTGAGAAAACACAGCGCTTAAAAGTGCGCTACAACAAGCAAATTAAAACGCCACGAGGGTTATATGCTCCAGAGCGTGATAATTCTCGCGGATTAGATCTTACCGATACGAACGCGGTAACGGCACTTAAGCATGAGCTAGAGCGTTGGCAAGACTACTACAAAGTAGCGGGAGAAGTACCAGAAGGTGCAACACCTGTTGTAAGCCCAACTAACCACAACGACATTGTTGGCTATCATCACTATGCAACACCTGAGCAGATGCGTAAGGCCCTTGATGATGTTGAAGCGGGTTTTGAAGCGTGGTCTAAGCGCGATGTACAAGAGCGTGCTGAAATATTAAATAGAACGGCTGATGCGCTAGAGCGCCACATGGCTGAGCTTATTGCCATTTGTATGCGCGAGGCAGGCAAAGTTGCGCAAGACAGTATTGATGAAGTGCGTGAAGCCGTGGATTTCTGTCGTTACTATGCTGTACGCGCCGAGGAGCTAGCGGAAGATCAGCGTTTGCTACCACGTGGTGTTGTGCTTTGTATTAGTCCGTGGAACTTCCCGCTGGCTATTTTCCTAGGGCAAGTTGCTGCTGCACTGGTAACAGGTAACACAGTGGTTGCTAAACCTGCCGAGCAAACCAGCATTATCGCGCAGCGTGCGGTAGAAATTATGCAGTCGGTAGGCTTACCTGAAGATGCTCTTAAACTTATTGTATCGCCGGGTAAAGAAGTGGGTGAAACCTTGCTTCCAGATGAGCGCATCAAAGCCGTTATGTTCACAGGCTCTACGCAGACCGGCACGCTTATTTCTCAAGTATTGGCAGAGCGAGGCGGTGAACAGGTTCCACTGATTGCCGAAACTGGCGGCCAAAACTGTATGATCGTTGACTCAACCGCACTTCCAGAGCAGGTGGTTGATGATGTTATTCATTCTGGTTTCCAAAGTGCAGGTCAGCGCTGTTCGGCACTTCGCGTGTTGTTTGTTCAAGAAGAAATTGCCGACGACTTAACTGAAATGCTCATTGGTGCAATGAAAGAGCTAACGGTCGGCGACCCAACTCAACTTGCTACCGATGTTGGCCCTGTTATTGATGAAAAGGCACTGAAAACCTTAACTGACCATCAGCAAAACATGGAAGGCAAGGCCAAGTTGCTGTATCGCAATGACATGCCTGAAGGTTTTGAAAACGGTACATTCTTCGCGCCTACGCTGTATGAAATTGAAAACATCGACGTGCTAGAAAAAGAGGTGTTTGGCCCGGTTGTTCACATGGTGCGTTTTAAGTCGAAAGACATTGAAAATGTACTCGAGCAAATAAACGGTACAGGTTACGGCCTAACCATGGGTATTCACTCGCGCATTGAAGAACGCGCGAACGAACTTGCAGCTAAAAGCCGCGCAGGTAACGTATACATTAACCGCAATATGATTGGTGCTATTGTTGGCGTGCAGCCGTTCGGTGGCCGTGGCCTTTCAGGTACTGGTCCTAAAGCTGGTGGTCCGAACTACTTGACGCGTTTAATGATGGAACGTGCCACACCTAAGCCTTCGCATATCGACGACGTAGACGCTACCGACTCGGCGTTAGTAGGCGATGATAAAATTGCAGAGCGCGCCCATGTCATGATGGATAAAGCGAAGGCGGTAGAGTCGCAGTGGCGTCATACAGCGCTTAACGACCGCATTTCAATGGTACGTCAGCTGTTAGCGAAAATAGCGAAAGTGGATATTGTTGACGAGCTAGCCGATGACTTAAATCGCACTCTAGCTACCGCTAGGCAGCAGCTAACCAGCGTTGAGCGTAAGCTTGCGAAGCCAATGACGCTGCCAGGACCAACGGGTGAGTCTAACAAGCTTTACCTAGAGCCACGCGGCATCTTGGTGTGTTTCGCCGATAAAGAAGTAACCTTCGAATACTGGTTACTGTCTATTGTAACTGCGCTATCTACGGGTAACCCCGTGGTGTCAGTGGTGTCTGAAATTTTCTACGATGAAGCAGTAGAAATTCAGAACAAGTTTGAATCGACAGGTGCACCAAAAGGGCTGTTCCAGGTGGCACGTCTTGCCCATTTAGATACCCTGTTAATGGACGAAGATTTATCGGGCGTGGTGGTAGACTCGAACACAGAGCGTACTGCACGTATAACCGCTATGCTATCTTCACGTGAAGGCGCTATTTTGCCGGTAATTACGGCTGAATATAACGACAGCCTAATTCAGCGTCTGATGACTGAGAAAACTATTAGTATCGATACTACGGCATCGGGCGGTAATACATCGCTAATGACCTTAGTGGAAGATGACGAATAAGCTTCGAAGAGAGTTTGAAAGCTCAAAGAAAAAGCCAGCTATATAGCTGGCTTTTTGTTTTTACTGACTTTTTATTTTTTATTGAGGGGCGAGTTTACATCCACTCGCTGTTTCTGCGTTTACGCTTGGGCATATAGGTTAGCAATACGCCCAGCAAAATGCCTGCGCCAGCTACCATACCGCCGCGTGTAAACCACATTACCAACTCGTCTTTATTAGCGCTTTCTACTTTGGCCGATAAGCGAGTAATTTGTGTGGCTTGTTCGTCGTTGGTGGTAGTCAGCGTTGAAACTTGCTGACGAGCGTCATTGAACTGCTGACGAAGACGCGCATTTTCAGACTGTGCACTTTGCAGTGCTGATTGGCTTTCAGCCAAGCGCTCACTAATAATAGGCAATTGCTCGGCCTGCGACATGGTGTTTGACACAAAACGACTTTCTACCCAGCCTGTACGGCCTTCATCGTCGGTAATTTGTGTAAACTCCGCGTCGTTATCTCTGTCGATAACGGTAATAGGTGTGCCGGCTTCTATCGACCCCAAAATGCGATAGTTTCTACCAGCTCCCGCGTGCATGAATACAAACAAATCATCTCTAATATAGTGAGATGAAGATGCGTCTAACTCAGCGATATCCTGTAGCGAAAATGCTTGAAAAGAGCATACAACAAGCGCTGCCGCAAACCACTTTCGAATCATATGAAGTCCAATTCCGAATGTTAAAACAAGATGATGGTATTGGTTGACCGCGATAAAGGCAAGTTTGTTCCACTTTTGTCTAATTTAGGTAAAGTACTAACATTGCGAAAACACCAAGACAAAGGTAAGGTGTCAGCATTACAAGCTGCCCAGCGCAACCATGTCAGAAATAGAACTAAAATTTGTTACCGGCGTTGATGCTCACGACGCGTTCACCCAAAGCGTGCTACCGCTTTTTGAGAAAAACAACATTCGCGTTGCCTCGCACAACACCATGCGTTTAGAAAACGACTATTACGATACCGATAAGCTCGATTTTCAGCAGAGAAAGATGGGCTTTCGAGTGCGTGGAAACGATGGCCGTTATGAGCAAACGCTTAAAACCAATGGCGTGGTAAGTGGCGGTCTTCACAAGCGTTCAGAGTACAATATCGATTTGAACAACTCTCAGCCTGACCTTACGCTTTTTGATGCGTCGGTTTGGCCTGAAGACTTCGATGCACAAACAAAAAATGACGGTTTAACCAAGCAGTTTAGTACGCATTTTACGCGCCATGCCTATGTAGTAGAGTGTGAAAATAGCGTGGTTGAAGTGGTATTGGACTGCGGCGAAGCAAGCACCGATAAAGCCAGTTCACCCATTAATGAAATAGAGCTTGAGTTAATGAGTGGCGATATAAACAGCTTGTTCATATTAGCCACGTTAATTAACGACCACATGCAAGTGCGCTTAAGCGACGTATCGAAAGCAGCACAAGGCTATCAACTGCTGCATGGCTTTAACGCAAAAATACGGCCACTTCCTGATTTTTTGGCCCTTGAAGATACCACCACAACCGAAGAAGCTTTTTGTCTTGCCGTACAAACTGCGCTAGCACATTGGCAATATCACGAGCATATGTTTGTAGAAAGTGGTGCCATAAAAATGCTGGGAGAAGTGGCCAAAAGTATTCGACTACTTTTACAAAGCGTATCGTTGTATTTGCCTGTGCTTCAGTGCCCAGAATTACTTGCCCTTCACAAAAAGCTGGTGGCCCATGCGCAGCAGTGGACGTGGCAGGATGACTTACAAAGCCTTCGTTATTTATTGTCGAAGAAGAGCTTATTTAATAAAACGCTCAGCAAGCATGCCGCTATCGTAAGCTATTTACAGGGCCGTCAGGCTGGGTTGCTGCATGCTCATGAACCTGAAAAACTGTTTTTCGACAACCAAGCTACCGATATTAAAATTCATGCTATTCGCCTAATACAAAACAAACCATGGCAGCAGGCAACGCCAGGCTTCGACCATAGCGTGTTAGATCACGCTAAAGGGTGGTTGTCGCAAGGCTGGCAAACGGTGCAACAAAGCATGCCATTAAATAAAACCATGGGACCGGCTAATTATTCGTCTGTGGAAGTCGTGCTTCGCCAAACTCTGTGGAGCGGCTTTCTGCTGGGTGATTTATTTGTAGAAGAGCGCGGTAATTTTAGAGCGCCTTGGTTAGATTTACTTACGGGCATTGACGAGCTGAATGCACTACTGATGTTAAAAGAGTCTATTGTAGATGCTGATGTGGGTTCAGATGCTGAACTACGTAAGTGGACGGCAGAGAAACTCACTACCCTTATTCGTGTTATGGAGCGCACCAGGACGGTGGCTATGCAACGCGAAATCTATTGGTAGTCTTATCATTGTCAGTTTTGTTATCGCCAGTCTTGGTATTAAAAACTTTGGTATTAAAAGACGTATCGCAACCCATGGATGGAGAAAGTAAATGACGTCACCTGTATATGGCTATTTGTTATTTACATTAGCGGCGTTTTTCGTCATTGGTTTTGTACGCTTGTTTATCCAAAAAGTTAATTTACATAGCCTACGCTGGCTATTTGGCGCATTTGCATGCTGGCCGCTTTATATGACAGATGAATGGTTGCGACTTACTAACGCCACTCAGTGGGCGCCAATTTACGGCTTATCTGAGGTATTTGCGGTAGTGGCGATTACCTGTTGCTATCGCGCTATAAAGCCAATGCTTATTGCAACGCCCTCTGCACGAAAGCGGTTGTGGTGGCCGGTGGCGGTAACTGGCGTGCTGCAGCTTTCCATTCTTTTTATATCATCTCAAGACAAGCAAGCATGGTTTGCCGCCTCACCGGTGGGTGAGCCGCTATATTTGTGGCCTGCCTATTTGCCGTCTTTGCTAACCAGCTTCAGTGTTTTGCTTATTGGCATTCTTATCACCGAGCATATTCAGCATTACCATCGGTATTTGCCGCTACAGGCAGTAGATACGAAACCATTAAAAGTGCCGCGCTTAGCTGCTGTGATGGGGAGTGTGGTTGGCATTGCGTTTGTTAGCATCTTACTGGTTACCGCAGTGATGTTTGGTTTTTTAAAAGTGCCGTTTTGGGAAAGCTTTCATCATTTAATGCTGGGGGCTTCACTGGTACTGGTGTTGTTTAGCCTAACGTTTGTAAGAAGCACGTTGCCGTCGCCTATCGATTATGCACAACTAGATCACGGTAAAGCATCGCCCTATGAAATAAGCAGTATGATGTCGAAAGCCGAGCGTTACGTAGCTACTTCAAAGGCATTTAAGAAGCCATTTCTTACCTTGCAGTCATTTTGCGAGGGCGCACAACTTGAGCCTACGCTATTTGCTATTGCACTTCAGGTAAATGAAAGGAAAACATTTCAGCGTTTTATTTTTCACTACCGCCTTGAATACGTTAAAAACGAGCTACTGCCAGCAGACACTTCGTTGGCATCACGCGCTAATGTTATGGGTATTGAATCGGAAAAATTCTTAAGTGACTACTTAGGTAAATATTTCAGTCAAAACGCGACCTAGCATTTAAAAACAAACCCTACGCTAAGCAATGCACAGCACATTAAAAGTACGCTAAAAGCCCTCTAAAAACTGAGCTCGTCAAACGTATTAGCTAAACGCATTAATTAAGATGTGGTGGGTAAATGTTTTTCTTAAATAGAATCCACGGGGTCTTGTTTTAATACGCTGGCCTTCGGGGTCCAGCGCATCAGTCAGCACTTTTCCATTCGCTGCTTTAGGGCGAATATGCAGTGCTTCGCCTTGCCTTGATGTTATCGACTCTACGTTGCCGGTAATGATTTGCTCAGTTAATTCTTCCCAATCATGACGCAGTATCTCATCTTCATTTGGCGACGGACGCCAGAAAAAGCCAGTTGCTACACGCCGGTGGGCTAGGGGAATTTCTCGGTTGCCCTCAATAGGAAGCCATAGTACTTGCTGAAGTTTGTTGCGCACGTTACTGGTTTCCCAGGTAATACCCGGCTGCATAAGCAGCGGTGCAAAGCACACATATGTAGTTTCAAGCGGTGCAAACTGTGCATCAATCGGTATGGTCTTAAGTTCTATACCCAGTTCAGGAAAATCTTGCTGCGGCTTCGAGCCTGCACTCGCCCCCAGCCACTTTTCAATTAGCATACCCGGCCACCCTTTATGACGCTGTAAGTTGGCCGGAATGGCCACATTTGCCATATCTGCAAGCTCGCCCAGCGTTAACCCTGCTATGGCGTGGCAACGTGATAATAGGGCATCAGGTGAAGAAGGAGGTGACTGCGGTGGCTGCATAAGCGTGGCTTTTTTCCTAGCTGACAATTAACAGTGAACAATAAAACTATGATTGGAGCATAGTTTGTGGAAGAATGAAAACATATAACAGTATAGTGTGCCCGGGAGTCTATGTGATAGATGCCGATGGATTCCGTGCGAATGTGGGCATAGTGATTTGCAACAAAATGGGTCAAGTATTTTGGGCAAGGCGTTATGGTCAACATTCATGGCAGTTCCCTCAAGGCGGAATTGATGAAGGGGAATCTGCCGAACAAGCTATGTACCGCGAGCTTAATGAAGAAGTGGGATTGACACCGAAAGATGTCACCATTTTAGGTGTAACTCGAAACTGGCTTAGATACAAACTACCGAAGCGACTTATTCGCCAAGGGAGCAACCCTGTCTGTATAGGGCAAAAACAAAAATGGTTCTTGTTGCAACTCGATTGTAACGAGAGGGATGTTAATGTGCTTAAAACAAGTCATCCGGAGTTTGATGACTGGCGATGGGTAAGCTATTGGTACCCTATACGAAATGTTGTGTCTTTTAAACGCGATGTATACCGCAGAGTAATGAAAGAGTTCTCGCCGGTTGTCATGGCGGCGCAGCATCGAGCCCAGCAACGCCCCAACGCAGCGCCACATAAACGTGGTAAAAAGCGTAGGCGGGGGTAATTACAAAGGAATAGCTGTTGAGCGTGCAAAGTAACCCCGGCACCATGCTGGCAACACTGAAACGAATAGTGCAGGAAATGAATCGCATTCCTGCGCTAGACATGGCGTTATTCCGCCTTGCCTCGCGCGTTAAGCAAACCCTAAATGTTGACTCTTGCTCTATCTACCTTGCCGACTACGAAGCTCAGCATTTCATTTTAAAAGCCACCGATGGTCTGCACCCTGATGCGGTTGAGCATGTACGCATTGGTTTTTCTGAAGGCTTAATTGGTCTTGTAGGGCAGCGTGAAGAGCCGTTAAACATTGTAAATGCTCACCACCATCCTCGTTTTAAGCATTACCCCGAAGTTAAAGAAGATAACTATAACGCATTTTTAGGTACGCCAATAATTAATCAGCGCCGTGTGCTGGGCGTAATTACCCTTCAGCAGTCGCAAATGCGCAGATTCAGTGAAGACGAAGAAGCCTTCCTTGTTACCCTTGCGGCCCAGCTTGCCCTTGAAATTACGAATGCAGATATTCGCGGGGCGCTGACTTTATCGTCGTCAAACGACACCGTAGCGCAACAGAAAAACGTACGCGGTATAGCGGGCTCACCGGGCCTTGCTATTGGTAAAGGGGTTTCTCCCGATAAGTCAATAAACTTAAAAAACTGGGTAGTACGACGTACTCAGTCGCCACTTGACCAAATTCAGCTATATCGCAAAGGGGTAGAAGTTACCCGCGAGCACGTAAACGACTTATCTCAACGCTTAGATGACGGCCTACCAGAAGACGTTAAGTCTATCTTCCAGCTTTATCACCACTTACTTGATGCAAATAGCTTAGGGCGTGAAGTAGAAGAAAAAATACGGGAAGGCTGGGACGCGGCGTCGTCGCTTAAAATGGTAGTGGAAAACTATGCTGCGCGCTTTCAAGCCATGGAAGACCCTTACATGCAGGAGCGCGCCATTGATATTGTGGATCTTTCAGACCGCATACTTGCCAATATATTGCATGAAGCTAACGGCCACAAAGTGGCTGAGAAAGTGGTGGTTGACGACAGCATACTCGTAGCCAACGAAGTATCTGCACCTATGCTTGCAGAGTTTCCTCGCGACAAACTGAAAGGCATTATTTCAGTGCGAGGTTCTAACAACTCTCATGCCGCTATTTTAGCGCGAGCTATGGGGGTGCCTGCTGTGATGGGGTGCCAGAGTGTGTCGCCAGCACTGCTTGAAGACAAAGAAATACTGTTAGATGGCTATTCAGGTGAAGTTATTGTTTCGCCTGAGCGCAACATAAAAGCTGAATTTATTCAGCTTATTGAAGAAGAATCGGCCATCGCAGAGAAGATTGACGCTGAGGCGGACAAACCTTGCGAAAGCGTAGATGGCTGTAGAATGTCTTTGTATATTAACGCAGGGTTATCGGCAGAAATAGAGCTTAACGCCGAACAAATGGGCTCTGGTATTGGGCTTTATCGTACAGAAATACCGTTTATGCTGCGCGAACGCTTCCCGTCGGAACAAGAGCAGGTAATGTTGTATCGGCGAGTGCTAGAAGCGGCACCTGAATTGCCTATTACTATGCGGACCCTAGACGTGGGGGGCGATAAGCCGCTGCCGTATTTTCCGATAAACGAAGAAAATCCGTTTCTTGGTTGGCGAGGCATACGCCTTACACTCGATCATCCAGAAATCTTTTTGGTACAAATTCGCGCTATGCTGCGTGCCAGTGTTGGCTTAAGCAACTTACAAATTATGTTGCCCATGATTTCCACTGTGTCAGAAGTACAAGAAGCAAAAAGGCTAATTAACCAAGCGTTTTTTGAAATTTCAGATGAGATTGCAAATACAGAACAGTTTCTGAAAAAACCTAAGCTTGGCATTATGTTAGAGGTTCCGTCTGTACTTTATCAGCTTCCCCAACTTGCCAAACATGTCGATTTCTTTTCGGTAGGAAGTAACGATTTAACCCAATACTTGTTAGCCGTAGACCGCAATAATTCCAGAGTAGCAGGGCTTTATAATAGCTACCATCCAGCTGTGCTTGGAGCGCTGTATGATGTTGTTCAAAAAGCAAATCAGAACCAAGTGCCCGTAACAATATGCGGTGAAATAGCGGGTGAACCGGCAGGCGCTCTGTTACTGATGGGAATGGGTTACCGACGTTTAAGCATGAACGGTTTTAACGTTCGAAAAATTAACTGGTTGATCAGAAAAGTAACCCTAGATGAGTGTAAACAACTACTTGCACTAGCACTCACCGCGGCTAGTCAAGAAGAGGTGTTTGTTCATTTGAACGAATACTTAGAAACAAAAGGACTTGGCGGTCTAATTAGAGCTGGGGCCTAATAAAGTCATAGTAAAATGGGCATATGCGATAGTGCGCTGTGTGTGATAATCTTGTGGCCGATTATAGGAAGGAATATTAAATGGACCCCTTGGTTATCGTTGTTGTGTGTTGCCTTTTTTTAGGCTCAGTAGTGGGGATCCTTGCGGGAATGTTGGGCATAGGTGGCGGGCTAATTATTGTGCCGGCGCTGTCTTATCTGCTTGTACACTTCCTAGGCATGACGACGGAAACCGTGATGCCGGTGGCCATAGCCACTTCGCTGTCTACCATTATATTTACAGGAATGTCGTCTGCCTTTGCGCATTATCGCCTTGGCAATATTCAGCCCAACATTGTGTTATACACCTCAATTGGCATTGCGGTGGGCGCTGTGCTAGGTGCGCAAGTTGCCAGCCATATCTCGGGTGAGTTGCTTAAAAATGTATTCGCGGTACTGGTTATACTTATCGCGGCGCAAATGATTTTTGGAAAGCAGAAAGCGTCACAAACCGATGCGTCGAAACCTGCCTTAATTGGGGTTGGTAGTGGCACTGGAGTTATCAGCGCCCTAATGGGCATCGGTGGCGGTGCGCTGTTGGTGCCGGCTCTGGTGTGGTTTAAAGTTAATATTCGGGCTGCCATTGGTTGTGCAGCATTTAGTGGGTTAGTGATCGCGCTCTTTGGCACGGCGAGCTTTGTTGTGGCGGGCTGGAACGCATCTGATATACCGCCATATAGTGTTGGATACGTGTTTTTACCAGCTACTGCGGGTATCGTAACTACGTCGGTATTTACAGCGAATGCTGGTGCTAAATTAGGCCAAAAAGCCAATGTGAAAGTGTTGAAAGCCATGTTAGCGTGTTTGCTAATACTGGTAAGTATTAGAATGATTGTAGGAATTGAATAATAGAATGGAACAGAGCAGTTTTCTGGTTTTCCCTAGTATCGACCCAGTAATTTTCAGCGTAGGGCCACTTAGCGTCCGTTGGTACGGGCTTATGTATTTGGTGGGCTTTATTGCCGCTTATCTACTGGCTCAAAAGCGATTGGCTAATACCAGTTGGAGCAAAGAACAACTAAGCGACTTACTGTTTTGGAGTTTCGTAGGGGTTATCCTTGGTGGACGCATAGGCTATGTGCTGTTTTATCAGTTTGGTATGTTCCTCGACAACCCGCTTTATCTCTTTAAAATATGGGCCGGCGGCATGTCGTTCCATGGTGGCCTGCTAGGTGTGTTAGCTGCGCTGTTTTGGCAGGCGAAACGCATGAACACCACATTCTTACAGTTAGGCGACTTTGTCGCACCGCTTGTACCAATAGGATTGGGTGCGGGAAGAATAGGTAATTTCTTAAACGCTGAACTGTGGGGGAGAAGCACTGACGTGCCGTGGGCCGTTATATTTCCAAACGCTGGAAACGTGCCGCGCCATCCGTCTCAGCTTTATGAGTTTGCGCTGGAAGGCGTGTTGTTGTTCATTATATTGTGGCTGTTCTCTGCGAAGAAACGTCCTGTGGGTGCCGTAAGCGGTTTGTTTTTATTAGGTTATGGCAGCTTCCGTTTTATTGTGGAATTCTTCAGAGAGCCAGACGCACATATTGGCTTATACCAAATGGGACTAAGCCAAGGGCAACTTCTTTGTTTACCTATGATCGCTTTAGGAATAGGATTGATCGTCCGCGCTTACATGCGTGGAAAAAACCGTGTTGAATAAGAAATTATAAGAAGAAAGATGAAAGAATATCTCGCTCTAATGCGCCATGTACGTGATACGGGTGTGAAAAAGGAAGATCGAACTGGTACAGGCACGCTGAGCGTGTTCGGGTATCAAATGCGTTTTAATCTCCAGGAAGGATTCCCTTTGGTGACAACGAAAAAGTGTCACCTTAAGTCGATAATTCACGAACTACTTTGGTTTCTGAAGGGTGAAACCAATATCGCTTATTTGAAAGAAAATGGCGTTAGCATTTGGGATGAGTGGGCTACCGATGAAGGCGAGTTAGGCCCAGTTTATGGTAGTCAGTGGAGAAGCTGGGATAGAGGCGACGGTACGTCAGTCGACCAAATTGCCGATGTAGTTGAACAAATCAAAACTAATCCAGACTCTAGACGTTTAATTGTTAGTGGTTGGAACCCCGCCGTTCTACCAGATACCAACTATTCACCAAAAGAAAATGCGGCAATGGGTAAGCAAGCATTACCTCCTTGTCACACACTTTTCCAGTTTTATGTGCTTGATGGCAAGCTTAGCTGTCAGCTTTATCAACGAAGCGGCGATATCTTCTTGGGCGTACCGTTTAACATTGCAAGCTATGCACTGCTTACCATGATGATGGCGCAGGTGTGTGACCTAGAACCAGGCGACTTTATTCATACACTGGGCGATGCGCATCTATATTCAAACCACTTAGAACAAGTGGAACTGCAATTAAGTAGAGAACCATTCGAGCGCCCAACAATGGCGATAAACCCGAATGTGAAAGATATTTTTGGTTTCAAATTCGAAGACTTTGAACTGCAAAACTATCAGTCTCACCCACACATAAAAGCGCCTGTCGCAATATAAGGAAATACAAATGAGTACTCCTATATTAATTTGCGACGATTCAGGGTTCGCAAGACGCCAAATGGCGCGCAGTTTACCCGATGAGTGGGACGTTGATATTACCTTTGCTGAAAATGGCGAGCAGGCAGTTGAGTATATCCGTCAGGGCAAAGGCGACGTTGTATTTCTAGATTTGAATATGCCGATAATGGACGGCTACCAAACCATGGATGTTATTCGCCAAGAAGACTTGCCCTGTTTGGTTGTTGTGGTATCGGGTGATGTTCAGCCTCAAGCCCGTGAGCGAATGATAAATCTCGGTGCGCTTGATTTTATTCGCAAGCCAATTGATAACGAAAAGCTTACCAGCATACTAACCGCTTATGGCATTTATAGCGGCAGTTCACACAGCACCGGTGCCAACCTTCGCAAAGTAAAGGCACAGAATGAAGCGAAAGCTGTCTCACAAAATTCAAATGGCAGTAATAAAGCCCCTGTACCATTAAGTTCGGTTCGCAAAAACGCACCTGAATTAAGTTTAGAAGACAAACTGGACGCGTGCCGTGAAATGGTAAACGTAGCTATGGGGCGAGCGGGTGAAAACTTAGCGCAGTTGCTGGGTGAGTTTATTGATTTACCTATTCCCAATGTAAACCTTATTGAAAGTAACGAACTGTCGATGGCGGTGGCCGAGATAAATCGCAACGACAGCGTGTCAGCGGTCTCAAAAGGGTTTGTGAGCGAAGGCATTAGCGGAGAGGCTTTGGTTATTTTCAACGATACAAACTCGCAGAATATTGTTGAGCTGTTGAAATATCCGAAAAGTCACTCGTCTGACGGTTTTGCCCTAGAAGCCTTAATGGATGTATCTAACATTCTGATTGGCGCCTGTCTTAATGGCTTGTCTGAACAATTACAGGTAGCGTTTAGTCATACGCATCCAGTATTACTTGGTCAGCACAAAGGCTTATCCACACTGCTAAGCGACAACGTTCAGCGATGGGGCAAGCTAATGGCTATTGAAATTGGATACGCAATAAAAGCGCGAAATATCGCTTTTGATTTGCTACTTCTATTCCCGGGTGACGCTATGACACAAGTTTATGCGCGTTTACTCGATGACCATAGGGATGCGGTATGAACACATCTATGCATTCAATGTTAAATTCTACACCATCGCAACATTCAGCGGTGCCAACAGAGCTTCTAAACTCAATTGAAGTAGGTATTGTCATTTTAGACAAAGACTTCCGTATTCAGGTGTTCAACAAGTTTATGGAAAATCACAGTGGCGACCGCGCTGAGGACGTTACGGGAAAAGTGTTGTTTTCGCATTTTACCGACATTGAAGAACAGTGGTTGCGTACTAAAGTAGATCCTGTTTTCAATCTAAAAAGCCCTGTGTTTATTATTTGGGAGCAGCGTCCCTACTTATTTAAGTTTGGCTGTAACCGTCCGGTAACGTGTGCTGCAAAGCATATGTACCAAAACGTGACCATGTTTCCTTTAGTCGGCCAAGACGGCAATGTCGATAAGTTCTGCATGCTGGTATACGATGTAACCGAGCAGGCGCTTGGTAAACTGGGTATGGAGCACCTTAACGAGGAGCTAAAAATAGCCAGCCGAGTTGATGGTTTAACTGGGCTCTATAATAGACGCTATTGGCAAGAGCGCTTCGAAGATGTGTTTAAGCTGTGTAAGCGTAGAGACAAGCCAAGCACCGCAATGATGCTTGATATCGACCACTTTAAGCGTATTAACGACACGTACGGTCACCAAGCGGGTGATAAAGTGATTAAGATGTTAGCGCAGCTTATTCAGCGTTGCGTGCGTGAAACCGATCTTGCCGGTCGTTATGGTGGCGAAGAGTTCGCAATTATCTTAACAGACTCAAAAGTTGAGAGCGCGGCAGTAGTGGCTGAACGCATCAGACAATTAGCGCAGCGCTTAGAAGTTGAACACGAAGGTCAAACCATTCAATTTACTATAAGTATTGGCTTGGCACAGTTTGAGCGCGATTTCAAAGGGTCTATGGCGTGGTTAGAGCTTGCCGATCAAGCGCTGTATGAAGCTAAAGAAAACGGACGTAATCAATATCGCGTATTCGAGGCTATTACCCTATAGCGCCAATTTTAGCGTGTTCTTTAATTCCTGATACGTCACTGGCTTTACAAGGTGGTATCGCATACCTGCGGTCAGTGACGCCTCTTTATCGCTGCGATGCGCATTAGCCGTTAGCGCGACAATAGGCAGCGTCGGCGAGCGTTCATTAATCACTCTTGCCACTTCCAGCCCACTAATATCCGGTAAATTAATATCAAGTAAAACGCAGTCGAACTGGTTGCTGCCCACCTGTTGAATTGCGTCTTCACCGGTATAACACGTGGTGACAATGTGTCCCATGGTCTCAAGCATGTATTCTACCATTTCAGCATTAATGGGTTCGTCTTCAACCAAGAGGATGTTCGCAGTGCGTTCGCTTTCAATAATTTTCTGTTTGTGCTCGGCAATGGTACGAATGGCATCGACAAAGCGCTGTTTATCAATTGGTTTCACAAAGCTTTGGTAGGTGGGTAACTTACTGTTAGCCACGATGTTGGCAATATCAGGCGTGGCCGATAGCACAATAACAGGCGGAATACGCTCACCATAAATAGCGTGAAGTGTTCTTACTAACTCTAAGCCAGACATTCCCGGCATATACAAATCTGCGATTATCGCAGTGAACTGTAATACATCATCGTGCAGGTTAATTAACTCTGCACCAGAACAGAATGTGCGTGCGATATACCCTTCGTTGGTAATAATAGATTGCAGGTGGAGTCTGGAAATCTCAAGATCATCAACAATAGCGAAACGAGCATTAGTCGCTGTCTCTTTAGCACTTGGTAAGCTTTCGAGGGGCTTAACTGGAATATAAATTTTAAACTCAGAGCCAACGCCAACTGTACTGCTTACTTCTATTGCTCCATTAAGTTTATCTATATTGCGTTTGGCCACAGACAGACCAATACCCGCACCGGGGAATCTTTGAGAGCCAGTATGCGCGCCACGATAGAAACGGTTATACATTTTCTCACGCGTCTTATCGTCTATGCCTATGCCGGTGTCGCTTATAGTGACCGCTAAAAAAACCTTTTGGTTTTTTACTTCGGTCGTCATGGCAATATCAATAAGTCCGCTATTAGTAAATTTAACGGCATTGTCCATGACGTTCACGATAACCTTGGCAATGGCTGTGGGGTCTGATTCAATGAAATGGGGCACGCTGTGGCTGCAATGCATATTGAAATCGACTTTCTTATCTTTTATTTGTACCGAAAAAGGAGAAATACACTCGTCGAGTAAACTTATCAGATCGACCTCAGTCATTTCTAAGTCTTTACTCGAATGTTTCGTCAACACTTCGGTAAGGTTATTGGTTAAATTAAGCAACCGATAGCTAGACTGTTCAGCTTGTCGAATAAGCCTTTCACGCTGGTCTTCCAAATTAGGAATTAATTCAAGTGCGCTAATAATGGCGCTTATAGGCGCTTTAAACTCTTGACTGATAAGTTGTAAAAACTCTTTTTCTTGCAGCTCTTTTTCTTGATCGATAAGCGCTAAACGCAGATGAGAACGATGTAATGACGATGCGTGTTTGTGTGGAATAAAGTCTTTGAAGAGCCAGCTTATACCAACCAATATTGCCGCTATAGTTAGTGCTACGAGCACAAGCACAATCATTTCCTGCCGTAGCATGGCAATTTCATCAATTAGAATACGCTCTTCGGTTTGCATAGCGTTAACTAAAGGTAGCAGAGTGAAATTTGTTCCTAGCAGTATGTTGCTATCATCAACTGAGGCGTTAAGTATGGTGTGCAGAAGGTGAACAGAGTCTTGTGCGATATGATAAGCCGAATCTTTACTTAACTGCCTTTGCTTCTGGCGAAACTCGTCTACCGGCAATACCTTTGGTACAAAATCGTTATCAATATCATTTACTACATATTGTTTTAGACTAGTGTAAGTTTTCCGCATATCTTCACGTAATGCGGTAACTTCATTGGGCTGCTCTAAGGTATAGTAGCGATTAATGCGATGCTCCAAAGCAATGATGGTAGCTTCAAGCGCGCTTTTTTCAGTAAGCGCTGTGCTTACTTTCTGTTGCTGGTACAAAGACGTAAGAAGTATCACTGCCGCGCCAAAAAAAACAATTGCCGCAAGCACCGTCATTTTAGAAAAAGTTGCCTTCTTTAAAAGTGGTGAAAGCGCATTGTCCGCGCGATCTTGTACGTGCTGACTCAAAAGTGTTCCCTTGTCGCTAACACCTCAAGCGAGGCTTATTACGCTGAAGGCTTATGGTTAATGAATACTGTATATTCTTTAACTTTAGAACAAACGTGATTGCTTTCAAGAAAATAGTTAAGATTATGAATATTCGACCTTTTTAATATTCTCTCGAATGCTATAAAGAAACCCTAAACTTGGGATAACCATAAGTGCAGTAAGGATAAAAAACAGGCTCCAGTTTCCGTCCATGGCGTCAACAAAAAAGCCACTGCTGCTAGCAACTAAGGTTCGTCCAGCCACGCTAAGGGATGCCATTAACGCATATTGTGTTGCGCTAAACGCTCGGTTACACAACAACGAAATAAACGCCACCATGGCCACCGTGCTCCATGCACCAGTAAATCCATCAACAATAACGGTAATAGCAAGTAACGAGGTAGAAGGCCCTGTTTGCGCAATGACTGCAAACAGTAAGTTAGACGCTGCCATTGCGATACCCGCCACCATTAGGCCTCGGTATATGCCAAAGCGAATATTTACAATTCCCCCAAGCAACGAGAAAACAATGGTTACCCACCAGTTAAGTAACTTGGAATAGGTCGCAATATCTGTGTTCGAAAAGCCAACCTCTTTATAAAACACAATGCTCATGCGACCTAGAAACGCTTCGCCAATTTTGAATAGAAAAATGAAAAGTAAAAAAGAGGCTGCAAGCTTCACCCCGTTGCGGTTGAAAAATTCAGCGAAGGGAGTAACAATCGTACTGTAAAGCCAGCTTTTCAATGACTGACCGCTAGACGAGGTGCCCTGAATTTCTTGAAGCAGTGCCTCTCGGTCGATTTGCGGTTCTGAACTTAGGCATGTTGCTAGCATCAATACGCCCATAATGGCAGCTAACAGCAGGTATATCGAGGGCCATGACCATGCTGTCATGTCAGCCAAGAAGAAGGGCAGTGCACCTAATCCACCATACCCAGTCCACCAACCTGCTGTTGCCACTGATGAAGCGGCAGACATTCCGTCTTTGTCGTTAGCATCAATGGTGTCAATTCTATAACCATCAATGGCAATATCTTGAGTGGCTGATGCAATGGCGATAATAAGACCAACGAGGGCTATGAAGAACAAATTGTCTTGTGTTGTGAACTGAGACATTGCTATACAGAGTGCCACAACAATGGCTTGCATAGATAAGATCCAGCCTCGCCGTTGACCTAAAAACGGGGGCCTCAATTTGTCGATCAATGGAGACCATAAAAAGTTGAATGAGTAAGCGGAAAAAATAACACCAAACAGGCCAATGGCCGAACGTGAAAGGCCATCGTCTTTAAGCCATGCAGAAAGCACGGAGCCGATCATTATCCACGGAAACCCGCTTGAAATACCGAAGAAGAAAATACTTAAAAAGCGCTTATCTTTATAGGTGTTTAATGCACAGAGCAAAAGCGTTTCCCTTTACGCGAGGTCGAAACGCACATTGAGCCATGCTAGACCTAATTTGGCAATGGTTAATCTGAAATAGTTAATCTGCAATAGGTGATGTAGAAAGTTGATTTGCGATGAACACTATTTTGAATAGAGAAGCGCTGTAAAAAGGCGCTTTACTAAGGTCTAACGCCAACACAGTCCAACGGGCAATGACCAGTGCCTTCCAGGTATTTTACGCAGTTGTTTAATTCATCGAGTAGATATTTATCCTGCATCAGCTTCTCTTCATTCCAATAATGTACTTGGTGAAGAAGATGCCAGAATACGCGCTCTTGTTGTGTGTATGGCTGCGTTAACGTGAAACTAATTTGGCCCCACTCTTCCATTGTGTCCCAAAAGAAAAGTTCTAACTCTTCAATAGGAAGTTCGCCTTGCCAAAATGCTTTCAAATAAAAACACAGTTGCTTCGCTTTGGTATTTACAAACTCTTGAACGTTCACGAGACACCCAACCAGTTTTGCGATCTATTTGAAGTATAGTTCATTGCTGCTCTCCTGCTTACAGCTCCTTGCTGCTTTTCGCATAGTTCCCTGTAGGTGTCTGTTTTTGTATTAAATTTAGCGTAAAACGGAAGGGCAGATTTTACCAGCCCAAATAGCGAGTCCAGCCGACAGTGCTATTTATAACTGATTGAATATATGGGTTTTTTTGATTTGCACTTATACTAAAGGTTAATAAATTTCTTGGGATTTTAACCTGTCTATAATGTAGTTTTAGTTCGTTTTTTGAGCGCCTCTTTCTCTCTGGAGCAGTGTTAAGCTCCCACTCGCTTAAACCTTCAATAGAAATATCAAGAATAGGGTAGCTGCTTTCAGCTATATTTTTGATTATATGAGAGTTTATTAATGTTTCAGGCCAGAAAGGTGAAACAGCAATGAAGCTATCTGGCTGAAGATCAGGTTGTATTTGTATTGCAGAAATATAACTGGCCGCCGACATACCTTGTGCAATGTACAGTCGATAACCTGGTCGTGACTGTAGGTGGTTATCTAATGCATTTAAGTGAATTGCGAGGTTGGTTGTTGCTTGTTGAAAATCGAGGTTATTCGAAAGCAAACTGCTTCTTGGATGCAGACCTTCCGTAGCCATATTACTCTCATTCATATCATCACTAGCTATTCTGTTTTTGTCTATGCTGGCTGCTGCAGTGTCGTTGCTGTTTGTGCTGCTTGCATCGGTTGCACCGTCTGTGTTTTGCGGAGTGTTGCTAGATGAGCTATTGGTGCCAATTGAGGTACTAGCCATTTTTTCAATTGGCAAACTCAACGGGCTTATCAACACATTCCAGCCTTTTTCTGCCAATGCGATACCTAGTGATTGCCCTTGTGCAAGCGTAAGACTGGAAGGATATGAACTTGTTAAGATTACAGCTACACCAAGAGGCAAAGGCGTATGTGCTTCAATTTCTATAATAGGCGCGGTGCCATCGCCTACTATAATTTCATTGATATCAGTTGGAATGTAGGCTTGGCTTACGTCATCAAAGAAATTACTGTGAACTGAAGCTGAAAATAGCAGGGTGCTTAATGTTAAAAGCAAAACAATGTATTGCTTGAACATGAATAAACACCTTCTTTGATATAAAAATTAAGACCTACTTGGAGTATCGGCGCTTTTGGCAAAAACTGAAATAGTTTTCATCCACAGTTAAATACTATTTGGCAAGCAAGATTGGTATTGAGCCTTTGTCTATAAAGGCTCAAACGTCTAACTTAGAATGTCCCGAGTGCTTATCCATAATGGCTCAGGAGGCTAGTTTATATTGGCTCAGGGCTGTATTCACTAAATGGAATAGCGCTTCGAAAGTGCTGCCAATCGTCGGTTTGGGGGTGTTTTAAGCTTAAGCTTTCAGCGTGAAGTTGAAGGCGCGGTGCCATATCAAGTGCATCTTTATGGGCATAAAGACGGTCCCCAAGTATAGGGTGGCCAAGCTCAAGCATGTGAACCCGAAGCTGATGCGAACGCCCGGTTATAGGGTGAAGCGCAACTAACGTAAATGGACGCTGCTTTGCATCCACCTCGCGAGACACCACCTGAAACTGAGTTATTGCACGCTTGCCTCGCTCAAAGTCTACCATTTGCTTTGGACGATTCGGCCAATCACAAATAAGAGGAAGGTTTATCTCCCCTTGTTCATCCGCGATGTGGCCATAAACGCGAGCAAAATAACGCTTTTTTGTCTGCCGCAACTCGAACTGTTTTGATATGTTGCGATGGCTGTCTTTGTTAAGCGCCAGCACCATTAACCCTGACGTAGCCATATCAAGACGATGCACCACAGTGGCCGTAGGGTAAACAACGTTCACTCGGGTGATCAGCGCATCTCTATGCTCTGCCGCTTTCCCTGGTACGCTGAGTAAACCGCTTGGCTTTTGTGCCACCACAATATCGTTATCTTGATAAACAAAATCAAGATAGGGCGACATGGGCGGGTTGTAAACAAAATCAGGGTTTGGCATTACGGGTTATTCACCACAATGCGCAGGGCATCTAGCTGTACGTCGGCTCTTTGAATAACCGTGTCTAGCGTGTTCATCTGCGTTTCTATGTATTCAATTTCAGAATCGCGTACCGCAGGGTTTCGTTTTTGTAGGTCGCGTAAACGCTGAATTTCTTCGTTTAGCGTACTGTGCATTGTTGTTAACGCGTCGTGTTGCTTTTGATTAGCTTGCTGGTGTGCCAGCTTTCTGGTTTTCTCTATAGCCAGTTCAAGCGGCTGTTGAAGCGCCTTCAAAAGCTGAGAGGAGATTTTACGTCCTACCTTACGCTTAACATCAAAACTTAATTCGCTGGCATTACCTTGTGCGTCTAAACACACGCGAATGGGTGTTTGCGGTAAAAAGCGACCAAGCTGAAGTGCTTTGGGGGCTTGTGCATGAAGCACAAACAAAGCCTCTAGCCAATAAGCGCCCTTAGGTAACGATGGTTCTGCAATAAAGCCAATGCTGCTTTTGCCGTGTACGTCGGTGAGTACAACATCAATAGCAGTGTGAACTAGTGGGTGGTCCCAGCTTAAAAACTGAACGTTCTCAAGTGTGGTTGCCACACGGCGTTTGTAAGTTACCGTCATGCCTTCTGGATCTAAACCAGGTAGCTGGCTTACCATCGACTCAGTTGGCATAAGAATAAAGCAGTCGTTACCTTTTTCATCTTGCTGTACGCCAATAGCATCGAAAACGCGGCCCATAAATCGCGATAAGTCTTGTTCACTATCTAACGTAATAATGTCTTCTAACAGCTGCTCTACCCGTCCTTCACCCGATGCGTTTAGCTCTAGTAAACGGTCGCGACCCGCTTCTAGTTGCGCAACAAGCTGGCTGTTTAACGTAACGCTCATGTTTACTAGCTCGTCTCGCGCGCCCATATCGTCTGGGTGCAGACAAGCACCAATCAAAAGAGGCTTAACATCGTCGAAAACACCCGAGCCAGTAGGGCAGGTTTTCTCAAAGGCATTCAGGCCTTCGTGATACCAATCAAGTAATACATGTTGTGCTGTTTTTGCTAAATAAGGCACGTGAATTTGAACGGTTTGTGTTTGACCAATACGGTCTAAGCGGCCGATACGCTGCTCAAGCAGGTCAGGCGTAATAGGTAAATCGAACAGTACTAAGTGATGTGCAAATTGGAAATTACGACCTTCACTACCAATTTCGCTACAAAGCAGTATTTGTGCACCTTCTTCTTCGTCGGCAAAATAATGCGCCGCTTTGTCTCGCTCAACAATACTCATTCCTTCGTGGAATACGCTATGGCGAATACCGGTTTGCGTGCGAATAACTTCACCTAGTTCTTGCGCAGTGCGTGCGCTTGCACAAATAAGCAAGATTTTCTGTGGCTTAACGTCCTGCATAAAATCAAGTAGCCAAGCTACTCGAGGGTCGTTCTTAGTCCAGCTGTTAACAACGCTTGCCATGCGCTCTGGGTATAGCGCGTAGGTTAAATCGCCGCCTGTAACTGCATCGGTGTAAACGTCGGGTAACGCCAGTTCATATGCACTGAGTTTACGTTCTGGAAATCCTTCAATATTGGCGCGGCGGTTCCTAAACAACATGCGACCTGTACCGTGACAGTCAATAAGCTGATGTAATAGTGCGTGGCGGGCATCAGGCTGCGCTAAATCGCCTGCGTGCTCCATTATATCAGGCGCAAATTCAGCCAGTTTTGTGCGCTGTTTGTCGTTTGGTTCGGCGTCTGAAAGTAAGGGGGCTACGGCATCAGCAAGTTGGCTGTATTTCGATTCTTCGTTTAAAAACGCATCGTAGCTATGGAAACGTGCAGGGTCTAACAAGCGCAAACGTGCGAAGTGACTTTCGTGACCTAGCTGGTCTGGCGTTGCCGTTAGCAACAGCACGCCAGGCGTGTTGTTGGCTAGTGCCTCTACGCAGGTATATTCAGCCGATGGCGCTTCTTGTGACCAAGCAAGATGGTGCGCTTCATCAACCACCATTAAATCCCAGCTGGCTGCCTGAATTTGTTGTTGGCGCTTTTCACTTTGGCTTAAGAAGTCGATGCTGCATAGTACAAGCTGATCGCTTTCAAACGGATTAATGCTGCCACTTTCCGATGTTTCACTCTCTTCAATTGCAGCGCAGCGACTCTCATCGTAAATCGCAAAAGGTAGGTTTACGCGACGAAGCATTTCAACCAGCCATTGGTGAACGAGTGAATCTGGAACCAAAATAAGCACGCGCTCAGCTCGACCCGTTTTAAGCTGCTGGTGAATAATTAATGCGGCCTCAATTGTTTTACCAAGCCCTACTTCATCGGCGAGCAATACGCGAGGAGCGTGACGTCCACCTACTTCAGACGCAATGTGAAGCTGATGTGGAATAAGTGATATACGCGCACCCGCAAGGCCAATAGTGCTTGAGCGAAGGTAGTCGTATTGATAATCGAGGGCGCGCTCGCGTAAATCAAACCATTTTGGATGATCAAGCTGCTGGCTAAACAAACGTTTTTCTGGTTGGTTCAAGCGAATATGGTGGTCCAACATGGTTTCAGGCAAGCGAACTTGTGCTTTGGTATCTTCACGCAAGCCGTGATAGATATATACGCCTTGGCTTTCTTCTTTTTCAGCCACGGTCATTTCCCAACCATCTTGGCTTTTTACCGTGTCGCCAATTTCAAAAATAAGTCGCGTTAAAGGTGCTTCCTGTTTGGTGTAAATGCGCGCTTCACCTGTGGCTGGATACAGCACTTCAACCGAACGAAAATCGACCCCAATAACGGCGCCTAACCCCAATTCTGTTTCGGTATTACTTAACCAACGCTGACCTACTGAAAATTGACTACCTGAACTCATATAACACTACCTTTTTTGCGGGGGCGGTATTGTACGCATTGCGTTGTGATAAGTCATTAATACTAGACTATTGGTTGTTGTTTTTACTACTCAGAGGGGCGAGAGCCAGCTTGCAACACGCATGAACACGTCCGTGTGGCTCTCAAACGGCATCCTTGCCGTTTGAAGGTTGCAAGCTGGCTCTCGCCCCTCTTAAATGTAAGCAAACTTCAACGCTACCAAAAATATACCTCAACGATGCTGAGGAAAGAGAATTGCTGAAGCTTGGGAGCGATGACACGCATAAACACATCCGTGTGGCTCCCAAACGACATCCATGTCGTTTGAAGGTCATCGCCCCCAAGCTCCACCACACACCGCTAGCATTGCAAAACCATATCTTCTCAAAATCATTATGACGCGAGTACTAATGACTTATGAAGCTAAGCTAGCTGAAGAGAGAATTGCTGGAGCTTGGAAGTGATGATACGCATGAACACGTGCGTATGGCTCTCGAACGGCATCCTTGCCGTTTGAAGGTCATCGCTCCCTAGCTCCACTACACACAGCAAGTATTGAGCAATCACAGTTATCTCGCAGTGCCTATTAAAGTTTGCAAATTAGGTAATGAAGTTGGATAAAAATAAAAGCAGAAAAACAGTGCTAAAAGTGAAATTCTGCATTAAGGTAAATTTAAGGGTTCGCGGAAAAATACAACGAACCTTCGAGGCAGAAAGTGTAGTACTGCTTCTCAGTCGACGCGAGTAGGGAGGATGTCCTGTTTCGAGCGGCATCACCCAGCAAGCGCAACTGCAGCTTGCTAGTTCACACACGTAGGTATGTGTTAAATGTGACTAGCTTGGCTTTATTTACTGGAGTGAAGGATGCCAAGAAAAAATTCTACCGATACCAAGATTTACGTCCTAGATACCAACATACTGCTTCACGAACCTCACGCTTTTCTCTCATTTAAAGAACACGATGTTGTAATTCCAATGACCGTATTGGAAGAACTCGACTACATCAAAGACAGTAAAAAAGACGTTGCCAGAGACGCCCGAGTGTCTATTCGGTCGATGGAAGACCTGCTGCATGATGCCACGCCAGACAATATGTTAGCTGGTGTTTCTATGAAAGGGTTGGGCGCGGGGCAAACCGCGCCAACGGGCAGCTTGTCAATTTTTGCCGACCTCAATATGGTTGAGGCACAGCAGGTGTTTACCAGTAACGAAAACGATAACCGCATTATCAACGTTGCGCTTCATCTGCAAAAAACCTTTGCGCCGCAAAAGGTGGTACTGGTAACCAAAGACCTAAACATGCGGCTTAAAGCTAAAGGGGCTGGGCTTGCACATGTTGAAGATTATCGCACTGACCAGCTGATCACAGATATCAAATATCTGTCTCGTGGTTTCCATACGTTTGAAGGAAACTTCTGGGATAAGGTGAAAAGTGTAGATAGCCGAACTGAAGGGCGAGACACCATTCATACCGTGCCCAAATCTATGCTGCCTGAAGCCTATATTAATGAATTCCTGTTAGATGAAACCAATCAATTTGCTGGGTTAATAGAGGATATATCTGAGGATACATTAGAAGTGCTCGACTTAGGGTACGACCGCTTAATGAGCCGTCATGCATGGGGTATTACACCAAAAAATATAGGGCAAGCGATGGCGCTTCACGCACTGCTCGACCCGCACATTGATATGGTTATTCTTACTGGCCCAGCGGGTAGCGGTAAAACCTTGCTTGCACTGGCTGCTGCACTTGAGATGGTGGTAGAGCGCAACATGTACGATAAAATTATTGTTACGCGAAGCACACCAGAAATTGCTGAATCAATTGGTTTCTTGCCCGGCACAGAAGAAGAAAAAATGTTGCCTTGGTTAGCAGCCATTACCGACTCGTTGGAGGTGCTGCATAAGCACGATGAAAACACTAAAGGCTCTATGAACTACATCATGGAAAAAGCCAATATTCAGTACAAGTCGGTCAACTTTATGCGCGGTCGAAGCATACAGAATGCCATTGTTATTTTAGATGAGTCGCAAAATTTAACGGCGTCACAGCTTAAAACTATTATCACCCGATGTGGTGAGGGCACTAAGCTTATTCTAGGCGGTAATTTGGCGCAGATAGACAGTAATTACCTAAGCGCCGTAACGTCAGGCTTGACGTATTTGGTCGAGAAGTTTAAAGACTTTTCTGGAAGCGCCACGGTTAATTTAGATGGTGTAGTACGCAGTCGACTAGCCAGTTTTGCTGAAGAAAACCTGTAGCAGTACTACTCTACTTGTTCAACTTGATAGCGCCCCGTAATAAGGTGGCGCTCTGTGTCTTCGGATACCTGCCCAAATGGAATTAGCGCAGGGCCCGTTGGGTCGTAGAGCACGTAGGTTTCGCCATCGTGCTCTATGGTTCTGTCGTCATCGTTCGGTGTAAGTGCAACCCCAAGTAGTGCGTGATTAGGTAAAAATACAATGATCATTTTGGTTGAAGGCAGAAATGCTCGTACCATGGACGATGCTAATACCGCTTTACTGTCACAGTCGCCTAAGTTTTGCGTTAGTAGTGTAACTGGAGGCGCGAAACCGGAGCCATTGCTCACTACTCTATCCTCTAGTGTGTCGTAAGGAATGCTTTGTATCCAGCTAAGTATTAATGAAAAATATGCTCGGGAATTTGACGTCGACTGTACTTTCTCATAAAAAGCTTGCGACGCGCTAATGAGTGGTTTCACCGACTCTGCTACATACCTTACATGGTCGGGTTTTACGGCTTTTTGATTAAACAGCGTTGTAAAGCGGGTAAAGTAGTGGTCTTGCAAATAGTTGGTATACTCTTGTTGCTCAATGGCTTTTAGGTTCTCCAAAACCTCACTTACTTTTTCCTCATTTGGCCCAGCAACACTTATATCAATAGCGCCTTCTCTTGGCGTTATCTCTACCTTTGCCTCTTTAGGATCGACACGTTGAGCCTCTCTAGTAAGCGCAACAGTTATATAGCGTTGTGCAATGTGCGGTTTATAGTTTGCCTGACGCGATGGCGCCTCTTTCATGGCCTCTTGGGGTAAGGTAAATGAAATTGCCTGGCGCGTATTTTCGGCATCAAGCCAAACATAGTTAAGCGTTACACCATCGTCGCTACTGGTTTTTTTGAAGCTTAGCTGTTCGGCATATGACTGCGATGGTGTTACAAGAAGAAAACTAGCAGCGAGTAAAGACAGTGAGAATAACGCAGCCCGCGTAGCGCTTTTATTCAGTGGCGTATTTAAAAAACGCGATATAACGGTGTTTTTGCGAAAAGTCTTTTTAGAAAGCAAGCGTGCACCATACGTAATTCATTAATACTGAATTGAGTATGCACGCCTGATTTCAAAAAACAAATTTTAGGTTATTGCTGAAACCAGTTTAGTTCGTCATGAAGGCTTACCACGCTTCCCACTATGATAAGTGTAGGCGGTTTAAGGTTTGCTTCTTCTTGCTTTGCCACAATGTTTTCAAGCGTGCCGGTAAGTACAGCTTGCTTTTCGGTTGTCGCAGACTGGACCAACGCAATAGGTGTTGATGGTTCAAGCCCATGCTCAATCATTTTTTCGCAAATAATAGGCAACCCGGTAAGCCCCATATAAAACACAGCAGTTTGATTCTTTTGTACAAGCGCGGGCCAATTCAGATCTATTGAGCCATTTTTTAAATGCCCTGTGGCAAATACAACAGACTGTGCGTGGTCGCGGTGAGTTAACGGGATGCCTGCATAGCTAGATGCACCACTGGCGGCAGTAATACCCGGTACAACTTGAAAGTCTATGCCATGCTGAATTAGTGTTTGTATTTCTTCACCACCACGTCCAAAAATAAACGGATCGCCGCCTTTTAAGCGCACCACACGGTTACCTTTTTTAGCCTCATCAACCATAAGTTGGTTAATGTCGTCCTGAGGGAGCGTGTGATTGCTCATGGCCTTGCCAACATAAATCTTTTCAGCATCGCGACGTACAAGCTCAAGTATTTGTGGTGATACTAAGCGGTCGTAAACTACTACGTCGGCTTTCTGCATAAGGCGAAGCGCACGGAAGGTAAGTAGATCTGGGTCGCTCGGGCCTGCACCAACCAAATAAACCTGACCTTCTACTTTTTTGTCTTCGGCAGCTGCTTGCAGTGCAAGTTCAAAGGCTTCGTCAGCTTTTTTGTCTTGGCCTTTTTCTACCATTTCGGCAATATCGCCATCGAGAACATCTTCCCAAAAATAGCGTCTTGCGGTTACGCCATCTAATGTGTGCTTCACTTTATCGCGGAATTTTTCAGAAAACGCGCCTAGTCGGCTTAGGTTTGCTGGTAGTACTGTTTCTAATTTCTGGCGTAAATAGCGAAGAAGTACTGGCGCTACGCCACCGCTGCTCATAGCAATAACAATAGGCGAGCGGTCAACAATGGAAGGCGTAATAAATTGGCAAAGCGGTGTGTTGTCTACCACATTCACCAATACCTTGTTAGCGCGCGCTAAATCGTGAATATGCTGGTTAATATCAGGCTTATCGGTAGCGATAAAAACCATGTCTTTATGGGTAAGGTCGCTATTTTCAAACTCGCGTTCAATAAGCGTTACTTTTTCGTTTTGCGCAAGCTGCTTAACGGTATCGCATACCCAAGGCGCTACCACGGTAATCGTGGCAGGTGTCTTCATAATGAGCTCGAGCTTACGCGCAGCCACTTCACCAGCACCCACAATAAGTACGTGCAGTTTTCTGGCATCTAGAAATAACGGAAAGTAATCCATAAAGGTTTTATTAGCTTTAAATACAAAAAAAGAACTGACACTATTCTGCGCCAATTCTTTTTAATTAGAAAACAACGAAAACAGCCTTTATATTGCAATTAGTTATATAAAGGCCGAATGTGTTGCTATTTAGTTCTTACGCTTACGGTTTTCGCGATCACCACGGTTACCACGATCTTCACGATTACCGCGGTTGCCACGATCTTCACGGTTTCCACGAGGCGCTCTGTCGCCACGGTTCCCGCGATCGCCACGACCTTTTGCTGGTGGCGTATCTGACCACTCGCGAATGTTCAAACGCTGGCCGGCAACACGGGTACCCTGAAGCGTGTCGCGTGTTTCCTTCGGCATGCCATCAGGAAGATCAACGGTACTGAAGTTGTCATAAATCTCTATAGCGCCAATGTGCTTAGAGTTAATGTTTGCTTCGTTAGCAATAGCACCAACAATGTTGCCAGGTTTCGCACCGTGTACATGACCCACTTCAATACGGAAACGCTGCATGCCTTCTTCTGGCTTGCGGTTACCGCGTGGAACTTTAGGCTTTCTTTCGCGACCATCACGAGAGTTTCTATCACGGCTATCGCGCTGTGGCTTGCTGTGAAGATCTGGTCGGTCAGACTCTTTAAGAATTAGCGGCTCATCGCCTTGCGCAATCTTAAGTAGTGCAGCCATTAATACTTCAGGAGACGCTTCGTTCTCTTCTTTAATCATCTCTACGATTGGCATTAGTGCTTCAATGCTATCGTCTTGTGCAGCTTCAGCAACCGATTGCTTAAAGCGGCTTAGGCGCGTTTCATTAATTTCGCTAATTGAAGGAATTGGCATTGCTTCAATTGGCTGTTTAGTGGTTTTCTCGATAGAGAATAACAAGCGCTTTTCACGGTGAGAGATAAATAGAATTGCATCACCTTGACGACCCGCACGACCTGTACGGCCGATACGGTGTACATACGACTCGCTATCGTATGGAATATCGAAGTTAATAACGTGGCTAACACGCTCAACGTCGAGTCCACGGGCTACTACGTCAGTAGCAACAAGAATGTCTATTTGACCTTGTTTAAGCTTTTCAACGGTACGCTCACGAGCGGCCTGAGGAATATCACCGTTTAACGGCTCTACATCGTAACCACGAGCAGATAGCTTGTCAGCTAGCTCAACGGTTGCCGTTTTTGTACGCACGAAAATAATCATGCCGTCGAACGCTTCCACTTCCATAATACGGGTTAGCGCTTCAAGCTTGTGATGCGGTGCTATTTGGCAGTAACGCTGGCGAATTGTACTTGCGGTACTTACCTTAGACGCAATTTTTACATGCTTAGGATCTTTTAAGTAGCGCTGCGTAATCTTCTTAATAGGGCCAGGCATTGTTGCCGAGAACAGCGCAGTTTGGCGTTCTTCTGGCGCGTGGCTAAGAATAAGCTCTACGTCATCAATAAAGCCCATGCGAAGCATTTCATCGGCTTCGTCTAGCACTAGGAACTTAAGCTCGCTCAAGTCTAGCGTTTTGCGTTTTATATGGTCGATGATACGGCCTGGCGTACCTACAACAACCTGTACGCCACGCTTAAGCTGGCGAATTTGGTTGTCATACGACTGACCGCCGTATACTGGAAGTACTTTAATTTTTTGACTAAAGCTCGCATAAACCTGAAACGCCTCTGCAACCTGAATAGCTAATTCACGGGTTGGGGCCAATACCAGTAATTGCGGCTTACGTTGCTCAGGATCGATGTTTGCCAACATAGGCAGGGCAAACGCAGCGGTTTTTCCTGTCCCTGTCTGTGCCTGACCGAGTAAATCGTACCCTTCAAGCAACAGAGGAATACTCTCTGCTTGAATTGGAGACGGCTTCTCGTAGCCAACTTTTTCAAGGGCTTGTAAGATAGATTCTGGTAAATTGAGGTCTTTAAATGTCATGTCGACAGTTGTGGTCATTAAGGATCCTGGTGCATTAAGTAAGGAGGGTGCGGCATACGATTAAACCGTACTTTTTCGGTTTAGTATCGCAAGACGCTATACAGCGATGAACTGGCCTTTCGGGCAAGTTTTAAGAGCTTATTTCTAGCGTATTTCGCGATATGCTTGCCAGCAATGTTGCAAAAAAACGTATTATATTCGAATAATGGCTAGGTTGCCACGAAATTGCACAATTTTGATGAAATAATAAACAGGGTATTCTGCTAAGGGTGTGTGACTTGCTTGTAGATATGCAGGCACTTGAGCAGGCATATTCGCGAACAAGAATTACAATTACTATAAAGCGTCGATGAAAACTTGAGGTAGGGCAAGGAATTACTATGAAAATTAACAATACCAAAGCGCTGCTAAAGCGCACCTCGATAGCCATGCTACTGACAACAACTTTGGTTGCCGGTTGTAGTGAGAAGTCAATGGAAGAGCACCTTGCCTCGGCACGTACCTATGTAACGCAGCAGAAGCTTGATGCTGCGGTTGTTGAGTATAAAAACGCAATCCAAAAAGCGCCTAGTGCCGCAGAGCCGCGCTTTGAGTTAGGCAAAGTCTATCTTCAGAATAAGAATTTTGCAGCGGCCGAGAAAGAGCTAAATAAAGCCATGGAGCTGGGGTATTCAGCAGGTAAAGTGATCCCTCTACTTTCGGCTGCCTATCAGCAATCAGGCGCACAAAACGCGCTAGCGGATGTGGATTATCGTGCCGATGGCATGACCGCAGTAGAGATGGCCGAAGTGGGCTTTTACAAGCTGCAGGCGTTAATGCAGCTTGATCAGCAGGAAGACGCAAAAGCGCTTATTGCAGAACTAGCCAGCCTAGATACAAGCTCGGTTTATAAAGGCCTTATTGAAAGCTATGTGTTTGTTATTAAAAATGACGCGGAGCAGGCGCTCGTTGCAACCGAAGCGCTGCGCAAACAAGCGCCTTCCAACAAAGACGTACTGCAACAGCTAGCCAAGCTATACTTGCAAACCAATCAGCCTGCCAGTGCTGCCGAAGTTTACGGCGAATATGTCCCCCTTTACCCAGAAGATTTGGCTACTCGCTTTGCCTATGCGGCACTACTAGTAGAGCTTCGTGACCTTGATAGTGCAGAACCCGTGGTTGATGACCTATTAGCCATCAACGAGACGCATCCATTGCTTAATGCGTTCAAGGGCATTATAGAGTCTGCACAGAACAACTATGCTCAGGCACTATCACATTTAGAAGTTGCGGTACAAAACGGTGCGTCAGACAGCGTTGTAAGAATGGTTGCCGGGTTTAGTGCGTACCAAATTCAAGATTTTGAAGCAGCACAACGCCACCTCACTATGATTGCCTCAGATTTACCAGACAATCATCCAGGGCTTCGCATGCTTGCTGACAGTATGCTGCAGTTAGGTGAAAACGATGAAGCGCTTGCGGTATTGAACCGTGTTGAAGGCGAGCAAACCACTGATGCTGCACTTTTCTCTAAAGCCAGCTATCAGCTGCTTAAAGAAGGCAATGTGGTGGGTGCAAAGCAAATGGTTGAAAAGTCTGAAGCGGTAAGCACTACGGCCGATGATTTGTCACGTCTAGGTGCACTGCAGCTATCTATGAACGACTTAGATGGTTTGGTGAATCTTGAAGACGCTGTAAAAAAAGCACCTCAGTCTGCATCGTCACAAAACACTCTAGTGCGCGCATATGTGTCAACTAATCAGTTGGATAAAGCAAAAGAAGCGGCGCTTGAGTGGCATAAACAATCACCCGACACAGGTTTGCCATTGGTGTATCTAGGTAGCATAGCGACCAGTGAAAAAGCATTTAATGATGCAGCTAAGTATTTCGATGAAGCCGCTACCAAAGGTGACGTGGGTAATGAAGTGACCTACGCGAGAACAAATTTGCTTATAGCGCAGGATAAAAAAGACAATGCCACAGCGTTTATTCGTGCATTTATTGATAAGAACCCCGCTGATGTTCAGGCGCTAACCATGTGGTTTGCCTTGGCAGCTGAAAGCGGCAGTGCGCAACAGGTCATAACACATACGAAAGCGCAGCTTGATGCAGACGAAGATAATATAAATTTACGCCTTATTTTGGCGCGGATGTTTACCCTTGCAGGCAATGGGACAAGCAAGGATAAAGAAAATGGTGTTGCTAGCGCATTAGCCTTGCTGTCAGAAGTAAAAGGGGATGCTGATACACCATTGGCGTTTTGGAATTTGAAAGGGCAGGTGCTCATTACAAGTAACAAGGCTAATGAGGCCGAAGCGTTTTTCGACCGCTGGCTGTCATTTTATCCACACGATAAAAGTGCGGTACTGGGCAAGCTACTTATTCTTGATGCACAAAAGCAGTTTTTAAAAGGGTTAACCCTAACCAATGCAATATTAGAAAAGCGCAACGATGCGCAACTTACCCTGCTTAAAGCGTATTTTCATAGCCGTGTAGGGCAAACCAAACCCGCTTGGGATATTCTAAATGCCACGTCGCCCGAAGTACGCGCATTGCCATTTGTTAGGGGCATTCTTGCTAGACTTTATTTAAGCGAGCGAAATGCGAAAGAAGCGCTTCCTCATGCGCAAGCCGCGTATGACGCGACACCAAATTCTGATAATGCGTTACTTGTTGTGGCTGCCAATGAAATGCAGGGAAACAGCGATGGGTCTTTTGCGTTTTTAAAAGCGCATGTTGCAAACAAACCAAACGATATTCAAAGCAATATGCTATTAGCAGAGCGTCAAATTCAACAAGATAGAAGCGCTGCTATTGCCACTTACGAGCGCGTTTTAAAAGCAACGCCAGATAACTTTGTTGTGCTTAATAACTTGGCATACCTTGCCTTTGAAGATAAAAACTTCAGCCGCGCTGAAGAGCTTGCCCAGCGTGCAGTAGAGCTTCAAAGCGATAACGCTGATGCTGCAGACACACTAGCCCAAATTTACATCGCACAAGGCAAAAAAGAGCGTGCATTAGCGCTTTACGAAAAGGTATCAGCGCAACCAATAGCTAACGACGAAGTCTATCTAAATCATGTGGCACTGCTATTGTCGATGGAAAAGACTGCACTAGCAAAGCGCAAACTTGAAAGCAGAACGTTTACTAGAGAGGCGTCGAAAAGCAAGGTAGCAGATCTGAAAAAGCAGTATGGCATTTAATGGCTAAACGGACTTAAGCTAAAAAAACGTTTGGCTTAAAAAGGGCGCAGCTAAATGTTGATACAAGCAAAAAAGATAAAAATGCCACGTTGAGACGTGGCATTTTTGTTTTTAGCTGTTGAGCTAACGGTATCACTTGTGTTTGTCGGCAAGTGCCGCTTTTATCGCTTTTAGTTCATCCATCACTTCTGAAAGCGTCGGCTCGGCGGTACCCTTTGCAACTTGCTCTGCTTTAAGTTCCGCTGCCTTTTCTTCGCGGGCCTTTTCGTTTTCACGCTCCATAACGTTTACCACTATACCAATCACCATGTTCAAAAAGGCAAATGCGGTAAAGAAAATAAACGTTAAATAGAATATCCAGCTTAACGAATACACCTCTTGGGTTTCGTACATCACATCTGTCCAATCTTCAAACGTCATTATTCTAAATAGCGTTAGCATGGAAATAGTAATGTCGCCCCAAAGCACAGGATTAATGGCTTCAAATAGCGTGCTACCTACGGCAGCGTAAATATAGAAAATAATAAACATTAGCAGCATGACATAGCCAAGTTGCGGTAATGCCTTTACTAAAGATACAAGTAGAATACGAAGCTCGGGTATGATGGAAATCATACGAAGAACTCTGAATACGCGCACAAGGCGTGCTATTAGTGCCAGTTCAGTGTCGTCTGCTGGAATTAAGCTGATAACAACAATGAGTGTGTCGAACCAATTCCAAAAGCTCTTAAAAAAGAAACGCTTTCGCTGTTCGGCTAGAAAGCGGATGGTGATTTCAGTTAGAAAAAACGCACTGATAAACCAGTCGAGAAAAACGGTAAGAGATGACACAGCTGCCGGCAATTCGTAAGTCTTTGCACCCACCAGAAGAGCCGAAATGACGATAACGCTGATAACAAAGGCTTCAAACCATTTGTTAGCGCGAATTTTTTCAAATTTATTTTGTAGTTCAGAGGCTTGCATTTTTGAGTATCGCTTAATGAAATATTTGGTAGCGCAAAGGGCTTGAGGTAAGCGCCAATGGCGTTATACTTATTTTTGTTATCACTGCATGGCAGAAAAATTAGGGGCCTAATCATGGACGATGAGTTACGTTCGTTGCAAGAAAAATTGCACGCTGTATCAGCGAGGCTGAGCGACCTTTCATTAAATAAGCAAACCGCGGAAGCTTTAGTGGCTGAATATCGCCAGCTCTTGAAGGCTCTTGATAAGTTCACCCCCGCTAACTAGGGATAAAGCTAATAGTGATGCCTTCATATTAGCTATAAACGCAGACCAACTTTTCTTCTACAAACTCGTCATCTCTTATCGCTAATATTTCGCGTTGATTTTCTTTGCTTGCTGGGCGATAAGCCGCCTTGGGCGAAAACAAACAGCCCTGAGCGACAACAAACAGCCCTGAGCGCAAACAAACAGCCTTGAGCGCAAACAAACAGCCCTGAGCGAAAAAAACGTGAGCGACCCCAAAAAAAAGGGCGACTCAGTCACCCTTTTTATCGAAGTAAAAACTGTTACACAGCCGTTAGCCGTTATCTTTTGACATCGCTGGCTTAAGACCACGGTTAATCATTGCTACGTCTTCACCCGTTAGTGTGCCCGCTGCTTGTTTCAGCGTAATAACCGACTGAATAAAGTCGTAGCGTGCACCGGCTAAGTTACGTCTAGCATCGAAAAGATTACGTGTACTGTCTAGTACGTCAACGATGGTACGTGTGCCTACATCGAAGCCTGCTTCCGTTGCTTTTAGTGCGCTGTCAGCAGAAACGACTGATTGCTCTAAAGCGCGAATAGTAGAGATAGACGCCTTAACATTATTAAACGAGCTACGAACCGACTGAACGGTTTGGCGGTATGTTTGCTCAGCTACCTGGCTTGCTGCTACGTAGTTAAATTTCGCTTGGTCAGTTTGTGATGTTACGCGAGAGCCTTGGTAAATAGGCACGTCTAACGTTACACCAATAGACTCACTATTTAGATACGGTGTTTCAAACTGGAGAAACGGGTTAGAAATATCATCTTTACTGCGCGTTACATTGGCCGTTAAGCCTAACGTTGGTAAGTGACCAGAACGTGCAATAGCAATATCTTCTTTTGCAATATCCATAGCAAGACGGTCAGCCAATAATGCTAAGTTCTTGTCTTGCGCTGTTTCTAGCCAATTATCAACTGTGGCTGGCATTGGCATAGTTGCAGAGAAGTTTTCTGTATTTAGGCCATGAAGGCGGTCGTGGTATTTGCCGGTAATAACGCGTAGTGCTTCAAGTGCAAACTCAAGCTGATTCTTCGCTTGGATTTCTTGTGCTACGGTGCTGTCGTAGTTTGCCTGAGCTTCGTGAACATCAGTAATAGCCGTTAAGCCTACTTCAAAGCGCTGACGTGTTTGTTCAAGCTGGCGTTCAATAGCACGTTTCTCTGAGCCTACGAATTCTACATTGTCGCGAGCACGAAGAACGTCGAAGTACGCGGTAACGGTACGAACAATGACGTCTTGCATGCTTGCTGCAAGCTGTGCGTCACTTTGCTCAGCAACTTTTTCAGAACGGTCTAAACCAAGCCAGTTTGCATGGTCGTAAAGCGACATCTGAAGCTGCAGGCCGTAGTTAATATTGTCTACATCTGTTTCAAAAACTACAATTTGCAGGTCATCGGCATTCGCACCTAAGGTTTGGGCGCGTTCTGCGGTTGACATGGTGTAGCCTACTGAGCCAGATAATTGAGGTAAAAGGTTTGCGCGGCTAATACTGATACCTTCAAACGCAGCGTCACGTTGCGCTTTCGCTTGGTTTACCAATGGGTCGTTAGCCAGTGCTTGTTGATACACCTGCATAAGGTCGTCTGCTAGCGCACCCGTTGTCATCGATACTCCGATAACCAGCGATAGAAGTGTTCGTTTCATGCTTACGTCTTCCTGTTGTGTTCAAGTTGTGTCATCCAATTCACGTTTGGTGACAAAGTAAAGCTAGTGTATGAAAAATCAATCACAAACCGTAAGTTCAAACTCGTAACAGTATTGGTTTAACTGTAACAGAATATGTGATCTACCCGCGCAATTTTATTAGTATTAAACGACTTACAAATTGAATTTTCTGTTTTTGCTACATCCATTAAGCAGTGCAATTCATCACGTGTACACTGCATTTATGTAACTGTACTATATATGATAAATCTATTTGAACCATAAGTGTCTGCAGATGAGCAAGGAATTCCTTTCATTTAACTCAAATGACGTCGAAATTACCGACGTAAAGCCAGTATTTCGTGGTTTCTTTACCATGAATGAGTATCAATTTAGACATAAGTGCTTCAACGGTGAATGGAGTGGTATTGTAAAACGTGAAATCTTTGAGCGTGGTCACGCTGTTGCCGTTTTACCTTACGATCCGACCACTGAAGAGTTCGTCCTAATCGAGCAGATAAGAATTGGGGCAATGGCTACGTCTTCAAGCCCTTGGCTAATAGAAATTATCGCAGGTATGATTGACGAAGGTGAGACCGAAGAAACGGTGTGCCACCGAGAGTCGATGGAAGAAGCTGGTATTGAGCTTGCCCACTTAACGAAAGCGCTAAGCTACCTGTCTAGCCCTGGTGGGACAACCGAAAGATTACATATTTTTATGGCAAAAACCGATGCAACCAAAGCGCACGGTGTACACGGCCTTGAAACCGAGTCTGAAGATATAAAAGTGCATCGAGTAAAAGAGAGTACAGCACTTGAGTGGCTCGAAAATGGCCATATTGACAACGCTGCGGCGGTAATTGCGCTACAATGGTTCTTTATGCACAAAACTCAACTTCTGGAACAATGGCAAGTATCGTGACTCATCGCACAAAACGAAAATATGTTCCCCATTTACCGTCTATGCAGGCGCTGTGCGAGCTAAATTACTCGCACGTATTGCGCATATTGCCAGACTGCGACACAGAAGATCTGCGCTATACATTTTCTGTAGGTAAAGGATTGTCATACGAAATTTGTATTGTTGAGTCGGCTCGCTACACCAGCACTTTAAGTATCAAGCAAACCACCAAAGATTTGCCGGCCTTTCTAACACCGTCAATGACAGTGCGCCTTTACCATGACGCGCGCATGGCAGAGGTGATTAACAGTCAAAATACGGGAGCGTTGGAGCCGTCTTACGACTACCCCAATTTGAAAATGCGCCAACGTAATGAAAAACATATGGTGAATATATTTTTAGCCGAGTGGCTACACTTCTGCCTTCAGCACGCGTCAAATGTCACTTCAGAAGTTTAATTGTAGAAGCCTTGTTTTAAAAACGTGATCACCATTATTCAAATTACCGACTGCCATTTATTTAAGCACGAAGATAAGCAAGGTTATTCGGGTGTCGCGCCTTTTCACTCTCTTAAACGCGTTCTTCAGCATGCAGTGTCTTGGGCAAGCGCTCAGAACACAATGGCTTCAGTTTTGCTATTAATAACCGGCGATATAAGCGGAGATGACTCATTAGAAAGCTACACGCTGTTCATGTCGTTAATGCAAGAATACGCCGATGCCAATGGCATTGCGTGGGCGGTGATCCCAGGTAATCACGATAACAACACACATTTCGACAACGTGTTGGCAGCGAAGCACCTAACAAGCCACACGCCGTTAACGTTAGGAAAGTGGCTAATTCACGGCACAGATTCTCGCAGCACATGCAGCACCAACAGTGCTAAAGGTAACGTTCGGGCAAGTGATATTACGTCGATAGCATCGCATGTTGCTGCTCAGCCACATCTGAATCACGCGTTGGCAGTACATCACCATGTAAAAGCATCGAATAGTTGGATGGATAATCATTCACTGAGTGATGCTGGTTTAATAGAGCAGCTGGCAAGCAACTATAATGCGCTTAAGGTGATAGTTCACGGACATGTTCATGCACCGCTTCGTTACACACTAGGTGATTTCAATACGCCCGTTTACGGTTGTCCTTCTACATGCTGGCAGTGGGCAATGCAGTCAGATTTCGGCGTGACTAACGAGGCGCCTGGCTACCAGCTAATTCAGTTAAGCGATGACGGCAGCGTAGGCGTAAAAGTGGTTCGTATAAGCGATTAAAGCAAAAGCCCAGTTAGGTCAGTTAACAGGCTCAAACGAATATAAGAAACAAAAAACGAGAATTAATATGCAACACATTTTGTACCTTCATGGCTTTTTAAGCTCACCAAAGTCGGTGAAAGCCCAAGCCACTAAAGCGTATTTAAAGCAGCATCATCCAGACGTCACGTTACACACTCCTGAACTATCTAACTACCCAAGTAAAGTTGAGGCACAGTTACTAAGCCTTATTGAAGCAACGCCGGCACTACAAAACGGTGATCTTCGTTTAATTGGAAGCTCAATGGGCGGTTATCTGTCTACCTTTTTGCTAGAAAAGTTTGGTGGAAAGGCTGTATTAATTAATCCAGCGGTGCGCCCTTACGAGTTATTGCAAAGCTTTATTGGTTCACACCAAAACCCATACAGTGGCGAGCAATTCGATATTGTCGATAGCGATATGGATGTGATTAAAGCACTAGAGGCTACTTCTATTAAAGATGCTTCAAAATATAGAGTCATGCTGCAAACCAATGATGAAACGTTAGATTACCGACTAGCCGAAGAAAAATATGTGAACAGTCATCTGGTTATTGAACAAGGGGGCGATCACAGCTTTGTGGGGTATGAAGATCACCTACCGGCTATTGCCGAGTTTCTGTTGAAATAAGCACATTGCCAGTATCTACAAGCCCTGATACCATCAATTTATTAGGTTTGTTGTACTTGCTTACCAATGGTAACTAATTACAACAAGCGCCGTTTTTGTTGCTGGCTTAAATAACAACCATAACTATGTCAAATCAATACAATTCAGATGCAATCGAGGTTCTAAATGGCCTTGAACCCGTAAAACGCCGTCCAGGCATGTATACCGATACCATGCGCCCGAATCACTTGGGGCAAGAGGTCATCGATAACAGTGTGGATGAAGCACTAGCCGGTCATGCGTCAAACATCAAAGTCATTCTGCATGAAGACCAATCGCTAGAAGTTATTGATGACGGTCGTGGGATGCCGGTAGATATTCACCCTGAAGAGGGCGTGTCGGGCGTGGAGCTTATTTTGTGTAAGCTGCATGCTGGTGGTAAATTTTCAAACAAAAACTACGCCTTTTCGGGCGGTTTGCACGGCGTTGGTATTTCAGTAGTTAACGCGCTTTCTACCCGTGTTGAAATTACTATCCGCCGCGACAGCAACGTGTATCAAATTGCCTTTGAAAACGGCGACAAAGTAGAAGATTTACAAATAATCGATACATGCGGTAAACGCAACACGGGCACAAGAGTGCATTTCTGGCCTGACCCTCAATATTTCGATTCAGCAAAGTTCTCGGTAAGCCGCTTAATACACAACTTGCGTGCAAAAGCGGTGTTAAGTCCTGGGCTTCGCATTCGTTTCGACAACAAAATAACCAAAGAAAGCCAAGAGTGGTATTACGAAGACGGTTTAAAAGACTACCTTTACCAAGCCGTTGAAGAGTTTGAAACGCTTCCAGCGGACACACCGTTTGTTGGCAGTTTTAGTGGCAACACCGAAGCGGCCGATTGGGCGGTAATGTGGCTACCAGACGGCGGTGATTTGGTTACCGAAAGCTATGTAAACCTTATCCCCACTGCGCAAGGTGGTACGCACGTGAATGGCTTGCGCCAAGGCCTACTTGAAAGTATGCGTGAATTCTGTGAATTCAGAAACTTAATGCCACGTGGTGTAAAACTGTCGCCTGATGATATTTGGGACCGCTGCGCTTATATTTTGTCAACCAAGATGCAAGACCCGCAGTTTGCAGGGCAAACGAAAGAGCGTTTATCGTCGCGTCAGGCCAGTGCATTTGTATCGGGCATTGTAAAAGATGCGTTTAGCTTGTGGCTAAACCAGCATACTGAAATTGCCGAAGCATTAGCTGAAATGTGTATCAGTAATGCTCAGCGCCGCTTGCGTCAAACTAAAAAGGTAGCACGTAAAAAGGTAACACAGGGGCCAGCGCTTCCCGGCAAACTTACTGATTGTTCATCGCAAGACATTTCATACTCAGAGCTTTTCTTAGTAGAGGGTGACTCTGCGGGTGGTAGTGCAAAGCAAGCTCGCGACAGAGAGTTCCAAGCTATTATGCCGCTGCGCGGTAAAATACTAAATAGCTGGGAAGTAGACTCATCACAAGTATTGGCGTCACAAGAGATTCATGACATTTCGGTAGCGCTTGGTATCGACCCAGATTCAACGGATTTGTCGGGCCTGCGCTATGGTAAAATTTGTATTCTTGCCGATGCCGACTCCGACGGACTTCACATTGCAACGCTGCTTTGTGCGCTTTTTGTAAGGCACTTTAGAACCCTTGTAGAGCAAGGCCATGTTTACGTGGCTATGCCACCGCTATTTAGAATTGATGTGGGTAAAGAGGTGTTTTATGCGCTAGATGAAGGCGAGAAGCAGGGTATTCTTGATCGCATTGAAGCAGAAAAGAAACGCGGCAAAGTAAATGTTCAGCGCTTTAAAGGGTTGGGTGAGATGAACCCAATGCAATTGCGCGAAACGACCATGGATCCAAACACGCGTCGCTTGGTGCAGCTTACCATTGAAGACGCAGAAGAAATGATGGAACTTATGGATATGCTGCTTGCTAAAAAGCGTTCGGGTGACAGAAAAACGTGGCTAGAGAGTAAAGGCAATATGGCGGAAGTTGCGCTGTAGTCTTAACTCAAAATTACATAAAAAGGCTTTAGCCTTTTTCCACTTCAATAACGCCGTGTTCTTCACGGCGTTTTAGTTTCAAAATCTCAACAAGCACCGCACCGCGCATGATGACGCTGGTTCCGTTTAGCACCAACAAAGGCCAGCTTTGACTTAACGGCATGGTAAGGCCAAACAGCAGCGTGCTCACGTCTTTAATTAAAATGTTTTTGAATAACGTGGCCGACAACGACCCTACTTTTTGTCTTCGTTTTAGCACCAAAAGTTGATGAAGTGTGCCCTGAAACAAAATAACCGTAACGCCAAGCATTAGGGTGGCGGTACCAAGCTGAGCAATGGCTGGAAAGGGGCGGAAAAACATTGATGCAATGCCCGCTAAAAAAACGAGTGTGGCCATTGAGGCCACCATGGTCGTTACTGGTCCACGGCGCTGTTGCCAAATTTTCATAATAATAACAAGCGTGAGTAGTAGGGCGCCAAAGCGTGTCCACACCAAATAATGGTTAAAGGGCTCTACGGATATACCAAACAGAAAAAGAGAGAAAAACGCAAAGTAGCTTGAGCCAAACTGATTAAGCGACAAACTATTGTTCGCATCTCGGCAAAGATATTGGTATTTGTTCATCGACTTAATTTGCGACCACAAACCAAACCAAGTCAGTAGAAAAAGGGCTGAACTTACCAAGCCCATAACATGATACAACACGCGAAATGCTCTTTATTATTTGATGCTTTTAGTTTATCACATGCTGCATTTATTCGCGTTTAAGCGTGCGTTTTCTATTGTGCTCTGCACCGGTTTAACTTTTACTTTGCCCGTGTTTAACACCAGCTTTGCACTGTTTTTATTGAGCTTCAGGTTTCCTCAACAAGCATGGAGAGCAGTTTGAAAGAAAGCATACTGCTGGTGACTAGCAATAACTTAACGTAGTATATGGCACCAAGAAACATAGGCGTAGCTTATAGAAAACATTGATTTTATTTTACGTGTGGGGCGGAACTTCCTCCCATTTGCTACCCTCATACATACGCGATAAACAGTTAACAGGCGCCCCGCAAACAAAATATATGATTGTACGCAGTATTAAATGGCTACTTATTAGCATTTCACTTATCGCTCTTTTCTTAATGGCCGCAGGGGCAACCGTTGCGGTTATGGCGGTTCAAAAACAGCCTTTAGTGGCGTCTACAGCACCGACACAGTTAGACGGCGCTGATAGCGTTAATACATTACTTGCACAGCTTCAGCGCGCTTTTTCTCGTCGCGAAGAAGGTCATCAAATTACGCTTACCGAAACGCAGGTGGAAAGCCTTGTAGGTGTGTTACAGCGAGCCCTTCCGGAATTCAAAGGGCGCGTTAATATATCGCCCATTGGCGGCACCGTAAGTGTTACTTATGCAATTAAAGATACGGGTTACTATGTTAATGCGTCTGCCCTAGTGTTGCCCGGCAACAGCTTACAGGTACAGCAGCTACAGGTGGGCAATTTAGCCATTCCTGGCCGCTTTTTATTATCTTTTCTTGAATATGTCGTAAACACTTACACCAAGTCTGAAATAGCCACCATTGCGCTGTCTCGTGTCGAGGAAGTTACCATGCGCGATGGCGAACTGTCGCTTAACGTAGGGCGATTAGATACCTTTCTGGCCGAGCTCAATGTCGCGGCGTCTAACTTATCGCAAAGTGAAGCAAGCGAGCTGGAAGTGTTAACCGCGTATTACTTACGCTACATCTCTGGCAGAGAAATTGCGCTGTCTGTAACACCGGTTTCGTTAACTGAATACTTACGCGAGGGTATGGCGCGTGCAAGAGAACAAAGCCATTCGAAAAGCGAAGCTGCGCTTCATAATAAGGCAGTCATTTTAGCCCTTGCTGTTTATGTAGGGCATCATCGCGTAGGAAACTTGGTTGGCGATATTCAACCCTATGCTGATAAAGCGCTTAAGCCTAAAGTGGGTGCAGTATTGCACAATCGCAATGATTTGGCGCGTCACTTCATTATTTCAGCTGCGTTAGAACTGCTTGCCGAACAAGGAATGTCATTAGCCATAGGTGAATTTAAAGAACTTATGGACCGAGGGCAGGGCGGTTCAGGATACAGTTTTGTAGACCTAGCAGCTGATATGTCGGGCGCTAAATTTGGTAGCGTTGCAATTAATCCCGAAAAAGCCATTGAAGTACAAAATGCAATTGCGCGTATTCAAAATGAATTAGAAATAATTACCCCTATCAACAATTTACCTGAAGGGTTGAGCAAGCAGACATTTACACAAGTTTACGGCGGAGTAGACAGCCAAGCGTATTTAGATGAAGTAAAAGAAATACAGCGCAGGCTCGATGAGATTGCGCTGTACAATTTTTAAGTGCTTATATGTAAGTGCTTATATGTAGGTGTTTATTTCTTGCTTAAGCTCTGTTGAAACTGGGCTAAAGTAACTAAAGCTAATTCAATTTTTTTCACCAGCGGCGCCAGCGCCTGTTTTGCAGCGTCACCTTCAAGTTCTTTCATGGCTTGCCAATCGTTAGCAATTTCTTCCACATACGGGCCAAAACGCTTCGCCGATGTAGTAAAGCCGCTGTCTTGTGCAAATACAGCAGCAAACTTCCCTTTTTGGTCACGCTGTAAACTGTCTAACATTTGGTCGGCATCTACCGCCTTGCGATAAAGGGTTTGCATGGTCTCTTGAAGTTGTTGATGAATAGCCTGCATTTCTTGCTTTTCCTGCATAAGAGCGCCTTTTGTTTCGATGCTGAAATTTTGAAAAAAGTGGTTAAAGATTCGTCGTTACTTGCCGATAACCTAACGAATGCTACTTTTTGGGCAACTAAAAGGTAGCACACTATAAAGGGGGGCAATTCTGCCCACTTTTTTACTTTGCTACAAGCAACAAAGGAAAATGGTATGGATCTACAAGGTGCTAATGCCTCTGGAACGTCCGGTGCGTCACTTGAGTTGGCCTCTCTTAAACTGGCGAAAAGTCAGCAAGAGCAAGAGGGACAAGCGTCGCTTCAGTTGCTGGAATCAGCTTCTGACGTACCAAAATCGTCATCTTCAAACCCCGCGTTAGGCGCCAACATTGATACCTACGCGTAAGTTACGGATGCAAATGTAAGTCGATAGGCGTTTTGCCAGGTTGACCGCCAATTTCTCTAACCAGTTTTGGCACCAAGAACCCTGGCAGGCGCTTTATCGCTTCTTCCATGATGCCTCTTGCATCATCATCACTCACATAAAAATGGCTTGCGCCCTGCACTTTATCAAGCACATGTACGTAGTAGGGCAGTACTCCGGCATCAAACAACGCATCACTTAAATCACTTATTGCCTTGCCCGAGTCATTGATGCCTTTTAGTAACACGGACTGATTTAGCAGCGTTACGCCTTTGCTTTGAAGTTCACGCAATCGTACGGCCAAGGCCGGCGACACTTCATTAGCGTGATTCGCATGCAGTACTAGCACCCTTTGCAAAGGAAGATCTCCAAACCACTCCATAAACTTATTATCAATACGTTCAGGTAACACCACCGGCAATCGAGTGTGAATACGCAGGCGTTTTACGTGTTCGATTTGGGCAATTTCCTGAGCCAGCCACGCTAAGTGATCATCTTTTGCCATAAGCGGGTCGCCGCCAGAAAAAATAACCTCATTTATGTTTGGATGAGTGCGAATATAGCTAAGTACTTCTTCCCATTGATGTTTACTCACGGCATTGTCAGCGTAAGGGAAGTGACGTCGAAAACAATACCTGCAGTTCACTGCACAGCCCGTTCGCACCATTAAAAGCACTCGCGAGTCGTATTTATGCAAAATGCCTTTTCCAGCCGTGTCGTGCTCTTCTAGTGGGTCTTCGGTATAACCCGGTGTGCTAAGAAATTCATCGCTTAATGGCATAACCTGCATAAACAGCGGGTCGTTTGGGTTGCCTTTCTCCATTAAGTTTACGAAATGGCGCGGCACACGCATAGGAAAAAGCCGTCTTGCTTTTATATGTTGTGTATACTTTTCCTCGTCTAACCCCATGTGCTGCAACAGTTTTGATGGGTCTGTAAAACTCAATGCCAATTCTTTTTGCCAGTTATGCTCTACAGAAATTGGTTTTTTAGGTATTATTTGTTCCACGAAACTTTTTGTACCTTATGTTTAGACAGAGGAATTATGGCTAATTACAGCACTAACGAGTTCAAAGGCGGCCTGAAAATCATGCTGGACGGCGAACCTTGCAACATTCTAGAAAACGAATACGTAAAGCCGGGTAAGGGCCAAGCATTTAACCGCGTTAAAATTCGTAAGCTAATTTCAGGTAAAGTTTTAGAAAAAACTTTCCGCTCGGGTGAAACAGTTGAAGGCGCTGATGTAATGGATACAGAGCTTGCCTACCTGTACACCGACGGTGAATTCTACCACTTTATGAATAACGATACATTCGAACAAATCGCTGCAGACGAAAAAGCGGTGGGCGAAAATACGAAGTGGTTAGTAGAAAACGACATTTGTACTATTACATTGTGGAATGGTTCACCTATTACAGTAACGCCGCCAAACTTTGTTGAGCTTGAAATTACAGAGACTGATCCGGGCCTTAAAGGCGATACGGCTGGCACAGGTGGTAAACCTGCAACACTGAGCACTGGTGCAGTGGTACGTGTTCCTCTGTTTGTACAAACGGGTGAAGTTATTCGTGTAGATACGCGTTCTGGCGAATACGTTTCTCGCGCGCAAAAATAAAGCTACCGAACACAGCACACTAAGCGCATTACATGCATAGCGTGTTGTCATAAAATTAAACCGGTGTTTCTCGTTAAAGGGTACACCGGTTTTTTTATAGTGGCACACCGGTTCGTTATAAGAAATACACCGGTTTTTTATTTACGCTGTGTTCTACAGCAGTTCTATCAAAGTCAGTTAAATTAAATTTGTTTACGAGTAATGCAATGCCGTCATGGAAACCTACAACAACGCATCAGGCAAGAATAGCGCGGGCTGAGCTTCTGCGTTTAATTCGAGAGTTTTTCTACAAGCGCGATGTGTTAGAAGTAGACACGCCATCATTATCTAACGGCACAGTTACCGACGAGCACCTTGATGCGTTCGAAACGCCGTTTCATTTTAGCACTACGGGAAAAACAACCAGCTTGTTCCTGCAAACCTCTCCTGAATACGCCATGAAACGATTGTTGTGTGCACAAAGTGGCTCTATTTATCAAATAGGCAAAGCATTTCGCCACGAAGGTGAGGGGCGTTGGCATAACCCCGAGTTCACTATGTTGGAATGGTATCGTGTTGGGTTTAATCATTTCGATTTAATGGACGAAGTTGATGCGCTGCTTATGGAAGTACTGGCAACGCAACCTAGCGATAGACTTACTTACCAACAGGCATTCAAAGAACATGTGGGTCTTGACCCGCTTGATACAACCGACACCGCTTTGTTAAACGCAATGCGTGACAACAATATTGATATTCATGAGCCAGAAACGCTGAGTGTTGATAGCAAATTACAATTGTTGTTCAGCTATTGTGTAGAGCCAAAAATTGGCCAACAAAAACCCTGTTTTATTTATGATTTCCCCGCATCGCAAGCAGCTTTAGCAAAAATAAATCCAGATGACGCACGTGTCGCACAGCGATTTGAAGTTTATTTCCAAGGTGCTGAGTTGGCGAACGGGTTTAATGAATTAAGTGCGCCGCAAGAGCAACGCGCCCGATTTGAAGAAGATAATGCTAAACGTCAGGCTAGCGGCTTACCCGTAAAGCCTATAGACGAGCTGTTTCTTGAAGCGCTAGACGCTGGGTTACCTGAATGTGCAGGCGTTGCTTTAGGCGTTGACAGGTTATTAATGCTTAAAATGGGGGCCACTCATATTCAACAGGTTATTAACTTCCCTGTTAGTAGAGCATAGCGTTTTACCCTCTAACTATTTTTACATCCATAGCTAAAGAACATTAAATATCGTTCAATGTGCTAAGCAGTGCGCTTGCTCGCAATTGACATCGCCGGTTAGATCCTGAAAAATGTTATATCATAACCAATGTAATAATATAACATCCTCAGAGGGGCCCCATGAAAATGCGTTCACTGCTAAGTATTACCATAGCAGGGCTGTTAAGTGCGCCTGTTTACGCCACTACCGTAACTGGAAAAGTAACCGATACGGCTGGCAATCCAGTTGCAGGTGCAGAAGTTAAAATTGAAGGAACACGCCGTGTTGCGTTCACCGACGAAAACGGTGTGTACCGCTTTAACGACGTTAAGCAGCCACATATTCATTTACATGTTTATTCATCTGACTATATTCACGGCGACAACGATTTAGGCGATGTATCTACCGATCAGAACGTAGATTTTGTGCTAAAGCCCGCTTCAGTTGAGAACATTGTAGTAACCGCTAATGCACTTGAAACGTCAGTGCTTGAGTCGGTAACACCTGTTACGGTCATTAGCGCTGAAAAACTACGCAAAATTGAAGCACCAACGCTAGGTGAAACTCTTAAAAATACGCCAGGGGTGCACAGCACTTATTTTGGTCCAGTATCTAGCAGCCCTATTATTCGTGGTAACGATGGCCCTCGAGTACGCATTGTACAAAACGGTCTAGACGTGTCAGACGTATCGCGTGTTGGTCCTGACCACAACGTAGCTTCAACCCTAAGCAGCGCAACACAAGTTGAAGTATTGCGCGGACCAGCAACCCTACAATACGGCAGCGGCGCTATCGGCGGTGTAGTTAACGTGGTAGACAAGCGTATTCCTCAGTACCAAGTTGACGGTGTAGAAGGCGAAGCTGAAGTAAGTTACAGCACAGTGAACGAAGGCACGTTTACGCGCGGTGATGTTACTGGCGGCAGCGGCAATTGGGTATGGCACGTAGACGGTTTCTTCCGTGATACTGAAAACGCAGATATTCCTGGCTTTGCGTCGGTAGACCCTGACGAAGACGAGCCAAACGGTGTACTAGAAAGCAGTGCAATGGAAACTACAAACGTTGTTGCTGGCTTATCTTACGTTGCCGAGGAAGGCTATTTTGGTTTTGCCGTTGAGAAGCTAGACAACGAGTACGGTGTACCTGGGCACAGCCACGGACACGGTGAAGAGCATGACGACCATGATGAAGAACACGAAGATGACATCATGGGTGATCACGACGACCACGATCACGAAGAACATGGCGAAGAAGGCGTACTGCTAGACGTTGACATGACACGCTATCAAGCCGCCGGTGAGTGGCACTCACCGGTGCGTGGATTAACTAACTTAAAGTTTGCAGCATCGTATACCGACTATGAACACGCAGAAATTGAAGACGGCGAGCCTGGTACCGTGTTTTCAAACGAAGCGAGCGACATTCGTTTATCTGCTTACCATGAAGAAGTGAACGGTTGGCATGGCGTATTCGGCCTACAGTTCAACCATAGCGACTACAATGCGGTTGGCGAAGAGGCATTTACGCCTGCAAATACTACATCAAGCTTTGCACTGTACCTCGTTGAACAAAAGCAAGTAGGCAATGTAACGTTTGAACTTGGTGGTCGTTTAGAGCGCACCAGCATTGATGCAGATGACAGTGAAATTGAGCTAGACATTGCTCATGAAGAACACGACGAGCATGAAGGCGAAGAACACGAAGGTGAAGAGCACGAAGAACACGAGCTAGCGTTTAGCTTCCCTGATTACGACTTTACAAGCCTTTCGTTATCAGCAGGTGCGAATTGGGAATACGTTGAAGGTCACTCAATTGCCGTAACGTTGTCGCGCAGCGAACGTGCACCAAGCCAACAAGAATTATTTTCAGCGGGTCAGCATTTGGCAACGCAAAACTACGAAGTAGGGTTAGTATTCGATATGGATGAAGAAGGCCATATTGAAGAGACACTGAATAGCGTAGAGGAAGAAGTTAGCACTAACCTTGATATTACATTCCGTAAATTTACGGGTGACTGGGGCTATAGTGTGTCGTTCTTCTATAATCAGGCTGACGACTACATTTTCCAAACCAATACAGGACTTATTGCCCTAAGCGAGCACGGCCATGAAGACGAGCATGACGAGCACGATGAAGGTGTGGAAGAAGGGCACATGGGCGAAGAGCATGAGGGTGATCATGACGAGCACAGCGATGAAGAAGGTCTGCCTGTGTTCTACTTCCAGCAAGCCGACGCAGATATTTGGGGCTTTGAAGCTGAAACCTTCTTTGATTTAAGCGATACGCTACGTCTTACTGTATTTGGTGACTATATTCGCGCTGAAATTGAAGACGATAACCTACCGCGCACGCCGCCAATGCGCTTTGGTAGTGAACTTAGCTACGTAAACGATGGGTTAAGTGCTGATGTTGGTTTCACATGGTACGACGAGCAAACACAAGTTGCCTCATTTGAAACACCAACTGACGGTTACACCCTTGTGAATGCGAGTGTGCAATATGAGTTCGGTGGTCAAGGCGTGGATTGGGTAGTGTTTGCGCGTGGTGAAAACCTTACCGACGAAGAAGCACGTGTACACACGTCATTCCTAAAAGACCAGGCGCCACTGCCGGGCAGAAATGTAACTGTTGGTGTACGAGCCTTGTTCTAAGCACTAAAACAGGTTAGTTTCCGTATGAAAAGGCGATGTAGTGTACATCGCCTTTTTTGTTTGGCACGTTTAAACGCGAAGAATACATGTGAACGTAGCCAACGTATTAACTCACTAAGAGACGTTCACAAGGCCGCGTATTAATGGGGCAACACAAAATTAAGGTAAAAAATTGAAGGGAAATAGCTTTGAAGCAGCAAACTATTGAAGAGATCTCGCAATGGATATCGTCTTTAGATGAACGCCATATTGTGCTTGGCTATGGCAGTTTATTTAGCAAAGATAGCCGCGAGCGTTTCTCGAATATTTTTACCAAGGGAGTGCCGGTAACGGTAAACGGGTTCGAGCGCGCATGGGTAACCCGTAGCGAGCAAGAGAAGCAAACGTACGTAGGTGCGGTAGCTTCTTCGTCGAAGCAGTTAAATGCACAGCTTATTCCTGCTCAGTTAAGCCCAGCACTTCAACAGCGAGAGCGCGACTACAGATTTGTTGAAGTTAATCACGATAATGTACTGCTCAATAAAAGCGGTATTAGTAATTACAATAGCGCTGAGATAGCCAGCTTTCAGCAAGCGCTCGCCCCTTTTAATTTGTGGATTTGTGAGACGCTTAAATGCGCCCCGGCAACACAAGCGTATCCCGTTCATCAAACCTACATCGACACGTGTATGGCCGGTTGTTTGGAGCATGGTGGTATAGAAGAAGCAAAGGCGTTTATAACCTTAACCCAGGCGTGGGACCACCCAAGAGTAAACGACAGGGCGTCACCTCAATACCCAAGGGCTGCTAATGTAAGCCAAGAAGTTACAGAGATAATTGATGGCCTACTGCAACCGCTTTAGTACGAAACGACTCATTATGCGCCCATTAACCCTTGCCGATAAGCACTGGGTGTTGTCGCTACAGCAAGATGAACAGTGGAAAAGGTTTATTGGCAGTCGTGGCGTAAATAATATTGATGACGCGTGTGACTATATTGAGAGCACCAACGCGCAGCGAAAAGAGTGGGGATACGGGTTACTTGCACTAGAAGACAAACAAACAGGCCTGCCCCTTGGTGTGTGCGGGCTATTTAATCGTTTCGCATTTACTTGCCCTGATTTAGGGTTTGCCATGCTACCTCAAGCGAGAGGTAAAGGCTTATGCGTGGAAGCGTGTAATACGGTAATTGATTGGAGTAAGTCACAGGGCTATGGCTTTCTTACTGCCATGACTCATCCTGAAAATGTGGCGTCACAGCGTGTGCTAGAAAAAGTCGGGTTTAAACGTCACGGCATTTACTTCGACAAAACGTTTCCCGCACAAACGCTGTATTGGCGAGACTTATAATGGCTGTTGAAACAAAACATCGGGTGGCCAGCGTGCATTGTTTGTAAAAACATATATTAATAACCACCCATATGAGATTGCTACAGCCAATGTTTATATAAATTATTACCGCATCGTTAGGCGTTACAGTGGCGGTAACACAGTTACTTTCTTGATAACAATGGGTTCAATAGGCACATTGTTCGCGTTTAAGCGAATTGAATACTCTGTTTCCACCTCTGACATCGCATCAACTACATCCTCACCTTCCACGATAACGCCAAATACTGCATAACCCCAATCTCTTCCTGGGTTCAAGCTACTGTTGTCGTTAACGTTAAAGAAAAATTGGCGGTTGGCTGTGTGTGGGTCGCTCTGACGTGCCATCGCAATAGTATGTAAGTCGTTGGTCAACCCGTTCCCAGACTCATTAAAAATTTCAGGGAAGTTAGATTTACCTTCAAAATCGGCAGTATATCCCCCGCCTTGTACAACAAATCCAGGCACTATGCGATGAAAGATGGTGTCTTCATAAGCGCGTTTATCAACGTAGCGAAGAAAGTTGTTTACGGTAATTGGTGCTCGCCTTCTGTCTAATTCAACCACTATGTCACCCTTTGTTGTTTCAATTTTTACACGTGGGTAGTAATTGTCGGGCTGTATTTGCGAGCCATCGTCCTTCTTTGCCGCCGCTGCAGCAAAACTCACCATCATGGTAAGTGCGCAGCATGCTGCCAATATGGTTTTAAAAGAATACTTCATGAAATAGTCCTCTAGTTTCATTCGCTTAAGTATTTATTAGCGTTTTGCTGTGCCTAAGATAACGAACTTTTTGTCACTGGCAAGCACCTTCGCACCACCAAACAGTTTTTTAAGTTTAATGTGATAATCTAAGTGACGATTACCCACAACAACAAGATGCCCGCTCTTTACAAGCAGTGCACGTGAGTCTGTGAACATCTGCCACGCAATATGGTCGGTAATTGCATTTTGCTGATGAAATGGTGGGTTACACAATATTTTGGTTACAGCAGGTGTGTTGGTTCGGTTAAGTAAGCTTTCAAGGCAGTTACTGGCAACAAACTCACACTGGTCAATTTTGTCTGGAAAGTTGTTAAGTACATTCTGTCTTGCACTTTCTAGCGCCATGTAGGACTCATCGATAAAAATTACTTTGCAGTCTGGCGCGAGCGATAGTGCATTTACCCCCAGTACGCCGTTACCACAGCCTAAGTCTACCACTACATCATTTGCGCTAACGGTCATGTGCTCAAGCATAATACGAGCACCAATATCTAATGACTGACGAGAAAACGTATTGGCTAAATTATCTAAGGTTAACGAAACGCCGGTAGTTCCTTTACATTGCCAGCGCGTTGGGTAGGGTGAAGTCGCCTTTTGTTTATTTTCATCGGGTGACGAAAAGATTAGGCGTGACTTTTTCTTAGCCAGCGATGTCGTAGTAGGGCCAATGTATTTCTCAAACAGCCCCAGCACAGATTTTGTGATGGTTTTCACTTTTCCTGTAGCAATGACTTTTGTGTTTGGCGTTATATACCGCTGAATATCGATAAGCTGCTGTTCAAGCAAGGCCAATGCGCGAGGTACTTTTAATACAACAACGCTTGGCGCATTTTTTGGGGTAAACGTTAAACTTTCTACACTGCTTAAGGGGGTAATAGGCGCGGTTTTGCTTTCATCATCCCCACTTAACAAATTATTCGATGCAAGGTTCTCCTGCAATGAACGAAGCGCAATGTAAGAGTCGGAAACCCATAGCGGAGCTAGATGTGAAAACCAGCAACCAAGCGCACCGAATTCATCGTTAAATAGCATCATTGGCGAGTCGTTATTAACCATTGCTTCGTTTTCGCTAAGCAGTGCTTCTATATGCTCTATAACCAGTTCATCTGCACTATCCCATGCCTGCAGGCTTACATGCTGGTGTTTTTCTGGGTAGCGAACAAGCGTAAAGTGACGGTCGGCCAATATAAATTCTGTATTCATTAACGTGTACGTAATCTGCTGGTGGAATTCAATTCGTTGGTGAATGCCGTGCTCGGCACCCGCATACATAAGTTCACTAGAATAGCATTTTAACGCTTTAAACGCAGCGGGAAGGGGGAAGTGGTTTAACTAAAAATGTGTTTGTATGCCACGTTGTGAAGATTGATTAAAATGTAAACGTTTACTTTGTAATTGAAATGTGAAAATATTGTTAAGTTATCTTGTCAGGCCACTAACAACACATCGCTTAAATAAAAACTAAAAACAAAGAAGAACGAATAAAACCATGAAAAAACAACTAACCCTACTATGGGCTGTGCTCGCCATAGCTTTTTCAATGTCAGCCAAAGCAGAAATAACCTTTCCAAACTCCGTGTATAGCAGCTTAGATTACGGTTTATACTGGTTTGATTATAACGACGCAAAAAAAGCCAACAAAGGCCAGTCAAACCCTTATTACAGCAGTAATAAAAAAACCGTTATTTACATTCACGGGTGGCAAAACGGGTCGGTTACTAACCGTAATCGCGAAACGCTAAACAGAAACCGTTCTGGTGGCCCAAATCAAGACCTAGCATGGTACTGGTTAGATCGCGGCTACAACGTAGGTATTTTGTATTGGAACCAGTTTGCTGATGAACGCGAGGTGAAAGACGCTGAAGCGAAAATTCACTCGGCTAACGGTCCAAGAAACATGCGCTGGAAGTCAAGCAACGGCAGCTACAGCAGCGGCCCTAATAAATCCGTTACTGACTTGCTTTACACTGCCCTTGTTGACGGCATGCCAGGCTTTTCTGGTTCCGAGCTTCGTGTAACAGGGCACTCGTTAGGGAATCAGTTGGCCCTTACCATTTCAAACAAATTAAACACTGCTGTGAACCAAGGCAGTTTGTCAGGCGCTTATCGCCCCGACCGAATTGCACTACTTGACCCGTTTTATTCAATTGGCGAGAAGTCTTATTTAAATAACAAGTGGACTGGTGAGCGTAGTAAAGACATTGTGGATACCCTAAAAGCCAAAGGTATAGCTATTGAGGCGTATAGAAGTTCGCCTGTCACCAGCACGTTTTTGGCGGGCGACAACAACGCCAGTCTTATGAACAGCATTGCTTTTTCAGAATTAAAGCCATGGAATTTCCAGTTTTGGCAAGTTGCCGAAAAGCATGGTGCAGCCGTGACTCACTATTTCTGGTCACGTGCGTTCAGCCCATTAACCCTTGATAGAAGTTCAACACAGGTTCCAAGCGCTTCGTCAAGTGCCAGCGTTATTAAAACATGGATGAATAAAAACAAGGGCGTTATTCAAGACAGCGGGGCATGGAGCGCAACGCCAGCGGATGACGATTTCAAAGAAAAGTCACGTCTGTAACCTAACTTCTCTTTCAAAGGCGTGAGTAAAAACTCACGCTTTGTTCGTTGTTTTATCCTTCATCTTTTTTCCCTTTCAAACACAAAATGAAACACGGCAGCAATTCACCTTATCCCCGAGGTGTGCAGCGCATGAACATATTGCATGGGTTTTGCGTACAATAGGATTAACTGTAAGAGTCAAAACGAAATAAAAGGTGCGTTAACTTACGATGCAATTTTCTTTATTCGACGAGGAAAATGGTCGGCGTGAAAGAGCGTGCGTGCAGCTGCCGCTATCAGAAGCCGATGTTAGGTACTATCCCAATGCGCTTTCATCAAGCGACGCTAACCGCTGTTTTGAAGCACTCAAAACCGAGCTGCCGTGGCGCCAAGATGCAATCCGTTTGTTTGGAAAATCGGTAAATATTCCGCGCCTGCAAAGCTGGCATGGCGACCCGCACTGCACCTATACCTATTCAAATTTAACCATGGCACCCAACCCTTGGTCGAAAACGCTTAGCGAGTTACGCGAAACTTGTGAGCAAATTACTGGCACTGAATTTAATAGTGTACTGGCTAACTGGTATCGAGATGGACAAGACAGCATGAGTCTTCATGCCGACGATGAGCCCGAACTAGGTATTAATCCAACAATTGCTTCATTAACCCTTGGCGAAGCACGACCTTTTGTTTTGCGACATAAGGAAACCAAAGCGCGCTTTACGCATGTGCTTGAGCACGGCAGTGTGCTTATTATGGCCGGCAGCACGCAAAGTCATTATGTGCACGGTATAGCCAAGACGGCCAAACCTATCGGTGGTAGAATAAATCTAACATTTAGACATCTAATTTCGCCAGCAGGGTAGTGAATATGCAAGTTAAAGCGTTTCTTGAATCAGCCATCACTCAGGCACTCGCGCCGCAGTATTTAGAGGTTGTTGATGAGAGTTTTATGCACAATGTGCCAGATGGTGCGCAAAGCCATTTCAAAGTTACGGTGGTAAGCGACGCGTTTGACGGTAAGCGCCTTATTGCAAGACACCGCGAAATCAATGCACTTGCTAGTGACGCATTACAAGGCCCAGTTCACGCGCTTGCGCTTCATACCTATACGCCTTCAGAGTGGGAAGCGCGAGGCGGTGAAGCAATCAGTTCACCTAAGTGCTTAGGCGGCAGCAAATGAGCGGCAGTATTTAAGCCCAAAAAGTCAGCCTAGTAATAAAGCCCCGTGATTAAACAGCAGATAATGACTAAAAATGAGGAAAGCTATAAGACCTGTGTTTCGCGTTTAATGCAGGCCGACAGTTTACGGATGGGTTGCCTTGAAGCTGTCCGCGCACTTGAGCTCCCTGAAGGTTATATTGGCGCAGGTTTTCTGCGAAATGCAATATGGGACTATTTGCACAATAAACCTTCGCCAACCCCTCTTAACGATATTGACGTTATCTATTTTTCTAAAACAACGCCTAAACAAGAAGATAAAGCTCTGCAAGCACGGTTAAGTAATGCGATGCCCAATGTAAATTGGCAAGTCAAAAACCAAGCGCATATGCATACCAAGCACAATCATGAACCTTACAGCAGCTGCGAACATGCTATTTCATACTGGGTTGAGCGGGAAACCTGTGTAGCGGTGCGATTAATCGATAATGACCAAATAGACGTGCTTGCCCCGTTTGGGCTAAACGCAAATTTCGCAGAAACCATAAGCTTAAGCCCTTTGTTTAAACGGTCAGAGGTTATGCACAAGCGTGTTGAAGAAAAGGGCTGGCTTGCATTATGGCCTAAGCTACAGCTTGTTACCTAGCCGCAGATGCTATCTCAACCACTTTCGACGCTATATTCACAATGGTTGTATTTTCGCTCATCGCTTGTTTTTGCAGTCGTCGGTAGGCATCGTTTTCACTCAAGTTAAACTTCTCCATTATTACCAGCTTTGCTCGGCTAACAGTTTTCTGTTCTACAATAGCGCGCTTCGCTTCATCAAGCTCACGTTCCATATCTTCAATATGCTGGGCTTGGGAGCGCAACAAGTCGTAAAACGAGCGGTGAGCAGACAGTGTAGAGCGCTGTGACGCTATTGAATTCTGCGGTGCAGAATTAGGTTCTCCTTCCACAAGCCCTGGCATAGTAGGGTCGAAAAGCAGCGTAAGCGGGGAGCCTTCACTTGTTTCTTCATGGGCAGCAATACCTTCGCCGCTACAGTTGTTGCTACTGTGCTCATCGTTAAAGTTTTCAATAAGCTGTTGGTGGTTGGCAAGTTCTCGCTTAGCGTTTTGCACTTGCTGATTAGCTTGGCTAGAAAGTGCCTCGGTTAACAGTGTTTCTATGCTTTGCATAGCGTCGATTCGCCTTGTGGCAACGTCAAACCATACTTCTGAAATTTCACTAGCAATAGGGCTGCCATCACTAAGCTGCGCAATCATATTGCGAAGCTGCAGTACATCGCTGGCCGCTTTACTTTGCTGTAGTGTGACGAGCGCCGCTTTTTGTGCTTTATCGGCAAACTCGTTGAAAATATCGAAGTGGTGCTCTTGCGCTTGCTGCAGTGCCTGAAGCTTTGTGCACAGACGCACATCAAAATGTGTTTCTACAAAACCAATGGCCCCCCAAGAGCGTTCTTGCCCTGCATATTCTTTAGCCTGCATAAAGTTAAATAAAGCGACTAAAGCCCGCGTAATGGTTGGGTCGCTGGCAATGGCAGCTGCTTCAAATATAACGGTTAACAAGCTTGCCACTAAACGGCTATACGCACGGGTAGACTCAAGTGGTGAAATAGCTTGTTGAACGACTTGCTCGCGTAAATGAGGCAGGTGGTCAGTGGCCTGCAGCGCTAAGGTTATGCTGCTTAACAACCTTGGGTTGAGTGAAGAAAAAGCATTGTTTAAGTACAGCGACTTTAGCTGGCTTTTAAGCGTTGATTCAGCTTGCTCGCTGTTAGAAACATATTGGCTTCGTTCTTTTGAGTAGCGTTGTCCGCTAGAAGCGAGATAGATGTTACTGGCACCACGCTCTTTTTGAATTTCGTGAATAAGCTCGTGCACCGCAATAACAATACGACAATTGCTAGAAAGCTGTTCGAGCACGTTAATTTCTGCGTGCTTCGCTGCTAATAAAAATCGCTTTGTTGCATCGCTACAAAGGGCAGACTGAGAAGGGCTGTGTTTAAGCATGGTAATCACCAACAAAGGCGTACGCAAAAATAAGAGGTACGCGGTTTTTGCAACACAGTGGGGAATGCAACACTTATGCCTGTAACAAAGTGAGAGTTGGAAACCTTGCATGATGGAGCTTAGCATACGATATACATAACTGCAGATATCAATGAAGCTAGCGCAGGCATTGGTTTACAGATGATATTTAAAGGGCTTTAAAAAAGTCAGCGCGCTAAAAAAGTTGATGTTAAAAGTTGGTATTAGAGGAAGGGAAAAGTGTTGAGCTGCATTTAATATGCACCTATATGGTGCGTTTTAAATGCAGCATGGCTAGACTGCAGAGTAGACAAGTTACCCAGTGCTATTGGTTGCGAACCACCTTTAAAAACCACCCTACGAACAGCGAAATCAAAAAGCCAAAGAAGGCAACAAGCGTAGTAATGGTAAGCATTTGTCCAGAAAAGTCTGCGGTTTCACCTGTTTGATCGCTTACTAACATGCCAGATGCTTGGAAAATAAAGAGGGCTGCAACGCACAAAAGCAGAATAACAGCGGTAGACATTATTGTGGCTTTCCAATACGTCTTAGGCGCAAGCCAATGAATAGCGCCGGCAACAAGTACACACAAAATGGTTAAAATGTAAGGGACCACAAAAACTCCTAAAACACAGCTTTTTCGCTGTGGGTAAACCACAACACTAAAATTTCAAAGCGCTAACCTTGCCATGCTCACCTTCATTTGTCAGCACAACACGTCAAATAAACCAATAAATGTGATAACAATCTATTAAAAGATTTTAAGTGGTAATGGTGATAGAATCGCCAACAAATTTTTGAAGCTCAACAGGTGCGTCTGTATTACAGAACGCGTCGCGTTGGGCTTTTGCGTTTCACTTTTAAGTTACTGAGAGAACATGTTCGATTTAATTACCAGTAAAGACAGCAATGTAAAAAACGATGTGTTGTCGGGGATCACGGTGGCGTTAGCACTGGTGCCTGAAGCCGTTGCATTTGCATTCGTAGCCGGTGTCGAGCCAATGATTGGTTTGTATGCGGCATTCATGATGGGGCTTATTACGTCTGCCATTGGCGGTCGTCCCGGTATGATCTCAGGCGCAACCGGTGCCATGGCCGTGGTAATGGTGGCGCTTGTCGCTCAGCACGGTGTGCAGTATCTATTTGCCGCGGTTATTCTTGCCGGATTGTTGCAAATTCTCTGCGGTATATTCAGGCTTGGTAAGTTTATTAGGCTGGTGCCTTACCCAGTAATGCTGGGTTTTGTTAACGGTCTTGCCATTGTTATTTTCTTGGCTCAGCTAGGCCAGTTTAAAGTTATTAATGCTGCGGGTGAACTTCAGTGGATGGAAGGTACGTTACTGTACTGGATGCTTGGTTTAGTAGCGCTAACCATGGCTATTATTTATTTGCTTCCAAAGCTGACTACCGCAGTGCCTGCGTCGCTAGTAGCTATTGTATCGGTAACGGCGCTTGTACATGGCTTAGATCTAGAAGCACGTACCGTAATTGATTTCGTACGTGACCTTCTTCCACAAGACCAGCGCGACAGTGCTACATTGGCTGGAGAGTTACCAAGCTTTGCTATTCCTATGGTGCCGTTTACCTGGGAAACCTTCATGATTATTCTTCCTACTTCAATCATTCTGTGTTTGGTAGGTCTAATTGAATCACTACTTACTTTGTCACTTATTGATGAGATGACAGACACACGTGGCCGCGGCAACAAGGAATGCGTGGGTCAAGGCGTGGCAAACACCGTTAACGGTTTCTTTGGCGGTATGGGTGGTTGTGCCATGATTGGTCAAAGCATGATTAACATTAACTCTGGTGGCCGCGGTCGTTTGTCAGGAATTACCGCTGCAGTGGTATTGCTTGGCTTTATTTTGTTTGCCGCCCCACTAATTGAAATGATCCCGCTTGCGGCATTGGTTGGCGTAATGTTCGTCGTTGTTATTGCAACGTTTGAGTGGGCTTCATTCAGAATTATTCGTGGCGTAAATAAAGAAGATGCCTTTGTGCTTTTCTTGGTTACTGGCGTTACCGTTATCGCTGACCTTGCTATTGCAGTAGTGGTGGGTGTCATCGTGTCTGCTCTGGTATTTGCTTGGAAGCATGCAAGACACATTGAAGCTAAGTCGCATATTGATAACGATGGCTGGAAAGTGTACGAACTAGACGGTCCGCTATTCTTTGGCTCGGTTTCGCATTTTAAAGACTTGTTTGATATTGCTAACGATCCAGAAGACGTTGTTATTGATTTCAAAGAATCACGTATTTGGGATTCATCAGGTATCGATGCACTAGATACGTTAGCAGACAAATACGAACAGCAAGGTAAGAAACTGCATATTCGCCACATAAGCGATGAGTGCCGCTGCTTACTTCGTAAAGCCGACAAGTTTGTTGAAATCAACGTGGTTGAAGACCCACGTTACCGCGTAGCTACTGATAAGTTGGCATAAGCGCTAACTAAATTTCCTATGGCTAGTTATGCTGGCCTGCACCAAACGAATTCAATAATGCGTTTGTTTGGTGCAAATAAAACAGCGAACTTGCGCTTTAAATCTTTAAGTGACTGATATGTCGATGTTTATTTAAGTGGCATCGATATTGGATATTAATTAGTGCAAGAGAAATTATGTGTTAACGATGTTGTGTTTGTTGTTTCTGCAATAGCAACCTTCATCGACCATTCTGTGTAAAGGCTAGCTCTGTAAAAACAGGTTATCCGAATAAAGTGTTAGTTAAACGTCTTGTCAGCGTTTAGCGAAATAGGCAACGAAGCCCGCACCAACGAGAGTTGGCGCGGGCTTTTTTTTGTCCCGAAGAAAGGGGAAAAGTATGACTTCATTAGACGCAAAGCAACGTATTGTGGTGGTGGGTAACGGTATGGTTGGTCATCATTTTGTTGAACAGCTTTATAAGAGTAACGCCAACGCAGACATTACTGTGCTGTGCGGCGAATCACGTTTAGCTTACGACCGCGTCTATTTATCGTCGTATTTTAGCGGTGCAACACCAGATGATTTAGCGCTTACTACCGTTAGTGAATATGCAAGCTGGGGCGTAAATGTCATAACGAACGCTATGGTTACCGATATTCACCGTGAAGAAAAAAGGGTGAGTACCTCTGACAATCAGCACTTTTCATACGACAAACTTATTCTTGCCACTGGGTCTTATCCGTTTGTTCCGCCAATTCCTGGCAACGACCAAGAGCACTGCTTGGTATACCGTACTATCGATGACTTGTTGGCTATTGAAGCATCAGCCAGTGTGAGCAAAGTTGGCGTGGTTGTAGGTGGAGGTCTTCTTGGTTTAGAAGCTGCCAACGCGCTTAAAGAAGCTGGCCTTGATACCCATGTGGTCGAATTCGCCCCTCAGCTTATGGCGGTGCAACTTGATGTACAAGGTGGCGGTGTACTTAAAGACAAAATAGAAGGCTTAGGGGTAACCGTACATACCCAAAAAGCCACGCAAGTAATAGAGGCAGGAGAAACGTGCAGATACAAAATGGTGTTTGCAGACGGTAGTGCACTTGAAACCGATATGATTTTGTTTTCTGCCGGTATTCGCCCATCAGATCAGTTAGGCAAAAAATCGGCGTTAACGCTAGGTGAGCGCGGCGGCATTGCTATAGACAACAACTGCGTTACGTCAGACCCAGACATCTATGCCATTGGTGAATGTGCCCTTTGGGATAACAAAATTTTCGGCCTAGTAGCACCTGGCTACAGTATGGCCAGAACCGCGGTGAGTCATTTAACAGGCGGCGATACTACCTTCAACGGCGCTGACATGAGCACTAAGCTAAAACTAATGGGCGTTGAAGTAGGTTCAATTGGCGATGCCCATGAACGTACAGAGGGTGCCTTAAGTTATACCTATTTAAACCAGCCGGAAGGCGTGTATAAAAAGCTGGTAGTAAATAGCGAAAAAACCAAAGTACTTGGTGCAGTATTAGTTGGCGACACCAGCGACTACGACACATTGTTGCAATATGCATTAAACGATATTGCGCTGCCAGAGTCGCCAGAAAGCTTAATTTTACCAACGTCGGATAGTGCACCTGCATTAGGTGCAGATGCACTGCCAGATAGCGCGTCAATATGCTCATGTTTGAACGTAACTAAAGGCGATATTGTGTCGGCCATTGATTCAGGCTGTTGTAGCGTGGGCGATGTAAAAGGCGCAACTAAAGCGAGTACGGGCTGTGGTGGCTGTGCGGCACTGCTTAAAAATGTAGTCGACAGTGAGCTCGAAAAGCGCGGCGTAGAGGTGTCGAAAGCCATCTGCGAACACTTTAACTACACGCGCCAAGAGCTGTTTCATATTGTCAAAGTAAACGGCATTCGCACCTTCGATGAATTACTAGAAACCCACGGTGAAGGTTTGGGCTGTGATGTCTGTAAGCCGGCTGTAGGGTCAATTTTAGCGTCGGTTTACAACGACTACATTCTTGATAAATCCCATGTTCAGTTACAAGACACCAATGACACCTATTTAGGCAACATGCAAAAAGACGGCACCTATTCTGTTGTGCCCCGTGTGGCAGGTGGCGAAATAACACCTGAAAAATTGATATTACTGGGTGAAGTAGCCAAAGAATACAACCTGTATACCAAGATTACGGGTGGTCAGCGTATCGACTTGTTTGGTGCGCGAGTAGAGCAGCTACCAGATATTTGGCAAAAGCTCGTAGACGGCGGCTTTGAAACAGGCCATGCCTATGCCAAAGCGCTTCGCACTGTGAAGTCGTGTGTGGGCAGTACCTGGTGCAGATATGGCGTACAGGACTCGGTTGGCACCGCCATTGATTTAGAAAACCGTTACAAAGGTTTACGTGGTCCTCATAAAATTAAGTTTGCGGTATCGGGTTGTACTCGCGAGTGTGCCGAAGCACAAAGTAAAGATATTGGCGTTATTGCTACCGAGCAAGGCTGGAACTTATATGTTTGCGGTAACGGCGGTATGAAGCCACGACACGGCGACCTGTTTGCCACCGATTTAGATACTCCCACTCTTATTAAATACATCGATCGCGTGTTGATGTTTTACGTGAAAACCGCTGACCGATTGCAGCGTACGTCGGTATGGATGGATAACTTAGAGGGCGGATTAAGCTACTTACAAGATGTAATAATAAACGATGCACTAGGCATTAATGATGAGCTTGAAGCGCAGATGAATGCCGTTGTTGATACTTACCAATGCGAGTGGAAAACCACCCTCGAAAACCCCGAATCTAGAAAGCGTTTCCGCCAGTTTGTTAACAGCGCCGCAAGCGACAGCAATATTCAGTTTGTGTCTGAGCGTGGTCAAGTTCGCCCGGCTACCGATGCTGAAAAAGCGGCAGGCAAAGAAAACTTTATTCCAGTTGCCGTGGTGTAAAAGGCCCGAAAAACGCAAGAGCACGCGATAGCGAGACAACAGTAGATGGAAGCGGTATATGAAACCCGCTTGAAAGGAGCTTTTTCAATGACAGCAATACAACATGTAAGCGCAGACAATGATGCTGCGGCACAAGCCCCAACTCAAATTCAAAACAACGGCTGGAACTTCGTTTGTGAGGCTAGCGACTTGGTAGTTAACAGCGGCGTTTGTGCATTGGTAGATGAAAAGCAGGTGGCTATTTTCAACGTAAAAATGAACGGAACTTCATCACTTTTTGCCGTCAGTAACTTCGACCCCATTGGCAAAGCTAACGTTATGTATCGTGGTTTAGTGGGCTCCATTGGAGGTGTGCCTGTAGTGGCTTCGCCGCTTTATAAAGAGCACTACAGTTTGGAAACTGGTGAATGTATAGAACACCCTGATATTCACCTAACGTCGTTTGCAATAAAGCAAGACGGTGAGCGCATTTATGTTCGCAGTGTGTAACGCGCTTATTGGGAGTTGGTAATGAATATGGCTACACCTCAACCTAATATTGTTTCTGAGCAAATAAAGCAAACCACTTGCCCGTATTGTGGTGTGGGTTGTGGTGTAGATATTAGTTGCAACGTAAGTGAACGTACCTTAACCCTGGACAACGTTAAAGGTACGCCTGAGCATCCGGCCAATTTTGGACGTTTGTGTGTTAAAGGAACTAACCTGCTAGAAACAAACGACTTGAAAGGGCGTTTGCTTCATCCAACCGTAGCAGGCAAGTTGGTAGATTGGGACACGGCTACCAGCATGATTGCATCAAAAATCACAGACACCATATCGCAGTATGGTCCGGATGCCGTTGCTTTTTATGTCTCAGGTCAGTTGCTTACAGAAGACTATTATATTGCCAATAAACTGATGAAAGGGTTTATTGGCAGCGCCAATATAGATACCAATTCAAGGCTGTGCATGTCATCTGCCGTGGCGGCGTACAAAAGAGCCTTTGGCGAAGACGTGGTGCCATGTGACTACAGCGATTTAGAAAATACCGACATTTTGGTTATTACCGGCAGTAACGCTGCGTGGGCACACCCTGTACTATTTCAGCGTATTCAGCGCGCTAAGCTGAAAAAACCTGAAATGAAAGTGGTTGTGGTAGATCCGCGCAAAACCGAAACCTGCACGATTGCTGATTTACACCTGCCCATAAAGCCAGGCAGCGATGTAGCCTTGTTCAATGGCTTGTTACATCATGCGCAACAAAACGGATGCGTGAACCATGCAGAAGTAAGTCAATTTACCCAAGGATTAGATGCAACCCTTGAAAGTGTAGAAGCCTATACGCTTAAAGAAGTGGCAAAACGTTGCGATATTGGTAGCGGTTTACTAACCGCGTTCTATTCTCTTTTTTGCAATGCAGAGCGAGCCGTTACCTTCTATTCCATGGGTATAAATCAGTCGTCATCTGGCGTAGATAAGGCTCAATCCATCATTAACTGTCACTTGGCCCTCGACCTTATTGGTAAACCTGGTTGTGGCCCGTTCTCTATTACAGGGCAGCCCAATGCCATGGGAGGCAGGGAAGTGGGCGGGCTAGCCAATATGCTTGCAGCGCACTGCGATTTAGAAAATCCAGACCATATAAATGCCGTTAAAACCTATTGGAATGCGCCCGCAATGCCAACGAAAACAGGGCTAAAAGCGGTAGACTTGTTCGATGCTATTGCCAAGGGTACCGTAAAGTTTGTTTGGATCATGGGCACTAACCCTGTTGTAAGTATGCCAAACAGAACACAGGTTGAGCAGGCATTGTCGCAGTGTGAAATGGTGGTGGTGTCTGACATTGTCGAGCAAAACGATACGCTTAAGTTCGCCCATGTTGCCTTACCTGCAACAGGATGGTCTGAAAAAGACGGGACGGTAACAAACTCCGAGCGCAGAATATCACGCCAGCGCGGATTGCTGTTACCTCCTGGTAGTGCAAAGCACGACTGGCAAATTATGTGTGCGGTGGCAAAGAAAATGGGGTTTGCAAAGGCGTTTGATTTTTCCCACCCGTCGCAAATATTTAACGAATATGTAGGTCTAACAAGCTACAAAAACCATCAAGCGCGACTTTTAGACTTGTCACCATTACAAAACCTTAGCGTGGCACAATACAATTCACTACAGCCAGTGCAATGGCCCATGCGCAAAGGTCAAACAGGTGAGCCGGATGTGGTCAGTCTCCGCCCTTTTGCAAACAGAAAATTTTCTACGCCTAATCAAAAAGCCAAGCTCATTCCTGTTTCACATACCGCACCTTTGCAACAAACAAACGACGCATTTCCTTTTGTGTTAAACAGCGGTCGTGCCCGTGATCAGTGGCACACGATGACACGCACGGGCAAGGCAGCAAAGCTTTTAGCGAACATGCCAACAGCGCAAATACATGTACACCCAAAAGATGCAGAAGCACTTTGTTTAAATGATGGCGCACTTGCACAGATAAGCAGTGAAGTGCTAATAAAAGCCAATACCGATACGCAGGAAAATGCGGTTATTTACCCTGTTAAACTCGATGAAGCGCAGCGACTAGGTGAAGTATTTATTCCTATCCATTGGTCGGCACAATGGGGTTCACATAGCACGTTAGGTGCACTTTATGATAGCACGGTAGACCCCATTTCAGGTCAGCCTGAATTAAAACATGCTGCGGTTTGTCTCAAGCTCGCCGAATACAGTTCGCACGGGGTAATTTTCTTCAATGAAGCGGTTTGCGAATACATTACGTTATCTACGTTTGATTACTGGTCGAAAACAATACTAGCTGCTCAAAATGATGTGTCGGAAGAGCGTGTTGAAAACGCCCAATGCACACAGCTTCGCATTGCATCAAATGAGGATATAAAAACACTTTTTTCTAGCGTTATTGCGCTACTTCCTAAAAGTGCTGTGGTATATCAGACCCATCAACGCGACTTTTCGGTTTGTCTGGCTTTTATTGAAGACAAGCTGTGTTACGCGGCGTTTGTTGGTTCTGACCCGCTTCCACAAAAAGCAAAATGGTCGATGCCTGCTCAGTGGTTATCAGCGCTGTTGGGCCAGCCTATTGAAGAAACTACTCGTCAAAAGCTTATGCGATGTGAAATAGATGAAGCATTCGCACAAGGCAACGTAGTGTGCAGCTGCTTTAACGTTAGAGAAAAGACTATTGAGAAAGCAATATCTGAAGGCAGCAATACCGTTGAACAGCTGGGCAAAAAACTAAAGTGCGGCACCAATTGCGGTTCTTGCAAACCAGCGCTTGCGAATATTATTGAGACTGTGGTTATTCAAAATGCCTAGCATCCAACTTCACGTAGTGCAGAACAAAAAAGTAGAGAGGAAACCATGTCATTAATTACTCGAATATCACAGCCGTTTTCTCAGCTTTTTCTGACTAAACCTTTTTCGTTTTTAGGCCAATTTAATTTACATCAGTTCAGCTTAACTCATAGTGCTGAGCGGATCTCACGGGAAGCCCCGAAAGAGGAAACGAGAGAAAGTAGGAAAAGCCACACCATTCAATTTACTGCTTCAAGGAAAAGCAAACTACATAAAACGTCAGGCGCTGGGCAGGTATTTATTGTAGGTGCTGGGCCAGGTGATGCTGAACTACTTACACTTAAAGCGTTGCGCCTTTTACAAGAGGCCGACGTGGTGTTGTTTGACGCGTTAGTCAGTGCAGAAGTATTGGCGTTAATTCCCAATCACGTTGCGCGTGAATATGTAGGCAAACGAAACAAAAAGCACAGCTACAGCCAAGACTATATTTGCCAGCGTGTGGTTGAGTTAGCGCAGCAGGGGCAAACTGTAGTGCGCTTAAAAGGTGGCGACCCTGCGTTGTTTGCGCGTACTTGTGAAGAAACAGACGCGTTGCATGCAGCAGAAATTCCCTTTGCTATAGTCCCTGGTGTGACGGCGGCATCGGGTATGTCTGCTTACACGGGTATTCCGTTAACTGACAGACGCTGTGCACAGTCGGTGTGCTTCATGACTGCACATTTCAAAAACGCCAACACATGGCCTGAAATGCACACAATGGCACAATCCGTGCAAAAGCAAACGGTAGTGGTATATATGGGGTTAAGTCGCTTAGACGGTTTGTGTAAAGGGCTTTTAAATAATGGTGTCTCCGGTAGTTGGCCTGTCGCTGTTGTTGAAAATGCCACAACCAAATCGCAGCGCGTTATTGTGGGCACTGTCGACACCATTTTCGACAAAGCGAATAGGGCAAAATTAACTGGCCCAACGTTACTTATTTTTGGAAAAGTGGTAGAGTCGAAGCAACACGTCAATACGCTGCTACTGCACTCATATCAACATGCAACAACCGTTTAGTGAATACATTAAAATTATTGGGAAAGGCCAAAAAGGTGGTCGAAGCCTAACACGAGAAGAAGCCTACTTTGCCATGAAAATGGTATTAGCGAATGAAGTTACTGGCGATCAGCGAGGTGCATTTTTAATGTTGCTTCGTACCCGTGAAGAAACCCCCGAAGAGGTTATTGGCTTTGTTGACGCCTGTCGCGAGCTTATTGTTCCTGATGTAAAGCACTTAAAACCTTCACTAGATGTGGGTTGCTACGCCGGAAAGCGACGACAGTTGCCGTGGTATTTGTTATCTGTAGCACTGCTTGTAAAACAAGGTGAAAATGTATTACTCCATGGCGCCCATGAGCCTGGCTCAGGGCGTTTATATGCAAGCGTCGCATTGCCCACCTTAGGCTTGCCTGAAGTAAGCAGCGTAGCAGAAGCTGAATTACAACTTTCCCAACTTGGTGCAACCTACCTCGACCTGTCACATTTACTGCCAGCACTCGATACCATTATTAAGCTTAGAGAAGTATTTGGCTTACGCTCATGTGCAAACACCCTTGCTCGCTTACTCAATCCTACCGAGGCCAAATATGCGATACAAGGAGTTTATCATATGCACCTTGATCACAAGCATTGTAGGGTAAACGAGAATTACCCCTCTATAAATGCGTTATGTTTTCGCGGTGATGGGGGCGACCCCGAGGTGAACGGCGAACGTGAAACCGAGCTATTCATTACGCGCAATGGCGAAACCAAACGTATTGATTTACCTGTGGTGGCAGACAAATGGGCGCTTAAAGATAAGCGCATGGATGTTCAAGTCATGGTAGATGTGTGGCAGGGCAAACAGAGGCATGTCTATGGTGAGCAATCAGTCGTCGCCACCTTAGCAAGCTACCTTGTGCTTCTTAAAAATGCAGAAGCGGGTGATGCACTTGCCGAGGCTCAACATCTATGGAAGCATCGTAAAGGCGAATTTTTGCCTTTTCATCAATAATATACGTTAAGCTTTTTTGTTAGACATAAGTTTATAACAAGTCCCAGCAACTTGACTTATTCGGGTATATAATTGTTAATGACGTTAACAATTTGTGTTTTTGTGGTGCTATGGGAAATAAACTTCTGTTTGTGTTGGTGATGTTAATATCGTGGGCGTGCAACGCCAGCGATGAGCATTCCCCTGTCACGCTTATTTTCGCAGCTGATATGCCTAATATCAGCGACGAGCGCACTGGTCGATACGCTGAACTAAAAACCTTAGTCGATGAATATCGCAACACCAGCGATAGTGTGTTTTTTGTGTTCGGTGGCGGCTCAATTGGACCTAGCGCGCTATCTTCTTTTGATAGAGGCTCGCACATTATCGACCTGTTAAACTCCTTAGAGCCTGACGTGATGGGCGTTACAAAACGCGAGTTTAGCTTTTACGAAGATGAGCTTTCGTTACGTTCTTATGAAGCTGCATTCCCAATAGTTACCAGTAATGTGAAAGACAATAGAGTAGGGCAGACACCGGAAGGCCTGCTGTCATCTGCGTTAATTAGAAAAGAAAATGTTTCCCTAGGTGTCATCTCTATCTTGCACGAGCGCGTTATTAGCGAATATCAGCTATTTGATGTTGTGGTGGAGCCTCCACAAAAAGCGGTACTTGAAGCATCACAAGTCCTTAAAGAGCGTGGGGCGGATATTGTGTTACTTAATTATTCTTACCCCTTTCCCTTTGTAAGCAACTTTCTTGAAAAAGGCATCGTTGATATCGCCTTTATTTCTGACAGCCGTCTAAACGACAGGCCGTACGACGACAGTATCGATCATCCTAATATTTTGAAACTAGCTACGCCTGCAACCGCTATTGTGGCGACTATTAATAAAAAATCGCAATGGGCTGTAAGTAACGTTGACTATACCGCGCTTGCAGACATACAGCCTCATCCGATGGTTAAAAAACAGCTGCTCGGTTACGAGTCTCGGTTAAAGCGACTTTTAAACATTCAAATTGGAGAATGGCAAACCGCTTTCTCTACCGAGCGTAAGCTTGTTAGAGGCGGTGAGAACGCGTTTGTAAACTTCGTAGCAGACACCATACGGGAACATGCTGGTGCTGACATAGGCTTGGTCAATGGCGGGAGCATACGGGGCAATGTTTCTTATGGCGTGTCCGAACCTATTACGCGACAGGATATAGTATCCGAGTTACCGTTTAGGGCACATGTTGTTACCCTTATTCTAACTGGCGAACAAATAGTTCAGGCCTTGGAAGAGGGGCTGTCACAATATGAGAATAGTCGGGGAGGATTCCCACATGTGTCGGGTATGGCTTATACCTTTGACAGTAATGCCAAGCCGTTTGGACGAATACAGCAAGTCACCGTGAACGGTAAACCGTTAGTAAACGAGAAGTATTATACGCTAGCTACCAGCGATTTTATTGCTAATGGTGGCGATGGCTATGAGTCGTTAAGTAGTGCACGCCGAAAAGACAATGCTTCTGCAAGGCCGCCTCAGATATCTGACCTTGTAGTACAGGCTATTGTTGATAAATTTGAAGTTAAGTTAACGCTTGAAGAGCGCATTCGAAATCTCGCGGAGGGTGATGATTGATATGCGTTACAACAAGGCCACGTTACAGATATTCATTATTGCTCAAGGCAGTATCATAGGCCTAATTTTGCTTATTTTGATGCTGTCTTTTGCTAGGCTCAATGATGTGCGTTCAGTGTTATCGACAGTGACAAGTAACGCGGTTCCAGCGCTTACTCAAGCTACTGCGCTCACTCGGGAAGTGCAGCATCTCATTTCACTTACTGCCAGGCTAACCTCGTCTGAAAATCAGTCTGCTCGCCGCATTGTTAAAACCCAGGTAGATGAAACATTAAGTCGCCTTCAATCGCCTTCGTTAATTAATCAAGATAGCGAGCGTTATCTAAGTACTCAGCTTAACGTACTAGCGCAGGAAATTGATGAACTAAACGGCTTAGTTCGCAGGCGAATATCGGTAGAGCAAGAGGCTCATGCAGAACGAGAAGCATTATTTTTGTTTCTAAATAGATTAGTTGATAAATCGTCTGCTGATTATTTATCCGAAGAAAGTGCTGATGTACTAGTATCGTTGATTCTTCACATTGCACAAATAAATCAGCAATTTCAGCTACATGAATTACGCTTACTTGAAACACAAATTGAAAATGCCATAGAAGCGTTTGCCGAGCTTTCCAGCGGACCGCGCCACAATGAGCTTGTTAGTTCATTATCATCCTCGGTCCTTGGTGATGAGGGCATGGTAGACAAACAAGCTAATATTCTACGCATACGCGGTCGCTCTCGTGGGCGAGGTAGCTTTGTTGAACATCTTGCAGAAGAAGTGGCAACTAACATTGAGTTCAAGGCCGCCAATATTACTCAAGAAACCTCAGCTAAAGGTCAAAAAGCCATTGCCGGTGTCTCAAAGCAAATAACGCAATCGCTGGTGTTATCGGGCGTGGTAATGCTGATTTGCTGCATTATTATTGTCTACATTTATAAGCGCATCATATTGCGACTTATCGATTTGACGAAGTTAGTAGAACAAGGAAGTACAGAGGTAGACAACTTCCAGGGCAGCGATGAAATAGCGCGGTTGGCAAAAAGCTTTGCTTCCTACTTTGAGCGTGTACGGTCGCAGGAAGATGAGCTTATTCGACTGAGTTTAAGCGATGCATTAACCAAAATTCCTAACCGTCGTGCCTTCGAAATTGAAATTGAAAAGTCGATGGCATTGGCTAAGCGTCACAGCTGGCCGCTAACTTTAATGCTGCTCGACGTGGACAGTTTTAAAGGCTACAACGACTACTACGGTCATACCCAAGGTGATGAATGTTTGAAAGCCGTTGCCGCAGGATTAAACAGTGCTATTACGCGCACAACTGATTTCTGCGCGCGCTACGGCGGAGAAGAGTTTGTTGTTATTTTGCCTTGTACCGACGAGTCTGGTGCGCGCATCAAGGCTGAAGATATTCGCGCTTCCATTGAATCATTGCAATTAGAGCATAAAAAAAGCGCAATTTCGGATTACGTGACCATGAGTCTAGGGGTAGCTACGTTTAACTATAGCGGTACAAAAGAGTGGTCGTTAAACACAATGCTCAATGAAGCTGATGCTGCTTTATATGAAGCTAAGGCATCGGGACGAAACTGTTGTAAATTTGCATCTCATATCTAAGTTTAGTGCTTGTATGGCACTTCAAGGTAGTAAACCTTATCTGTTATTTTTCAAATGTTTTTTGAAAACATCGTAAAAAATCAAAATGCTCTGCTATTTTTAATCAAACGCCGAAAAAAATAACGGCCCTTTTTACGCGGTATAACTAAAATTGTTACAGGTGTTTTGGTGGTATCCAGAGATTAACTCATCCTACGTGTGAACCTGCAGAGTAAGGATGGAGATAGGAGTAGTGGATGTTTTTCAAGAATAAACAGCTATTAGAAGAAAACGCACGCCTAAAAAAGGAACTTGAGGCATATAAAACCGTGCAGGAAGAGCTGCGAGAGGAAATGCTATTTATTGAGCTTTCTCACGATGGACGAATTCAGGGAGGCAATGCGCTGTGCCTCGAGGCAACAGGGTATCAACTCGGTGATATCAGTGGTAAAACCTTAGAGAGTTTAATTCCTCAAAAGTCGCTTAAGAAGCAAGATGCACAAAACATGCTTAAAGCCATAAAAAACCACCGGCATTGGCATGGGGCAATAAATTTCTTAAATGCTAAGGGCGATGAAATGTGGGTGCGTGGCATAGTACAGCCTGTTGACGATGCAAATGGGAACATTGCCTATATCGCTTTTTATATGGCAGAGCAAACGCGCAATATTACGTTAGGCAATGAACTTATGGATATGATAAGTGCGCTACACCGATCATCTGCTGTAATAGAGTTTAAACTTGATGGCACCATCATTACCGCAAACGATAACTTTCTTGCGGGTATGGGTTATTCACTAGACCAGATAGTAGATAAACACCATCGAATTTTTTGTAAAGAAGAAGAGGCTGCATCAGCAGATTACAAACAGTTTTGGAAAGACTTAGCGGGCGGAAAGCTCATGTCAGGTAGATTTGAACGCATTGACAGTCAAGGAAACTCTGTATGGCTTGAAGCGTCATATAATCCTATTCGAAACGAAGATGGCGTTATTTATAAAGTGGTTAAGTTCGCCACGGTTATCACAGAGCAAATGGAACGAGAGTTCGCTATTTCAGAGGCTGCTAATGTGGCGTTCAACATTTCCGAAAATACCGGTGAACAGGCTAAAAAGGGAAGCGAGATCCTAGACTCCACAGAGCGCACAATGAATGAGCTTGTTCAGCGTATGGGGGAAGCAAGTTCAGGTATAAAAGATTTGGATGAACAGTCGCAGAAAGTGGCAGATCTGGTAAAAAGCATTAGTGGCATAGCCGACCAAACTAATTTGTTGGCACTTAATGCTGCTATCGAAGCGGCGCGCGCAGGTGATCAAGGACGTGGATTTGCGGTTGTTGCCGATGAAGTTCGCCAGTTAGCATCTAATACCAGCAGTGCAACGGAAGAAATCGTGAACGTGGTAAATGAAAACCGAAAGTTGACTGAAAACGCAGTGCAGTTAATAGAAGCAGGTCAAGAGAAAGCGAGAGAAGCACTCGATTACTCGACTGAATCTGGTAAAGCGATGAACGAAATTCAAAAAGGTGCCAATGAAGTTGTCAACGCTATTGGTCAGTTCACTAAACGTTTATAGTTAACATTTAGCCCATCAGATAACGCATTTATTAACACTGCTAAAGCGCACCAAGGTAGAACATCATATTCTGTTTTGGTGCGTTTTTTTGTTCTTGTCTATTGTGTGATATTGGTTCGTGCAATCTTTCTCTTTTTATATCAATGTTTTAAATATTTGGCACGAAGGCTGCTAAATTCTTCTTGTACATTGTGCTTTGCGTTGTTTATGAATCGAGTTATTAAAAAAATTTCTCAAAAATCATTCAGCATCTATTCAAATAGTTGTCCTGCAAAGCATTGAGAAAAAGTACTGCATGCAGAGTAAAGCATAAGATGGAGCGCTTGGCTTTTTAAGGAATAATAACGCCTCATAATTAATACTCGCATGAATAAGAATAATAAAAGTAAGTTTTAGATTTAACAAAATCGCTTAAAAGACGAGGTGCGTAAGCTGAGATGGCGTTAGCTTACCAATTTAAAAATTGAAGAGTTTGTGAGTACTCCGAGCTTACAAACACGGCAATGAAGCCCACCAAGCGCGACAGCTAGCTGTCGAGTGCTGGTGGGCTTTTTTTTGGCTACGAGGAACACGTATGACAGGGTTAAAAACAACATCAATACTCAAACGTCTTCGCATAGCGAGCGTGGGAGTATGTACCGCACTAGCAGTCTCACTTGCTAGTGTATCTTCAGTTGCATTATCAAAAGAGCAACAAGTGGGCTGGCCAGAAAAAGAAGAGCTTAAATTTGGCTTCATTAAATTAACTGACATGGCGCCACTAGCCATTGCTTACGAGAAAGGCTTTTTTGAAGACGAAGGGCTTTATGTAACGTTAGAGGCACAAGCAAACTGGAAAGTTTTGTTAGACCGCGTAATTGATGGTCAGCTGGACGGAGCACATATGCTTGCGGGTCAGCCATTAGGCGCAACCATAGGCTTTGGCACCGAATCGCATGTGGTTACTGCGTTCAGCATGGACCTAAACGGTAACGGTATAACGGTTTCAAATGAAATATGGGAAAAAATGAAAGCCCATATTCCTACAGAGAACGGCAAGCCTGTTCACCCGATTAAAGCAGACTACTTAAAGCCTGTTGTTGAAGAATATCAAAACGCCGGTAAGCCTTTTAACATGGGCATGGTGTTTCCGGTATCAACGCATAACTACGAGCTTCGCTATTGGCTAGCTGCTGGCGGCATCCACCCGGGCTATTACGCACCTCATAAAGGCGATACTGCTGGTCAAATAGATGCTCAAGCTTTGTTATCGGTTACTCCACCACCACAAATGCCTGCCACCATGGAAGCTGGCACTATTTACGGTTATTGCGTAGGCGAGCCATGGAACCAGCAAGCGGTATTTAAGGGCATTGGTGTGCCTGTTATTACCGACTACGAAATTTGGAAGAACAACCCCGAAAAAGTGTTTGGCGTAAGCCAAGGTTGGGCTGAAAAATACCCTAATACGCATATTCGTGTAGTGAAAGCGCTTATTCGTGCAGCAATGTGGCTTGATGAAAGCAACAATGCTAATCGCCCTGAAGCAGTAAAAATATTGTCTAAAAGCACCTATGTAGGTGCCGATGAAGACGTATTAGCAAACAGTATGACGGGCACCTTTGAGTATGAGAAAGGCGATAAGCGCGAAGTGCCTGACTTTAACGTATTCTTCCGCTACAACGCTACCTATCCCTATTACAGCGATGCTATTTGGTATCTAACGCAAATGCGCCGTTGGGGGCAAATTTCAGAGGCTAAGTCGGATGACTGGTACAAAGAAACCGCGAAAAAAGTGTATAAGCCAGAGATTTATGCAAAAGCGGCGCTTGCACTTATTGCAGAAGGAAAAGCAAATCCAGCTGACTTCCCTGAATTCACCACAGAAACAGGCTTTAAACCACCACAGAGCGAGTTTATTGACGGTGTAACGTACGACGGCAGTAAGCCCAATGAATATCTTCAGCAGTTTGATATTGGTCTTAAAGGCGAAACCGTACTTTAACTAACGAGAATACGCTTTTCACTAAGAGGTGCCTTACCGTTGCGTATGGCACGCTCTTAGGGCTTAAAAGTGTAAGGAGCAGATGATGAGCAAAATGACCACAATACTTCGTATTCCCAGCGCAACGCAGAGCTCAAACCCAGTGTTGAGTCGAATCGTTCAATCTACACCAGCGTTGCTGCTGCCGATTATTGGTCTATTGCTTTTTTTAGCAATATGGAACGGTGTTGCTAAAAGTATTGATACGTCGCTAGGCCAGTTTCCAGGGCCTGCACAAGTATTGGAGCAGGCGGGAGCGCTTGTAGACGAGCATGCTGCACAACGGGAAAAGGCTGATGCGTTTTACGAGCGACAAGAAACGCGCAATGCGGCACGTGTAGCACAAGATCCTTCCTACGTACCCAAAATAAGAGAATTCACCGGCGCGCCCACATTCTTTGACCAAATTTGGACAAGTTTGTATACCGTCATGGTGGGCTTTTTTATTGCCTCGGTGGTTGCTGTTCCTGTGGGCATTTTATGTGGCTTAAGTAAGTCTGCGTATACCGCTATTAACCCGCTTATTCAGTTGTTTAAACCAGTGTCGCCGCTAGCGTGGCTGCCATTGGTGACCATGGTAGTCAGTGCACTGTATGTGAGTGATGACCCTGCTTTTTCCAAGTCTTTTGTCACTTCAGCTTTTACCGTGTCGCTATGCTGTTTATGGCCCACGCTTATCAATACTGCGGTTGGTGTGTCTAATATCGACAAAGACTTACTTAACGTAAGCAAGGTATTGCGACTCACGCCCTTTGCACATTTAACAAAAATTGTACTGCCTTCATCTATTCCAATGATTTTCACAGGTCTTCGCTTATCGCTGGGGATAGGTTGGATGGTGCTTATCGCGGCAGAGATGCTGGCGCAAAACCCGGGGCTTGGAAAATTTGTTTGGGATGAGTTTCAAAACGGAAGTTCTGAATCACTGGCTCGCATTATGGTAGCAGTGCTAACTATAGGTGCAATTGGCTTTGTTTTAGACCGTTTAATGCTGTCTATTCAGCGTGCTGTTAGCTGGGATAAGTCGAGCGTTCTACGATAACCATCGGCGATAATTTGGAGAATATTATGACCACAAAACATTTAGAGCTTGAGCAAGTAGGCATAGACTTCCCAACGCCTAAAGGCCCTTTTACCGCGCTTAAAGACGTTAACCTTAAAATGTCAAAAGGTGAGTTTGTATCGCTTATTGGCCACTCGGGCTGCGGTAAGTCTACGGTGCTAAACATTATCGCTGGACTTCATCAGGCAACAACTGGCGGCGTTATTCTAGATGGCGCAGAAGTGCGCACGCCTGGTCCAGAACGAGCGGTAGTTTTTCAAAACCACTCTTTGCTTCCCTGGCTAAGTGTTTATAAGAATGTTGAGCTAGCAGTAAAATCTACCATGCGAGGTAAAAGCAAAGCAGAAATGCGTGATTGGATTTTGCATAATCTCGAGTTAGTCCACATGACTCATGCGCTTGATAAACTACCAAGCGAGATATCGGGTGGTATGAAGCAGCGCGTGGGTATAGCACGTGCACTGGCGATGGAGCCTAAAGTACTGTTAATGGATGAGCCATTTGGTGCCCTAGACGCATTAACCCGCGCTCACTTGCAAGACTCGCTTATGGAAATTCATGCCGACTTGGGTAACACGGTCATTATGATTACCCATGATGTGGATGAGGCAGTGCTGCTGTCAGATCGCATTGTAATGATGAACAATGGCCCTGCCGCTACCATTGGTGAAATACTCGATATCGATTTGCCGCGACCCCGTGACCGCTTGGCATTGGCCGATAATCCTCAGTACAACCACTATCGCCATGAAGTGCTTACGTTCTTATACGAGAAGCAAAAGAAGGTAGAGACCGTATCTTCTCACGTTAAATCTGAAAGCAAAAAACATAAAACCGAGGCGTCACCTGAAAAAAAAGATTCAAATAATTCAGATGCAGCCTAGCGCTATCGGCATCTGAAAACGTGCGGTTCTTCGCCGCACGCATATTTAAAAAAGCATTTAAACATTATCGTTTTCTGCACGTTTTCGTGCGGAAGGGGATCGCTGATTCTAAAAACAACACCGATAGGGAATACACATGAACACGTTTCACAAAATGAGCCTCAAATTTCTAGCGGCTTCTGTTTTGGCTTCACTTACTGGCAGCGCGTTTGCCGATAGCATTCATGATGCACTAAGCAATTCTACTGCTTATGCAGATTTCAATTTACGCATGGAAACTGCAGACCAAGACAATGCACTTCAAGATGCAAGCGCACTAACGCTTCGTACTTGGATTGGCTTTTCAACCGGCAGCGTAAATGGTTTTTCATTTACCGCTGAAGTAGAAGACAGTCGTATTGTAATGGGGCAAGATGAATTCAGTGTTGGGCCTGCTGGCTTCAATCCGGGTGAATACTCTGTTATTGCTGACCCCGAGACTACAGAGCTTGATCAAGCCTATATTCAATACAAAAGCGACAACTTTACGGGTCGTTTAGGCCGTCAGGTTATTACCCTTGACGATCACCGATTTGTGGGGCATGTGGCTTGGCGTCAAGATAAACAAACCTTTGATGCGGTAAGTGCAAAATATGCGTTTAGTAAAGATGTAGAAGTATTCTATAGCTACTTATACAAGCGTAACCGCATATTTGCAGAAGCCGCCGATTTAGATTCGAAAGACCACATTGTGCACGCTACCTATAAATCACCTATAGGTAAATTTGCGGCTTATGCGTATTTACTTGAAGTAGATAACGATACACCCAATGCGCTTGATACCTATGGTGTAAGCTTTGACGGCAAAATGAAAGGCGACAGTATTAACTGGGCGTATGGTGCAGAATTTGCCACCCAGTCAAGCGAGTCGGGTAGCGGTGAAACAGCCACCGATTTTGATGCATCTTATTTTAATGCATATGTTGGCGCTACTATTTCGGGCATAACAGCAAAAGTAGACTATGAAGTGTTGGGTTCAGATGATGGGCTGTATGGTTTTGCAACGCCACTTGCCACGCTGCATAAATTTAATGGTTGGACCGACCAATTTTTAAATACACCAGTACAAGGGCTACAAGACCTTAAGTTCTCATTGTCAGGCAAGTTAGCGGGTGGTAAATGGATAGTGGCATACCACGATTTTAGTGCAGATGAGAGCACGCCGGGAGTAGACGATTTAGGCAGCGAGATAAACCTACAGTACACCAAGAAGTTTGATGGTAAGTATCGCTTTGGTATTAAGTACGGTACGTACGATGCTGATGATTTTAAAGTAGATACAAACCGCTTTTGGATGTGGGTTGGTACGCGTTTCTAAACCCATTTATAGTCGCACTTTGCAACTTTAAACTGATGCGCTTGAAGTCTTTTCAAGCGCACTGTTTTAATACTGCGTTATCTACTCACAAAACACTTACAAAGCATTATTTCAGCAACCAGCCTTTATCAACGGCGCTATCAAGTTCAGTCATTAGATATTGCCAAAGCTGCGGCGCACAGGTTTTCAGGTGGTGATTTCGCTTTTCAATTTTCTCTCGAGCAATGCCGTATTTTCTCCAGCTTCCGCCTTCATTGTTCATGTTTTGAAAAACGGGCAATACTCGGTCCATCGCTTTAGCAAATTCAGCGTCATCTGTCTTAGCATCTTCAAATTCAAGCCATAATGACAACATGTCGTTATTTAGCGGCGCAGGTAATAAACCGAAAATACGCTTTGCAGCAGTCAACTCTTTTTCTGCCTGTGCATCGTGATCTTGCTGTTCGTTAAAGGCGAACATATCACCGGCATCAATTTCCACGATATCGTGAATTAGGATCATTTGGATAACGCGCTGCGTGTTTATGGGTTTAGCGGCATACTGACAAAGCATGGTTGCCATAAGCGCTACGTGCCAGCTGTGTTCGGCCGAGTTTTCTTTACGGTTGCCGTCAGCGGGTAACGTAATTTGTCTTTTCACCGCTTTTAACTTATCAAGTTCACAAATAAAAGCCGCAAAGTTTTCCACTGGCACCACGGTGTTTTGTTCCAAAGACATACCTCTAATATAATTTGTTGAAAAGATAGAAACGAAAAAGGGCGCAAAGCGCCCATTTTCTGAAATAGCCTGCCCCGCCAATGCAAAGGCAATACAAACTACTTTTGCTCAGATAGCCATACAATTAAGTCAGCAATATCGTCAAAAGTCATATCAGCAGTAAACGTAGGCTGATATTTACCATTGATAATAAAGCTTGGTACACCTGTTAAGTATTCACGGTAATCATCAATTTGTTGCTGGTTTTTACGCAGCATGCTGTTTACGCCAAAGCTCTTAGCCATTTTATCAAACTCGGCGCCATCTACACCGTTTACAACAAAGATGTTGCGTAAGTCTTTAAGACCCGTGATAGAAGCGCGCTGTTTGTGAATGTAGTTAAAGATAGCACCGTTCATCGCTTCTTCTTGCTTCATAGCACGCGCGATAAGCATGGCTTTTGTTGCATCATCTTGTACGTCTGGACCAGTGAAGCGCATAAAGTTTACGTGTACTTTGTTGAATTTAGTGCCTTCGCTCTTCTTCGCTTTAATTTGCGCTACGATAGGTTCAAACTGGAAACAGTGTGGGCACCAAAATGAGAAGTACTCAGTAATAACAGGCTTATCAGTGGCTTCTCTGTCGAGTACTTTATAGTGCGTGCCTTCTTTCCATTTAGAACCTGCTTCTTGCGCACAGGCTGCTAATGGCAAAAGCATTGCCATGACAAACATTACTGCAAACTTTTTCATTAAATTGTTTCCTATAATTATAATTCAAAAAACACGTTGAGATTATCACAGGCATTTAAGGTTAACTAGAACCTGTAGGTTATCAAGCGTTAATACGCGTAGTGGTGGCGATAAAATGCAAGTTTTGCGTTAATCGTATGGCTTTATGTTAATGATGAAAACCTGAATGTTGAATGAACGACTAAAGGGAAAAGAAAATGCCGCTATTAGGCGGCATTTTAAGTGCGATGATAACCGTTCTATCGGTTTTAATTACATGCTGTAAGTTACCGACAGTAATGCACGTCTTTCTTGCCCAGCGAACCCAACAATATCTTCGTAATCGGTATCGAATACGTTGTTAACTTTAAGCGCAAGCTGCCATTTTTCATCAATTTGATAACCAAGGTTCACCGTGGCTAAAGTGTATGCTGAAAGCGCTAGCGTTTCAGGTGATGCTGGGAACGGCGGGAAGAACGTATCAAAACGCGTGCCGGTATACGCTAGCTTTGCATAAAGACTAAAGCGTTTTGTGCCTAAGTTCGACATGTAAGTTAACGCACCTTGATGACGGGCGCGTCTTAACTCGGTGGTCACTATGCCCGCGTTATCTTGCTCAGCATCTAAATAGCTATAGCTTGCACCTAGGTTTCCGTAATCGGTTGACCACGTTAGCTCTACGTCAACACCTTCACGATTACTGTCGCCAGCAACGTTGTCAGCACTAAAAGTACCAAGGTCGGGGATGAATACAAAACCGTTAATTTCATCTTCAAGGTCGGTGTGATAATAGCTAACTTGGCCGCTTATATTGGCCCAGTTGGCTTTAACACCCACTTCCCATTCTTCGCTGGTTTCTGGTTGAAGGTTAGGGTTACCAATAAAGCTTGCTGGGAAAAAGCCAAAGCGTTCGGTAAAGGTGGGCGTTTTTACTGCACGGCCTAAACTGGCAAATGCCGCATAGTGTTTATTAAGTTGCCATGTTAAACCGCCGCGGTAGCTTATTGCATTGTCAAACTCGCTATTGCTATCGTGACGCACGCTTAACGTAGCAAACACATTGTCGCTAAGTTCACCATTTGCTTCGGCAAACACGCTGTATGTGTTGTCGTGTTGCTTCTGATTGGGGTCGCCAAAACCAATTGGACCTCGCTGTGCAAACAAGCGCTGTAAATATTCAACGCCGCCTGCCACTTGCCAGTTGTCGAAATTGTAAAAGCTTGTCCAGTTAAGCTCTAATCGCTCGCCTGTTGTGCCGCCTGCATTAAGCCCAGATGTTGTGTTGTCGTTTTCATCTTTACGATATTGAAGGCTTAGTGCACTGCGATAAGCTGTGGCATTTGGTGCAAATTCCCAGCGCAACTTTGCGCTTAGTTGTGTGCCATCGGTTACGTTATCTGAATCAGTAGGCAGGCCTGTGGTAACAAAATCAGTACCATCGTACTGGTTTTCATAGTTAACCGTGCGCAGGTTACCAATAAAAGTGTGCTCATCATTAAATGCGTAGTTAGCATTAACGCCCGCCGTTACGTTCTGGTAGCCATCGTCTTCACTTCCCATGCGAGAAACATTATCGCCATCGGTATTGAAGTAGTTTGCGTAAGCGGTAACGCCTAACTTGTCGATTTGCGACGTTGCATTAATACTACCGGTATAGGTGCCTTGGTTACCCGCGCCCGCGGTTAACGTTACGCCCGATGATGCATTATCAAACTGACCGGCCTTGGTGGTAATGCTTAATACACCACCAATGGCGCCGCTTCCCCAGCGTGCGCTTTGCGGGCCGCGTAATAGCTCTATTCGCACAACGTTAGCGCTATTTAAATGTGCAAGGTCAACTAAACTGCCTTGACCTACATCGTTGGCAACAACGCCGTCAATTAGTACGAGTAAATGGTTGGTTTCGCTGCCGCGAACGCGAACTTCGGTAAGTCCGCCCGGGCTGCCCGATTGTGAAAGGCTCACGCTCGGTAAACCGCGAATAAGGTCGATAAGCTGAATAGCACCCGACGCTTTAATATCTGATTCGGTTAGCACCGATACTGAGCCTGGAAGCTTAGTAAGTTGAATAGGTAAACGAGAGCCAGTAACGGTAAGCGTTTCTATTTCTGAGTCTGTGTTTTGAGAAAATGAAGGTGTGCTAAAGCACGACAAAACCGCTGTAGCAACAGCAGCGCGAGTTAGTTGTGTACGCATGATTTTTCAGTGTTTTATCAAATGTGCTCCACCCGAGCACATGTTATTGTGGACGCTCAATACGGTTATGAGTGAAATAACTGTATGAGCCATGAGGCACAGGCCGGTATCCGGGCTTACTCGCTGAAAATGTACTTCAGATCTTTTACCTTCCCATCGACAAAAGCAGGTATTGCTTAAAAGACAGTGGTGTATGAAAAGAGCATGTTGAACAACAACATGGAGCTTACCGTTGCGGGGGCAGCACCAGTTTTTCACTGGTTTCCCGTTTAACGCCAATGACTGTAGAACAAAGGTAGTTATTGGCGCACCTACGCGTGGCGAGAGTATATAGAATATACGGTTTGATTAAAACCCAAGCTTAAGTGGTGCTTCGTTTAACGCGGCTAACTGTTCCTTTAGGGCTAATATCTGGCCTTCCCAGTACTTATCTTCGGCAAACCACGGGAATGCTCTAGGGAAAGCGGGGTCTTCCCAACGTCTTGATAGCCACGCCATATAATGCACCATACGCATAGCGCGAAGAGGCTCAATCAATGAAAGCTGGCTGTTATCGAAAGTGTGAAATTCTTCATAGGCTTCAACTAGGGTTTCGAGCTGCAGCAGCTGTTGTTGTCTGTCGCCGCTTAACATCATCCATAAATCTTGAATGGCTGGACCCATACGACAGTCGTCTAAATCAACAAAAGTAGGGCCATCGCGCCACAGTATGTTGCCCGGGTGACAGTCGCCGTGTAGGCGAATGAGTGAACTAGCGCTGTAAGCCTTGCGCGTAGTCTCAATAACCGGGTTAAGAATAGCGAAAAATGCGGTTTTTAAGTGCTCTGGCAACAGCGAGCTATTCTCAAGCACGTGCTTTGGCTCTTCTAAATAACTGTGAATATCAATGGTAGGGCGTTCTTTAAATGGTGTTGCTTGCGCCACTTGATGAATGCGGCCAATGAATCTGCCCATCCATTCAAGCTGATCTAAATTGTCGTTTTCAAACTGTCGACCGCCTACCGATGGAAATAGCGTAAAGCGATAGTCGGTGCCCTTAACATTATGGTGGTGCAGGGTACTACCATTCAATGCAATGGGGGCTGCGAGCGGAATTTCGCTTTCAACTAATGCTTTTGCGAACACGTGCTCTTCAAGTATTTGGGCGTCAGTCCATCGCCCAGGTCGGTAAAATTTAGCAACGTAGCGCTTCCCGTCTTCAGCTAAAAACTGATATACGCGGTTTTCGTAGCTATTAAGCGCAAGCAGGCCGCTTTGTAAAAAAATGCCCTGAGATTCCAGGGCATCAAGTATGGTGTCGGGGCTAAGCCCCGAGAAAGAAAAATCTGTCATCGATAAAGAAATTTAGTTGGCTCATCAACGGTAACTGCCTCGCCATCAATGGTGGTGGTTACGCTGATGAAGATATCCGTTACCGTATCTTCCAGATTATAGGCATCGGTTGCAACTGATATTGGCGTGCTGTACACCTCGCCACCTTTAACAGTAACCTGCTGTTCTCCAATGTAGGTGTAGTCAGGCAAACCTTTTACCGCAATAGTGTAGGTGTGCTCTTGCTGGGTTTTGTTAAGCACTTTAATGGTGTACACATTTTCAATTAGGCCTTCGTTGGTTTCTCGATACAGTGAGTTTCTGTCGCGAATGATGTCAACTTCAGTGGGGCTGCGAGTATAAATATTGGCGAATAACAGGCCTAACATAATAACTAACACCACGAAGTAACCTATTAGCTTGGGGCGAATAATATGCGTTTTGCCGCCTGCAAGTTCCTCTTCAGAAGTGAAGCTAATAAGGCCTTTGGGGTACCCCATTTTATCCATTACACCGTTACAGGCATCAACACATGCGCCGCAGTTGATGCACTCGTATTGCAGGCCATTTCGAATGTCGATACCGGTAGGGCACACTTGTACACATAAGTTACAGTCTATACAGTCACCAATGCCCTTTTCTTGTACTTGTTCATGGCTTAACTTTCTTGGGCGAGGGCCACGCTGCTCTCCGCGATTCGCGTTATACGACACGGTAAAGGTATCTTTATCAAACATTGCCGATTGGAATCGCGCATAAGGACAAATGTGCGTGCACATTATCTCACGCATATACCCTGCGTTTCCGTAGGTACATACAGCAAAAAAGATAACTGAGAACCCAGCCCAAAAGCTGGTATTAACGGTGAAGAAGTCAATGAATAGACGGTCGATGGGTGTGAAGTAGCCTACGAATGTGAGTGCAGTGAGCAGGGCAACAGCAATCCATGCGCTGTGTTTGGCTGTTTTGCGAAGAAACTTGTCGGTATCCATAGCGCGGTTATCTAGTGCTATGCGCTTGTTACGAGGACCTTCAATTTTCTCTTCAAACCAAGTGTAAATGTATACCCACGTAGTTTGCGGACACATGAACCCGCACCACACACGCCCCGCGAAAGTGGTGACGAAAAACAAGGCAAACGCCGATACAATAAATATGTACGCTAGCAGCGTAAGGTCTTGTGGCCATAGTGTTAACGAGAATATGGTGAAGCGCTGCTCGCCAATATCAAGTAACACTGCCTGCTGATTGTTGTACTGGAACCAAGGGATAATAGCGAACAGGCCTAAAAAGAATAGGCCGAAAAAACGGCGGAAAGATTCCAGTGGACCTTTTACGGCGCGCACGTAAATGCGGCTGCGAGAATCGTAACGTTTCCCTTCAATAGCCCCTTTGGGCTTATGCACTTTTACCGGAGTGACATTTTTTACCGGTATTTGGTCATTCATAGTTACACCTTCGCTAACAACATCTACTGCTACGTTGAGTATAACAGCATGTGCTACATCATCTTTAATGTAGATCAATAGTGGCGTGAATGATCCATTTTTTTTATGTTTCAGTCAATACTGAAAGTTCAGAAAGTTTGAGTCTGTGATTTTATGAAAGTTTAGTTCTAAGTTCAATTAAGGCCATTTAACCACTGACCTTAATCGAGCATTAGGTCAAACTGTCGCTATTGAATAAGGTTTACTTGCTGTACAGCAGTGTCTGTTTGAAGACCGAAATGACCTAAAACATAAGTATATGACGCGTCTTCACCGTCTATTCTGCTGCTATGAACGCCGTTAACTGTACATACGCCAGTTGCGCACACAATTTGATCAATATTGCTTTTAATGGAATACACGTTTCGACCAATAGGCACGTTGGCAATGCTGTCTAAAAATGGGCTTGAAATAGAAAGGCCGTCTCGTCCGCACGTACTTGACCACACGTTAAACGGGTACATGCCACATGTGCGCAGGCCTTTTGTTGCGCCTGCTATGCCTACGAAGCTATCCACAAAACCTGATGCTGCTAGTTTATCTATTTGTTGAATAGATAAGGTAACACCCATCGAGTGCGCGATAACATCAATACGCCCTGTGCACGATGCGTTTACTGCATCAATAATCGCATTCCTCACCGGTGTTTCCTCTGAACCGCTGTGGTTATTGCATGCAGCACATGTCTTTGAGCCCCAGTTCGGCAAGAACAAGTCGCTTGACGAGTAGCCTCGACGGTATAATTCACTAACCGTGTTATTCCAACTTGATGGTGACGCACTGTTCCCGTGTACTAATACGACAGCGTCTTTACACGCGTTAGCATAATTAGCTACAACCGACGAAATTAATAACAGAACTATCATTTTTATAATTTTCATTTTCTTCAACCTTTGCTTGTTAACAATTGTTTAACAAGGCTAAGGTAGAAGGCCTGTAACATTATTTCGATAGTACTTTCGTACAGCAAATGAACAATTTATAGTAAAGGAAAGCCAACACTCAAATATTGAGTGAATGCAAAAGATGATAGTAGTAAGGCGCACGTTGTTTATAGCAACGCGGTAATGCTGATGATGTGATTTAAACATATATGCAGGCATATATACTGGCGTATAGATAGCGCTATTTATGACCTATAAATGTATGTATATACTCACTAACGTTTAATGGAACTGAACGAGTTACAGTGCTTATTGTCAACCAAATATCTATGTTGAATAAGTGCTGTTAAACGTTGTATACAACTGTAGAAGTAGGCTGAGAAGTCATGTTACGTTTTTTTGTTATTGCTGCTGAAATTGTTCTTTTGGTACTGGTACTGCGCTCGCCTTTTGCACAATATTTATTTGAAGATGTGCAAAACTCTATTTCTGATTGGCTTGCAGAAATGGCTACTATGCCCGAACGCAACGAATTAGAAGCGTTTAGAGAAAACGTGGTAATGCAAATTGGCCCGCTTAAACCCTACCAACAAACCTATTTACAGGAAATAACCGTAGATAAAGCAAGTCTTCGTCGTTTCAGTGGCGTGTATTGTGACGGCGACGATATAAACCCAAATTTTACGGGAACTAAAAGGGCACAGTTGTGCCTAATTATAAAGCAGTCGTCGGTTTTGCAATCGCCTAATTAGTTATTGCTAGCTAGCAATGGGGCGTTGTAACCGAAAGATCAACAAGTGCTGTTTACCTGTAGCGGTTATGTAGGAGTTTCAACGTGAATAAAATCATTCTATGTTCCTTGTTAGGAAGTGCGGTGGCGCTACCGCTGCTTTTCGCTAGTTCGCCGGTGTCTGCGGCTGAAGTGAAAGTAACATGGGAAAATGCAGAGAAGTATACCGATGTACGTCCTGCCAATGAATCGAGAAAGCGATTTCGCGAACGTACCCTAGCGGCATTGGAAGAGCATATTGTTGAACTTGCATCGAAGTTGCCTGAGTCACAAAAGTTAACGATGACGGTAACGAACGTGGATTTAGCAGGCCAGGTTTGGCCAAGTCAATTTGTGGGGTTTGGCGTAGGTGCGGCCAACGATGTACGCGTTATTCAACGTGTAGATATTCCCAGAATGACGTTTAGCTACACCTTGTCAGATGAGCAAGGCGCTGTGATCTCAAGTGCTGAAGAAGTGCAGCTGAAAGACATGAATTTTATGGAGTCGAATATTCGCCAAAATCGCGGAGACACGCTGAGCTACGAAAAAATCATGTTAGAAGACTGGTTTAACGATACGTTTACGACAAACGTGGCTGCAAACGAAGAGTAGCGAACTGGCCTCTTACCGGCTATTGTTCCTGCGCTAATATAAGCCCGATATAAATGTATAAATGCAAAAGAAAAGGCCGCCAATTCTTGACGAATTAGGCGGCCTTTTTGTATCTACGATGGGACGAAAGCTCTGCTTATTTGGCAGGACTATCTACTTACGCTTACAGGTAATCGAACTCACTGCCAGCAATGGCAAGTGTGCTGTCAGGACCCGCTAGGTACGCTGCTTTGTGTGCATCGCGACGAGGTAGCAGACGTTCAATGTAGAAATCACGTGTCTTCTTCTTCGACGCAGCAAGTACTGCATTGTCGCCGCGCGCTGCCGTGTCGGCCATGCTGTACCACAATACCCCAATTAGCGAGTATGCAGTGTAGTTAAGGAAGTCACAGGCAGCCGATGCTGCTGTAGTTGGATCCATGCCCAAGCAGTCCGATGCCGATGCACGCCAGTCGTCTAGAATGCCTTGGGCAAGCGCTTTGTCTTCTGCGTTTTGAATGTCAGCAACTAAAGTACCAAATGCATTGTACGTTGCTTCCATCATTTGACCGCCGTCGCGCGTTAGCTTACGGCCAATTAGATCAAGTGCTTGAATACCGTTAGTGCCTTCATAAAGCATAGCAATACGCACATCACGCATTAATTGCTCCATGCCCCATTCGCGAATGAAGCCGTGACCGCCAAATACCTGAACACCAATGCTGGTAGTCTCTAGGCCCATATCGGTCATGAATGCCTTACAAACTGGCGTTAAGAACTGCAGAACTTTGTCGGCATTTTCTTTTTCTTCACCATCGCTTAGCTTTTCCACGTCCATAAACTTCGCATAAAGTAGCGATAGCGCACGACAGCCTTCAATTAACGATTTCTGCGTTAGCAGCATACGTGCAACATCGGGTTGGAATACAATAGGGTCAGCTTTGCCTTCAGGGTTTTGAATACCTTGAGGTGCACGTGACTGAACACGCTCGCGTGCATAAGTAAGCGCACCTTGATAAGACGCTTCAGCTGCACCTAGGCCTTGCATACCAACTTGGAAGCGCGCGTCGTTCATCATAGTAAACATGCACGCCAAACCTTGGTTTTCTTCACCTACTAACCAGCCAGTAGCATCATCGAAGTTCATTACACAGGTTGGGCTAGCTTTAATCCCCATTTTGTGCTCAATGCTACCCACAGATAAGCTGTTTGCTTCGCCTGGTGCGTTGTTAGCGTCTGGTAGGAATTTAGGTACAAGGAACAAGCTGATGCCTTTTACGCCTTTCGGTGCATCAGGAAGACGCGCCAGTACAAGGTGAATAACGTTCTCACTCCAATCATGATCGCCGGCGGTAATAAAGATTTTGTTACCCGTAATTTTATAACTGCCGTCGCCTTGCGGCTCAGCCTTGGTGTTAAGCAAGCTAAGGTCGGTGCCCGCGTGTGGCTCTGTCAGGTTCATAGTACCTGTCCACTCGCCGCTAATTAGCTTAGCAAGGTAGATATCTTTCAGCTCTTTGCTGGCGTGCTTAGTCACAGCTAGCGTGGCACTTTCGGTAAGCATGGTGGTTAATCGCCAGCTTAAATTCGCCGCATTTAGCATTTCATGCACCGGGACTGCCATGGTATACGGTAGGTCTTGGCCGTCGTACTCTGCAGTACCTAGCATCGCATTCCAGCCATTGGCCACATACTCTTGGTATGCTTCAGCGAAGCCTTTAGGGGTCGTCACTTTGCCGTTTTCTAGTTTACAGCCTTCTTCGTCACCTTCACGGTTAAGAGGAGCAACAACATCAAGTGCGAACTTCGCGCCTTGGGAAATAATTTCATTGGCCAAATCACTGTCGAAATCGCTAATACCTAGCTTTTCGTAGTGCGCATCAAGTCCAAGCCAGTCTTTCAGAAGGAACTGAAAATCAGCTGTTGGGGCATGGTACAGAGGCATGGATGACTCCTTTTTCAAACAAGTGTTTTAATTTTGCCTATTATAGTCATAAAAAGCATAGTCAGAGTAGCCCGTTAAAGGAAAGTTAATAATAAATTTGGTTTATGTGGCGGGGGAAATCGGTAGCACATAGGTTGGCCATAAAGAGTAAACCCGCACCAAAACATATCTTGCTTGCTTTTCTGCTGTGCCTTGGCATGCTTAGCCATTAGAAAACAAACGTAACCGACAAGTAATGTGTGATATGACAGAACAGCGTCCTGTGTGTGTAGTAACCGGCGGAAGTCTGGGTATTGGCTTAGCCGTGTGCAACGTATTTTCAAGCAACGGCTACAAGGTAGTTAACCTAGATATTCGCGACTTTGAAACCGCGCCGTTAAATAGTGAGTGGATTCACTGCGACGTAAGCGTTGTCGCCAATGTAGCAAGCGCAGTAGAGCAGGTTGCTGCAACGTACGGTCGTATAGATGCCTTGGTGTGCAATGCAGGCATGCATGTGTCGGCAACCATTGAAGATACCGATGAAGCACTGCTTGATAAAATATTTAACCTTAATGTTAAAGGTGCCTACGGTGCTATAAAAGCCACGTTACCAGTAATGAAAAAGCAGGGGGCTGGTGCCATTGTAGTAATGGGGTCAGATCAGTCTTTTGTGGGCAAGCGAAATTCATTTGCATACGGGCTAACGAAGTCGGCGCTGGCGTCGGTAGCAAAAACCACGGCCTTAGATTATGCCCCTTTCAACATTCGGGTGAACGCGGTGTGCCCCGGTACCATTGAAACGCCTTTGTTTCACAACGCCATTGATAAATACGTTGCGGCTTCAGGAGCAAACAAGAGTGAAGTGGTGAAAGAGGAAGCCGCTGCACAGCCCATTGGTAGACTGGGTCAGCCTGAAGATGTTGCCGAGTTAACCTATTTCTTATGCAGCGAAAAAACATCGTTTATTACAGGTAGCCTGCACGCTGTCGATGGTGGGTACACTGCGCAATGACCATAACTGGTAGTGCGGTTGAACCTCGTGATGAATGGGTAGACCCTCATATTCATTTGTTTGCGCTAGATAAAGGGCGTTACGATTGGCTAAAGCCTAGCAACCCACCTTACTGGCCTGATAAAAGCCAAATTGCCAGCTCTAGAACAGAGACGCAGTTAAGACTGGCATCACACAATAAGTTAGGCAGCTTTGTGCATATTGAAGCCGGTTTTGATAACGAAAGACCTTGGCGCGAAGTAGAGTTTTTAACACAGCACTGCACTATGCCTTTTAAAAGTGTGGCGTGTATAAATGTAACTGCAAACTCGGCCATACAGCATATTAGTAAACTAGCACGCTACAGCGCTGTAGTGGGAGCAAGGCATATTCTTGATGACGATGCCTACGACATTCTTCGTTCGCCAAAAACGCGTCATAGTTTGGCGTATTTAAGTGAACAAGAACTGTCGTTTGACGCGCAGTTTGATGTATCAAACGCTCAGGCAGTAAGCGCGTTATTGCGCGTTGTTGAGAGTAACCCTGCATTAAAGGTTATTGTTAACCATACAGCCATCGCGCCGTTAGATATGGCCAGTAGAGCGTTCCAAAATTGGCAGCAGCATATTCAGTTACTGTCGAACACCGGCCAAGTGGCGTTCAAGTTCTCTGGCCTTGAAATGCAAGACAGAAACTGGCATTGGCAGCGTGCAAACTCGGTGTTCAACGCGTTAGTAGACGCAGCGTCAGGGCAAAATGTTATGTTTGCAAGTAACTACCCACTATCGCTATGGCGTTTGCCATATATTGCGTTGTGGAATGGGTTCAAACATATGGCGGAGCGATATGACAGTGCGCTACAAAAAGCGTGGCTTACAGACAACGCGAATAAATGGTACCGCCTTCAAAACTATGCGTCTTGCAAATAGCACGTCTTATAGCGAGCTCGTTTTGCAATAAAAAAGGGTTAACTGTAAAACGTTAACCCTTTTTCGATGTTGCGCTCTAGTAACGCTATTATTTTAACGACGTCACAGTCATGTTCGGTGAGCGATACACCACTTCATCGTTAAGCTCTATGCCAATTCCAGGGGTATCTGGCGCTTCAATAAAGCCATTTACAGGCTGTGGGTCTTGAAGACAAAGTTCGCGGTTCCAATCTTTAATGGCGTAAGTGTGATGCTCGTGAATTAAAAAGTTAGGAATAGCCGTCTCTAAGTGCAAGCTAGCCGCCGTTGCTACCGGGCCGCCACACACGTGAGCCTGAATACGCACATCGTAAATATCAGCGTAGTCACACACTTTTTTCGCTTCAGTAAAACCGCCGCATAAGCCAACGTCGGGCTGAAGTACGTCAAGCGATTGGTCTTCAAGGTAAGGGCGAACATCCCAGCGGTGATATAAACGCTCGCCGCCAGCAATAGGAACTCTCACGTTCTTCGCCACCTTGTCATGCAGCTTCGAGTTCAGGTAATTAACCGGCTCTTCGTAATACAAGCAGCCAATTTCTTCTACAATGTCGCCCAGTTGAATAGCCGTAGAAGCGCCAAGTAAGCTATGGCATTCAAAGATGATATCGCCATCTTCACCCATGGTGTCTCGAATGGCTTGAAGACGTGCTTTAAATAGTTTTAGCTCTGGTTTAGTAAAAAGCTTGGTTCTATCGAAATGGGTATTGCCGTCTTTGTCGTAAACAATAGGGTCTACTTTTACGGCATCGTAGCCATCTTTTAACGCTTTTTCAGTAGCACGCGCATAGTCGGCAGGGTCATTCAGTTTGGTAACTTCTTTATCCCAGTCAAACTGTAACTGGCTTGCATAGCTGCGTAATTTACCGTTTGTTTTGCCACCCAATAGTTCGTATACGGGTAGGCCCAATGCTTTACCCTTGATATCCCAAAGTGCAGTATCAATAGCGCTCATTGCTGCATAAATAACTGGGCCGCCGCCTAAGCCCCAAAAGCCTTCTCGCAGCATACGCGACCACAATAACTCGGTGTGAAACGGGTTAAAACCAATTAGCATTGCTTCAGCAATTTCTTTAATCATATGCGCAGCAGCACTGTGACCCCAGTCGTAGGCCAAGCCGGCTTCGCCCACACCCGTTAACCCTTCATCGGTGTAAACACGCACAAAAACCGGGTTCCACTGCGGGCGTTTAGGGCATTCAATATCAAAAATTTCTACTTTTGTGACTTTCATTGTGTTGATGTTATTCCGTTAAGGTAAGGGTTATTCGCAAAAACTCGGGTCAAGCTTGTAGGCTTTACGTAGCATGGCTGGCCATGCTTTTTGCCCGCCGGTTTCGCCGCTGTGTACCACTTTGGCTTGTTCGTATATACCGTCGATAATAGGTTGAGGGATCTCAATAATGTCTTCATTCGACTGCATTAGCGCTAGCTGTATTTCACACGCGCGCTGTAAATCGTAGAAGCGCATAAATGCGTCTCCAACGGTAGGGCCTACTGTAAGGCCACCATGATTAGGTAGCAGCATGTGGTTGGTGTCACCTAAGTCATTTTGTAGGCGCTGTTTTTCGCCATCATCTACGGCTAAGCCTTCATACTTGTGATAAGAAAGTGAAGGTAAAGAAAACATAGAGTACTGGCTCCACGGCCTTAAGCCGCCTTTTACCGACGCCACCGAAATGGTGGCAAGCGTATGCAGGTGGATGACGCATTGGGCGTCGTGACGAACTTCGTGAATAGCACTGTGTATGGTAAAACCAGCAGGGTTTATACCATAAGGGGTGTCATCAAGAATGTTGCCCGCCAAGTCTACTTTAACTAAGTTAGACGCAGTTACTTCATCGAAGGTTAGGCCAAATGCATTAACCAAATAATGGTCGGTGCCAGGCACTTTTGCCGATATATGGGTGTAAATAAGGTCGCCCCAGCGCATATCTGCCACAAGGCGGTAGCAGGCCGCAAGGTCTACTCGGGTTTGCCACTCTTCATCAGACACTTTGCCTTTAAGGCTTAAGGTGGGCAGTGAAAACAAGCTCGTTCTCCTAAAAGATGTAAGCGCACAATTTACCAATACGCTTTGAAATGAACAACGCTTTGTCAGTACAGATTGTTATTAGCTAGAGCGTGTGGCTATTACTCGGTTTTTATAACCACGCTATTTTACCGAATATGCTGTGTATGCATCTCGAAGTACAACCAAGTCATCTGCAAAGCGTAAATCATCATGGGTGAGTAAAAATGGGTCTGCTTTTTCTAGTGCTGTCACCTCAACGGTAGCCCAAGCAGGTGCGTCGAATACTTCTGGTAATACGTCTAGCCCTGCGTCGGTATAACACCCAAAAAGTAGTAAGCCATTGCTACTTTGTCCAAGAAACTGCTGTACTTCAACGTTAAACCCCGTTTCTTCCCATGTTTCTCTATGCGCCGTGCAGGCCGCAGAAACGCCATCAATACGCCCACCACCGGGAAAGTCTAGTTTTCCAGATAAGCGATGGCGAATAAGCAGTACACGGTTATTGGTTTTAATAACGCAGGCTGCGGCTTTGAAAGTATCGTCGGATGAATCGAGATGCACTTTAGATAAGTTTTCATGCATACGGCAAGCGGGCTCGTTTGGAATAGATTCTGAGCAGCCGAAAAACGTTAAAACCGCGAAAATTACTGATAAGCGAAATAAGAATGACATCGAATTGGGTAAAATACTCGTAACAAAGACGTGCGAAACCGTCGTGCTCAAAATGGGCTTTGCACAACGTAAGTAAAAAATAACAACACAGCATGTAAGTTAACCGCTTGATGAAACACTCTCAAGGGAAATTTTCATGTCAACTGCTTGGCTTAACAGTCGAGCAGCATTTTACCTATAGGAAAGGTTATGTCTTCACGTATTTCAGTGTCTCCACTTTTAATCGGTGTTGTACTTCTTGCAGCCGTAGTGGTGTATTTAAACCTGCCAAACGAGCAAGCTTCAGGACAACGAGGCCCGCGCGCAACGCCGGTGAAAACTGCAATTGCCGAAACGCAAACTTTACCTATTACCATAGAGTCGCTAGGCACTGCCGTTGCTAACGAGTCGGTAAATATTACCGCGCAAGTTACCGAAACAGTAAAAGCTATCAACTTTGAAGATGGCGATAAAGCAATGGAAGGTGAGCTACTTGTTCAATTAAATAACACTGAAGAGCGCGCTCGCGTGGAAGAGCTGAAAGCCAATATCGACGAGGCAAAACGCCAGTTCACGCGTATTGCTGACCTGCGCCAGTCTAATGCTACCTCTGAGCAGTTATTAGATGAGCAACAAGCTCGAGTTAAAGCACTTGAAGCGCAGTTAGATATCGCCATTGCGCAGCTTAATGACCTTCAAATTCGCGCACCGTTTAGCGGCCTGTTAGGTAATCGTGAAATTAGTATCGGCTCATTGGTTCAGCCGGGCACAACCATTTCAACGCTTGATGATATAAGCGTAGTAAAGGTTGACTTCAGCATAGCTGAAAACCATCTTGGAAGCGTTGCTAAAGGACAGCGATTATCTGCTGCGTCTGTCGCCTATCCTGGCGAAGCATTTGAAGGCGAAATTACGAATATAGACACCCGTTTAGACCCTGTTAGTCGTGCTATTCGTGTGCGCGCTACTATTCAAAATAAAGACAGCCGTTTACGTCCAGGCATGCTGCTTACTGTGGTTGTAGAAAAACGCGTGCTTAATACACTGGTACTGCCAGAAAAAGCCCTAGTACCTGTAGAAGATAAGCAGTTTGTTTATGTGGTTAAAGACGATGTTGCACATCAGCAAGAGGTGGTGATTGGTGAGCGTCGTCCAGGCTTCGTACAAATCATTGAAGGGGTTAGCATAGGCGATGAGGTGATCACAGAAGGTACGCTTCGCGTTCGTGACCAGTCGCCCGTTAACGTCTTAAATCGATAGGAGCGCACATCATGCTATTGTCTGACGTATCGGTTAAGCGCCCAGTCTTTGCTACGGTAATCAACCTTATTCTTATTATTTTCGGCATTGTGGCAGTGTCGATGTTGTCACTGCGTGAATATCCCGACATTGACCCGCCTATTGTGTCGGTATCTACCACTTACACTGGCGCATCTGCAAACATTGTTGAAACACGTATAACCCAATTACTTGAAGATCGTATTTCAGGTATTGAAGGCATAAAAAATGTCACGTCGACGTCGAGAAACGGACGTTCGGACATTACCATTGAATTTAAGCTTTCCCGCGATATCGATGCAGCAGCGAACGATGTGCGCGAGCGGGTAAGTCGCGCGTTAAATAATTTGCCTGACCAGGCCGATCCGCCCGAAGTGTCAAAGGCGAATTCTGATGAAAGCGCAGTGGTGTGGTACAACCTAAGAAGTACAAATTTAAATACCATGGAACTTACCGACTACGCAGAACGCTTTTTAGTAGACAGGCTATCTATTGTTGATGGTGTAGCGCGTGTGCAAATTGGCGGTGGCCGTCGTTATGCCATGAAGGTGTTTTTAGACCGCAATGCAATGGCTGCTCGTGGTATTACTGTTAGTGACGTAGAGCAAGTCATTCGCGCTGAAAACGTTGAGTTACCAGCCGGCGAAGTAGAATCGGTTGACCGTAATTTTGAAGTGCGCGTTGCCAGAACGTTCTTAACACCAGACGACTTTGCTGCGCTTACTGTAGCGGTGGGGAGTGACGGTTATTTAGTGCGCTTGGGAGAGATTGCCAACGTAGAGCTAACCGCTGAAGACGATGAAACCGAGTTTCGCGGTGACGGCGTAAACATGATTGGTTTGGGTATTATCAAGCAATCAAAAGCAAATACGCTAGACGTAGCTCGGGCCGCAAAAGAGCAAATTACTCGCATAGAAGAGTCGTTACCCGACAATATCTTTATTGTACCTAGTTACGATTCAAGCGTGTTTATCGAAGCATCCATTGATGAGGTTTATCAAACGCTTGCCATCGCGATGATGATGGTTGTAATAGTTATCTACCTGTTTTTGGGCAATGTACGCGCCACCTTTATCCCTGCTGTGACCGTACCGGTATCTATTATTGCCGCGTTTATCGTAATGTACGCACTGGGCTTTTCAATTAATTTGCTGACGTTGTTGGCCATGGTGCTTGCCATAGGTTTGGTGGTAGATGACGCCATTGTTGTGCTAGAAAACATCTATCGTCGAATTGAAATGGGTGAGCCACCAATACTTGCAGCCTATCGCGGCGCACGAGAAGTCGGTTTTGCTGTTATTGCTACCACGTTAGTCCTTATTTCCGTATTTGTACCCTTGGTATTTTTAGAGGGGAATATTGGTAGGCTATTTACTGAATTTGCGCTAGCTATTGCTGCTGCTGTGGCATTTTCAAGTTTCACAGCACTTACCCTATCACCCATGATGGCATCTAAAATTCTGAAAAAACGCGAGCGTTCATCGGGTTTTGGCAACTGGATGGATAAGCAGTTTAGTGCGCTTGAAAACAGCTATTTCAACAGCTTAGGCAAAACCCTTCATCAGCCATTACTTATGGTAATTATGCTAGTTGTAGCGGTAGTTGCTTTAGTGCAGCTTTCTGAACGTGTCCCGAGTGAGTTTGTACCTAAAGAAGATAGAGGTAACTTCTTTATTTTGATGAATGCCCAAGAAGGTGCCAGCTTTGAAAGCAATGCGTCAAACCTCAAGCAAATTGAAGACGTACTTATGCCTTATCGTGAGAACGGAAAAATAAACCGTCTTTTGGTGCGCACTCCGGGGTTTGGCGGCAATGCAGGTATTGCTATTGTAGGTTCAGCAGATTGGGATGAGCGAGACTTTTCCACCTTTGAGCTCATGGACGAAATAAGCGCAAAGCTTAATACCGTGCCTGATGTTCGTGCATTCGCCATTATGCGAAGTGGTGTGTCAGGCGGTGGTTTTGGACGTCCTGTTCAGTTTGTATTGCAGGGTGATACCTATGAAAACTTGGTTGCGTGGCGAGATACTGTGCTCGAGAAAGCCAGTGAAAATAGCAATCTCATTCGCCTTGATTCAGATTACAAAGAAACATCTCCTCAATTATTGGTGAACATTAATCGCGACCGAGCGGCGGACCTCGGTGTTTCAATAAGTGACATTGGCGGAACACTTGAGGTGATGTTAGGGCAGCGCAGAGTATCTACCTTCCTAGACAGAGGTGAAGAGTACGACGTTATTATTGAAGGTATCGAAGATGACTTTAGAAGCCCCAACAGTATAGAAAACCTCTATGTGCGTTCTTCGCGTACCGGTGAGCTTATTCCTATGGATAACTTACTTACTTTTGCAGAGCAGGCTACGTCATCACGATTAAACAGATACAACCGTATGCGTGCGGTTACTATTTCTGCCAATTTAGCCGATGGCTACACACTGGGCGAGGCATTAGCGTACCTTGAAGATATTGTTCGAACGGAATTACCAGATAACGTATCGATAGACTACAAGGGCGAGTCTCAGCTGTATAACGAAGCCGGTAATTCGTTTGTCTATGTGTTCCTTTTGGCGTTAGCAGTGACCTACCTTATATTGGCTGCACAGTTTGAAAGTTGGGTGCATCCATTGGTTATCATGCTAACCGTTCCATTGGCCCTTGTGGGCGCTTATATTGGGCTCTTCTTCTCAGATATGACCATCAACATCTACAGTCAAATAGGCCTAGTTATGCTCATTGGTCTTGCGGCTAAGAACGGTATTCTTATTGTTGAATTTGCTAATCAGCTTCGCGATGCAGGAATGGAGTTTGAGCAGGCGCTTAAACGCGCCGCAGCGCAGCGCCTACGCCCTATAGTGATGACAGGTTTTACTACGGTATTTAGTTCACTGCCACTCGTGTTGGCTTCAGGCCCTGGCGCTGAAAGCCGTATGGTTATTGGTATGGTAATTTTCTCCGGTGTGTTGTTGTCTGCATTTATGACGCTGTATGTTGTGCCTACTGCTTACAGTTGGATGGCCAGAAACACAGGCTCGCCACTTATGCGAACGCAAGAAATAGAAAAACTTGAAAAAGATATACCTTACAAGAAAGGTGAATAGTTTACTTGAGCGGGCCAACACACTGTGTTTGCCTGCTTTTTGTGCAGGCATGCTGCGCTACGGCGAATAAATAATAAGCATTCAGGTATTTGATACTATACTCCAATATTATTAGGTATTCGTTTTTATATATAGGTATGTGTTTTTATATATTTGATATATAAAGCTTATTTTTCTTCTGGCTAGCAATTAGTCACCTAAAAATGGCAAGTTAATACGTTGAAACGTATTGATTAGACAATTGTATAGTTGAATAAACTTGCCCTTCCTCTAAACTGCGCCCAATTTCAAACGCTTGTATAAGTTATTAATTTTTAAACAGTAAAAACTTAATGCTCAAATTGGCGAATATGGCTTTTGTGACTAATACTTACTTCGTTGTCTGATAATTAGCATAAAAGATATCGCAACGCTTAACACCTTGCCTACGAAGAGTAGCAGTTGATAAGCAAAAGAGCATGAAACCTAATAGTAGAGTTTAGAGGACACATCATGAAGAAATGGATACTTGCAGCAAGCCTATGCTGCAACGTGGCTTTTGCTGAAGTAGCAGTTATCGTTAATCCAAGTAACGGTGACGCCCTCGACAAAGATAGCATCAGCCGTCTATTCCTTAATAAAGCGAAAGCATTCCCAAGCGGTACGCAAGCAGAGCCAATCGCGCTTGACGAGGGTGCAGCGGCAACAGATGAATTCAACGGCAAAGTGTTGAACAAGACAGCGGCACAGCTAACTGCGTTTTGGTCGAAGCTTGTATTCACTGGTAAGGGTCAGCCTCCTAAAGCACTGTCGAGCGATGCAGACGTTGTTGCAGCCGTAGCGGCAAACGCGGGTGCAATTGGCTATGTAGATGCAAGTGCAGTAAACGACAGCGTTCGTGTAGTTGCTACGTTTTAGTTTACCGACAAATAAAGATTTAAAGGAACACACATGAAAACCAAATTAGCTATGTTATCTATGGCTGGCCTTTTGGCGGCACCTGCAATGGCAGACGTACAGATTAATGGTTTCGCGAACCTTATTGGCGGTATGACGCTGAGCGATGGCGAGACTGTTTACGACTATGACGATGATTTCAGCTTCGATCCTGCAAGCGTATTTGGCTTGCAAGTACGTGGCGAAGTTAGCGATAAGTTATCTGCAACGGCGCAGGTAGTTGGACGTGGTCGCGACGATTACGACGCAGACTTTGAATGGGCTTACATGACCTATTCGCTAAGCAACAATACAAACATCAGTGCTGGCCGCCTACGTATGCCGTTATTTAAATATTCTGCATCGCTTGATGTTGGTTATTCGTACCACTGGCTAACACCACCTGATGCGGTATATGGCATCGACTTTAACAACATTGATGGTGTGCGTGTTGATTATTCAAATTACGCTGGCGATTGGGAATACGGTGCACAGTTTACTGCGGGTCGTGTTGAAACTAACACAACAATTTCAGGCACACCTGCGCTACTTGAGCTTGAAAACGTACTTGCAGTGTCTGTAGAAGCCACTCGTGATTGGTTTAGCGTTCGCTCGCTTATTGCACGTGGTAAAACAAGCGCTCAGAACCCAGAGTTTGATGGTTTTGTTGCTGGTTTAGGCCAATTCGCCCCGTTTGTTCCAACAGCAGGCGCCGCGGCTGAAGGCTTTAGCGTAAATGAAGATACAGGAACCTTCTTTGAAGTAGCGGTAGATATCGACAAGTACGACTGGTTTGTAGGTGCAGAATTTACACAAACTGAAGTAGATGGTTCTATTATTGCTGATAACAAAGCGTATTACATCACCGCAGGCCTACGTCTTGGCAAGTTCACGCCACACATTACTTATGAAGTAGAAGAGGCTGATAATGCAAACCAACTAGCGCTTGTTGCTGGTCTTCCATCAACAATTATGACGGGTGATGCAGTAACTGATGCAACATATGCAGGTTTAGTGCAAGCCGCGGGTGGTATTGCAGCGCAGCAAGAACTTGATGTTTCGGCTGTTACTGCGGGTCTTCGTTACGACGTTGAGCCAGGTTTTGCTCTTAAAGTCGACGTTACTTGGTATTCTGACGACCTGAACGATGCAAATGATGCGACCCTACTGAAAGTAGGTGCGAACTACACGTTCTAAGTAGTGAAAATAGGGTCGCGCTTGTGTAAAGCGCGACCCTTTTAATTTAGATTAAAGTTTTTCGTAAATAAGAAGATATAATAGAACAAGAGGTATTTTCGGGTTAGCCTGAAAGTAGATGTAAATAATAAAACAGTGAGATAGCTGATGAATTTCCTGAAGAAAATGCCCATAGCGACAAAGATATTTCTAATTCCGGGAATAGCGGCGTTAAGCTTTATCATATTTTTGCTTATCACCGTATACACGGCGCTAAATAACGGCGCTACGCTTGAAAAGGTACAAAAGGTACAGTTCCCAGCGCTACAGCTATCCGCTTCAACGCTTGTTGATATGCAGAAAGTGCGAGACACACTTTCAAGCGCGGTAACAACAGGTGATCAAGACACACTAGCAGTTGCACAAGACCTAGCTGCTGAAGTGGAAACAGGCCTTAATCAAATTTCATCCATAAGCCCAGATTTTCGATCTGAGATCTCGCGCATTTCTTCAGGTTTTGAAGATTACTTTAAAGTTGCGTTTGATGTGTCGCAGTCAATGGTTAACGGAACCGCTGATTTTAGCCGCCTTGGCGAGTTGTCGTCACAAATGAATGGCTCATACGACGGCGTTATTGCCTCGATGACACGCTTCAGAGACGCACAGCAAGCTGCATTTGAAAAAGCATTCAAAAATACGGATTCAGCAAATACCTCGCTTATTAGCACGGGTGTAATTCTTACTATCGCAGTAACCATTTTATTATTTGCTACTGCTGTACCGATTGTACGCGGCATCAAGCAAAGCATTGACGATGTTGTTCGCTCGTTAAAGGACATTGCCCAAGAAAACGGCGACCTAACGGTACGTATTGAAACGAAAAGTGAAGACGAAATTGGTGAGCTTGTTTATTGGTTCAACCAATTTATGGATAAGTTACAAGGCGTTGTAAAAGACGTTGTTGAAGCTAGCCTGCCCTTGTCTAACTTAGCGCAAAATCTTCGCGGTGTAACGGAAGAAACGCAGCGTACTATCGACGTTCAGCAGAAATCAGCGACCAATGCGAAAAAAGCGGTTGATACCATGAGTGGCTCGGTAGACGGCGTGGCACACAGTGCAGCTCAGGCAGCGAGCGATGCTAATGAAGCGACGTCTGCGGCAAGTGAAGGCCGTCAAATTGTACAGCAGACGGTAACCAGCATTCAGCAGCTTGCTGAGAACGTGCGTGAGACCGCCGACGTAATTGCACGTCTCGAGTCAGATTCAAACAAAGTTGGCTCTGTGCTTGATGTTATTAAAGGTATTGCTGAGCAAACTAACCTTCTTGCACTTAACGCGGCGATCGAGGCTGCACGTGCCGGTGAACAAGGCAGAGGCTTCGCGGTTGTTGCTGATGAGGTACGAACGCTAGCTTCACGTACACAGCAGTCTACTGAAGAAATTCAAAGCACCATCGAGCAGCTACAAAATGCAGCCCATTCTGCGGTAGAAGTAATGGCTCGTGGTACTGAACAGGCAACAAGCAGTGTTGAGACTGCCAATAAAGCCGGTAGCAGCCTAGAAACTATTACTAGCACTATCGGCCGCATTAATCAGATGAACGAGCAAATTGCACATAACACCGAAGACCAACGTACGGTTGCTGTTGATATTGTACGCCACGTAGATGAAATTCATGAGCGTACAGAGCAAACTGCAAGCCGCTCAGGTGAACTAGGTAGCATGTGTAATGAACTTGCAGATTTAGCGCAACACCTAGAGTCAATTGCAAAACAATTTAGAGTGTAAGCCGTAGGCAGCAAGCATAACGTCTATCATTATGAAGCCTCCATTCGGAGGCTTTTTTGTGTCTAAGGGTATTTAGAAAACGCTTAGTTACCGCTGAGGAACCTTCTAATTACGTGCGGGTGTGTAAAGCATTATCTTGGATAAAGCGTAGGCATAAAAAAATCCCCAGCCAAGGCCGGGGATTTTTATTCGAAGTATTACTTTTTACTATTCGTCCAAGAAGCTGCGAAGCTGCTCTGAACGGCTAGGGTGGCGAAGCTTACGAAGCGCTTTTGCTTCAATCTGACGAATACGCTCACGCGTTACATCAAACTGCTTACCTACCTCTTCTAGCGTGTGGTCGGTGTTCATATCAATACCGAAACGCATACGCAGTACTTTCGCTTCACGTGCTGTTAGGCCTGCTAGAACTTCTTGAGTAGCGTCTTTCAAGCTACCGCCAGTTGCAGAATCGAGGGGCTGAATAATTGTGCTGTCCTCGATAAAGTCACCAAGATGTGAATCTTCATCATCACCGATAGGCGTTTCCATCGAGATTGGCTCTTTTGCAATTTTCAGAACTTTACGGATCTTATCTTCTGGCATTAGCATGCGTTCCGACAATTCTTCAGGTGTAGGCTCACGACCCATTTCCTGAAGCATTTGACGAGAGATACGATTAAGTTTGTTAATAGTCTCAATCATATGCACTGGTATACGGATAGTACGGGCTTGGTCCGCGATTGAACGCGTGATTGCCTGACGGATCCACCATGTTGCATAGGTAGAGAACTTATAACCACGACGGTATTCAAACTTATCTACCGCCTTCATTAGGCCGATGTTACCTTCCTGAATAAGATCAAGGAATTGAAGGCCGCGGTTTGTGTACTTCTTCGCAATTGAAATTACAAGACGAAGGTTAGCTTCTACCATCTCTTTCTTCGCACGGCGTGCTTTCGCTTCACCGATAGACATGCGACGGTTAATGTCTTTGATATCAGCAATAACTAAACCAGTTTCTTGTTCAACTTGGTTCATCTTGCTGATGCAACGCTCAATTTCTTCTTGGTTAATGGCTAAATCTGCTGCGTAAGCCGCGCCAGATTTTACTGCTTCATGTAACCATGCCGTTGATGTTTCGTTGCCTGCGAACGCTTTAATGAAGTCTTTCTTCGGCATTTTTGCGTTAACAACGCAGAACTTCATAACAAGACGTTCTTGGATGCGAACCTTGTCCATCATCTCACGCATGTTTCTTACCATGCGGTCGAATTGCTTAGGTACCAAGCGGAACTCTTTAAACACGTCACTAAGCGCAGTGATTTGCTCGCGAGAGTCGGCGTGAGCACGACCTTTCTTCTCGATAACAGCGCGCGTTTTTTGATACTGTTCACGTAGCTCAGCAAAGCGCTCACGAGCTAGTTCAGGATCAACACCGCCTTCATCTTCATCGCTGTCGTCGTCATCACCGTCGTCATCTTCGTCGTCAAGCTCTTCTTCTGAAAGCTCAGAACCAACGTGCGTGGCCGTAGGTGCTAAATCTTGGTCGTCATTCGGGTCTACAAAACCTGAAATGATATCGCTTAGGCGAATTTCTTCAGCCTCAAAAAGGTCCCATTGGTCAAGTAGATAAGTGATGGCTTCTGGGTACTCAGCAACAGAGCACTGAACCTGATTAATACCGTCTTCAATACGCTTAGCGATTTCAATTTCGCCTTCACGCGTAAGAAGTTCAACCGTTCCCATTTCACGCATGTACATACGAACAGGGTCAGTTGTGCGACCAATTTCACTTTCTACAGTAGCAAGTGCCTGTGCTGCAGCTTCAGCAGCATCTTCATCGGCATTTGCTTCTTGCATGAGAAGTTCGTCTGCATCAGGAGCTGATTCAGAAACTTGAATTCCCATGTCGTTAATCATGCGGATTATGTCTTCGATTTGATCAGAATCGACAATGTCTTGCGGCAGGTGGTCGTTAACTTCTGCAAAGGTTAAGTAACCTTGCTCTTTACCCTTTGCAATCAGGAGTTTAATCTGAGACTGCTTGCTTTGCGCCATATAACCTACACTTCTCACATTCAATTAGTTTGCATTAAAAAAGACAACACACACGGCGGCATGTTCCCTTATTTGCTGTATTACTGCTTTTGTATCAAGGCCGTTTTGTTGCTCGATGCCACGCTGCTCTCATTCTACGCATATGCGGTTCACATCGGCTCGGGTTCGGTTCTGCCCGTTATAGTCGGCTATATCTTTGCTACTTTTGTTGCTGCATTCTTGTTTACATAAGCTGTTCACATTAGCCTTCATCTCTAAGCTCATATTAGAGCTGTCTAATGCAATCATGTCTACCTACAGCGAATTAGCCAGTATAGCAGAGTCAACGGTTGTTTGACCAGATTGGCGGCCGATTTTTTAGCCAGTATTTTGTGAACAAAAAAGGGTTAACCCGTTGGTCAGCTTTTTTGTCTTTCCCTCATAAGTAGGTTCAGTTCCTCTTTCTCCGCTTTTGTCAGCGGCTGAACCCTAGAACGAGAAATTAAGGTCTCTATTCGGCTATCGAAATGCCCATCAAGTAAGCGAGCGAAGCTGTCGTTATAAACACGTTCAGCATCCTCGTCTTTTACCAAGTGTTCTTGTAACAATAATTTCGCGATAGTAGATGAGTGGGGATGGTTGCGGAAATTTTCAACAAGTTGCGCAGTATTAGCATTAGGATTGGCTAAACAATAAGTGTGAATATCGCGCAATAAGTCCATGCCAGCGGCGTTGCTTCCCGCGAAAATACCAATTTGTACGTCTTCGCACTGGCTTGCCAACGCAGGTTGGTCTAATAGCAGACGAATTAGCATACGCAGCGGCGAAAGCTTAGGCTTGTTAACCTGGGTTCTATTAGGTGAATACGCTTGTTTGCTGCCCTGGTTTGCTCGAGATATATCTTGTTGAAGTTTGAAACGATCGAATTCGCCAGTGTGTTTGGCAAGCTCTTCAAGCAGCATTTGTTTCTGATCTTCACCCAACGTACTTTCAATAAGCGGCATAGCAGCTTTTTTAAGTGCTATTTTGCCCTCAGGTGTTCCCACATTATGGGTTTTCAATAGGTTTTCAAAGAAAAATCGCGACAAGGGCATTGCCGTATCGAGCATACCCATAAATGCATCTTTACCAACTTGGCGTACCATGGTGTCTGGGTCTTCGCCGTCAGGCAAAAATAAAAACGAAAGTCGCACGCCATCTTTAAGCGAAGGCAGGGCATTTTCAAGTGCACGCCATGCGGCTTCGCGACCAGCGCGGTCTCCGTCATAACAGCATACAATGTGTGACGTCGCGCGCACTAGCATTTGTATATGTTCAGGGGTAGTGGCCGTACCTAGGGCGGCAGTAGCAATATTGATGTCGAACTGGCTAAGCGCAACCACGTCCATATAACCTTCAACAATCACTACCGTATCTAGGTTTCTGTTTTGCTGCCGGGCAGAATAAAAACCAAAAAGCTCGCTTCCTTTGTGGAAAATACGCGTTTCAGGCGAGTTTAAATATTTAGGACCACCGTCTTCTAATACGCGTCCGCCAAAACCAACTACGCGTCCTCGCTTATCGCGGATGGGGAACATAATTCGGTCGCGGAAAAAGTCATAGGTGCGACCTTGGTCGTTTTTGTTCACCAGCTTTAAATCAATTAGCTGTTTAATACGTCCAGGGTCGGTGCCAAATGTCTTTAATAAGGCATCCCAACTATCAGGGGCGTAACCAATTTCCCATTGCTTAACAATATCACCGCTTAAACCGCGATTTTTAAGATAGTCGATGGCCTTTTTACTGTTGCTGTTCTGACGAAGCTGATGCTGGAAAAAACGAGCTACTTGTTCCATTACAGCGTAGTCGTCTTGCTGCTGTTGTTTTTTCTCCTCGCTCATAGCAGGGCGACTGCCTTTTTCACGAGGAACTTCTAAACCGTGATAGCGCGCTAGTTCCTCAATGGCTTCAACGAATTCAAGCCTGTCGAATTCCATCATAAATGAAATAGCGTTGCCGTGAGCACCACAGCCAAAGCAATGATAAAACTGCTTGTCTTGGCTTACGGTAAACGAAGGGGATTTTTCATTGTGAAAAGGGCAGCATGCTTGATAGTTCTTGCCAGCTTTTTTCAACTTAACACGACTGTCTACAATCTCTACAACGTCGGTACGAGAAAGTAAGTCATCAATAAAATCGCGAGGTATTTTTCCAGCCATGGGAGAGTCAAAAACGTAAATCGAACAGTACTGTAACAGGGAAGTTTGAAAATGAGAACGACTAACCAATCAGCGTTCTCATTTTTACCTATTATAAATGCATGACTAGGGTGTTGCGCCTTCGTTATACACTTTTTGCATTAGGGCTTATGCGTTCAGGCGAGCCTTAATTTTAGCACTTAGCGCGCCCATGTCGGTACGGCCCTGTACTTTTGGCTTTATTGCGCCCATTACTTTACCCATGTCTTGCATACCGCTAGCACCTGTTGCGGCCATTGTTTCATCAATAAGCGCACTAAGCTCATCGTCAGTTAATGGCTTAGGCAAGAAACCTTCAATATGCGTGATTTCTTCGCGCTCTTTACTTGCAAGATCATCACGGTTGGCAGCATCGAACTGAGAGGCAGCGTCTTGGCGCTGCTTTACCATTTTGGTCAATACCGCAAGAATTGCGCTATCGTCTAATGTGATTTGTTCGTCGATTTCTTTTTGTTTAATTGCAGCAAGCGCCATACGAATAGTACCTAGACGTACTTTATCTTTCGCGCGCATAGCGTCTTTCTGTGCATTTTTTAAATCATCAATTAGTGCCATGATGCTTCCTGTTTTTTATTTGATTAAGCGAAGTAAAAAATAGAGGCCCAGAAACGCGAAAGGTGCTGCAATTGCAACACCTTTCAGACTCGTTACTTAACCCTATATTAGTAGAGTTTTACGCGACGTGCGTTTTCACGAGCTAGCTTCTTAAGATGACGCTTTTTAGCGGCAGCTTTCTTGCGCTTGCGTTCCCAAGTTGGCTTTTCGAAGAATTCACGACGACGAACTTCAGAAAGAACACCTGCTTTTTCACAAGAACGCTTAAAACGACGCAGCGCCACATCAAACGGCTCGTTTTCTCTAACTTTAACGATAGGCATTAAACACTCACCTCAAAACTTTTACTGTGTAAATCCGGGTAAAATTGTGCGCTAAAAAGGCCACCCGGGTTAAAAATGGTGCGAAATTCTAATCATATCTACAGAGAAAGTAAAGGATGAATTGCCAAAAAATAGTCAATAAACTGCAATTACCCCTTTGTTAGCATTCCATGAATGCTGGTTTAAAGGTAAACTCTGCGCCCATATGATGTGAGCGACCCACCGCAAAGAATATGTTTTGATGTGGAGTCGGATTCGATCGCGGGCAGATCATAAAGATGATCGCACAAGATCGCCAGTAATAATTTTCAGATCTTTGAAAATCTATAAGTAGTGAATAGGGGTCGCCTTAATGCGGATTTTAGGAATAGAAACATCGTGTGACGAAACAGGCATTGCCGTGTACGACGACGAAAAAGGGTTGTTATCGCACGAATTATACAGCCAAGTGAAGCTGCATGCCGACTACGGTGGTGTCGTTCCAGAACTGGCCTCACGCGATCACGTTCGTAAAATTATTCCTCTTATTGAAAAAGCCATGCAGGATGCCAACAGCAAACCTTCAGATATTGACGGCGTTGCATTTACACAAGGCCCAGGTTTAGTTGGCGCACTGTTGGTAGGCTCTTCTGTAGGACGTTCGTTAGCTTACGCATGGAACGTGCCCGCGGTTGGCGTTCATCACATGGAAGGACATCTTTTAGCTCCTATGCTTGAAGCACATGCCCCTGAATTTCCTTTTGTAGCACTGCTTGTGTCTGGCGGTCACTCTATGTTGGTTAAAGTAGAATCCATTGGTGCTTATGAAGTACTTGGTGAATCTATCGACGATGCAGCCGGTGAAGCATTTGATAAAACTGCAAAACTGCTTGGTTTGGACTACCCTGGTGGCCCGCTACTGGCAAAGTTGGCTGAAAAAGGTGAACCCGGGCACTATAAGTTTCCACGCCCTATGACTGACAGACCAGGTTTAGATTTTAGCTTTAGCGGTTTAAAAACGTTTGCCGCTAATACTATTCGCGATGCAGACTTAACCGGAAACGATGCTGAGCAGATAAAAGCCAACATTGCGTATGCGTTTCAAGAAGCGGTTGTAGATACGCTTATTATCAAATGCAAGAGAGCACTTAAGCAAACAGGCATGAAGCGACTAGTAATAGCGGGTGGTGTAAGTGCCAACACTATGCTGCGCGAGCAAATGCAAAACCTAATGACAGAGCTTAAAGGTGAAGTGTTTTATCCTAGCCTTGCTTATTGCACAGACAACGGTGCAATGATTGCGTACGCGGGTATGCAGCGACTAAAAGCGGGTGAAATACTTGGGCTTTCTTCTCAGGCCAAACCGCGTTGGCCGCTAGACACCTTAACAGCTATCTGACTTTAAGGTAGGCACTTTAGAATAAAAGTGCGCAAAGCATAAAGCACGGCAAGAAAATAAAAGAAAGTTGAGGTAGTAGTGTGAGTAGGGCAGCGAATAGTTTGAATATGCAGGGCATTACTTGGTTTTTAATATGTTTCTTTTTATCGTGTACCCCAACACGCGCTGCCAATGAAAATATACAAGTAAAGGCAAATGCACCGCAGCACGTGGTGTTAATGTCGCTTGATGGTTTCAGGCACGATTACGTTGAGTTACACAATGCCAAGCACCTCAACCGCATAGCTAAAGACGGTGTTCGCAGCGCCTCGTTAACACCGGTTTACCCTGCCAATACATTTCCCAATCATATTTCGTTAGTAACCGGGTTATTACCAAAAAACCACGGCATTGTTAATAATAGGTTTTACGACAAGTCACGCCCGTATATGCAAAATGATATGCCGGGCTATGCACAATACAAGCTGGGCGGTGGACTTAAAGACAGTACGTGGATAACGGGTATTCCGCTATGGACATTGGCTGAGTATCACGGTTTAAAAGCCGGTGCCTTTTTCTGGCCTGAATCCGATGCTCGCATATCAGGTGCGCTGCCTACTTATCACTACCACTACTCAAAGTTTGCGAGCTATCAGCAGCGCATCGATCAAATTGTGCAGTGGATGAGTTTGCCGGAGGTGTCTCGCCCCCGTTTTGTCGCAGGTTATTTTTCACTAACCGACACCATTGGTCACAATGAAGGCCCAGCGTCTGATGAAACTAAATATGCCGTACAGTTCGTGGATGCGTTAATTGGGCAGCTGTATGACAGATTAAACGACCTTGGTATTAACGTTAATCTTGTTGTGGTATCAGACCACGGAATGACAAACATTGATAACAACGCGTTAATTGATGTTGCCACGCTCAATATTTCAGATAATTTTATTGCTGAAAACGAAGGGGCACAAATTCATCTTTATGCATTGCCGGGCGTATCTAACGACGAAATAAGCAGAGAAAAAGAGCGTCTAAACTCTATATCGCAAGGCAAGTTCTTAGTGCTTAACGATTCGCAGCGTGCAGATAGAGCAATGCAGAAAGGCGACCGTACCGGCGATATTTTAATTGAAATTGCGCCACCCGCGCGCTTTGTTAGCGACGGAAAAACCTATTCTAATAAAGGCAGTCATGGATATTTAAATACGCTACCCGATATGGGCGCGCTTTTCATTGCTGCCGGGCCCGCTTTTAAAAAGGGAGCAACGCTTCCGGCATTTTCAAACCTTGAAATTTACCCTGCATTGGCAGAAATCCTAGGCATAACGCCGCTTTCACCTATAGACGGTAAAATTGACGTATTGGAAGACGGCCTTACTCTTTAATATTGCCCTTGTCCCATACTTTACTTTCGTTGCCAGCAAATAAGCGGCTGATGTTGTCTTTATGGCGTACAATAATAAGTAGAGACAACATAGCTACAGGAATGGTGTACAGAGGTTTAATAAGGTAGGTAAAAATGGGTGCAAGCGACACCGCAATAAGTGCGCCCAGCGATGAATAGCCAGTAAAAAACACTGCAATAACCCAACACAAAATAAGTAGCCCAGCCAAGTCCAACCCTATGGGTAACATAGCACCGAAGGCAGTAGCCACTGCTTTACCGCCTTTAAAACCAAAATACAGTGGGAAAATATGGCCAAGGCACGCCGCTATTGCGATAACGCCAAGTAAAATAGGCTCAATACCTAAAAAGTAACTTCCGTAAACGGGAATGGTGCCTTTTAAGATATCCATTACAAGTACCAATAGGGCGGGTATTCTGCCGCCTAAGCGATAGACATTTGTAGCTCCAGGGTTTTTTGAGCCAGCTGTCCTTGGGTCGGGTAATCGAAAAGCGTGGCTAATTACCACAGCACTGGATAGCGAGCCGAATAAGTAGGCCACGGTAATCATTAAAAGAGTTAGCGATGTCATGGGTAATTCACGTAAACGTTTATAGCTGCCTTGCTGTTTTATTTCATTTCTATACTACGGTGCTATTTTTAGGTGCCATATTTAAGGGCCATATTAAGTGCTATCTAGCGTAGTCGTACTTATAGGCATTTAACGTTTTATGGCGTAAACATACGTTTAGACGTTAAATTTGAAAACCTTGGTTGCCCCTAGTAATAGTACAGCGGTATAGTTGTGCCACATTTTCTGCGGTGGTTTAGCGTAACGCTACTCCATCCAAACGCGATATACCACCTTTACGCCGAAATAATGAAGGTAAAACCGCAGTCGTAAGACCAGTAATGACACGAGTAGATTAATTTCATGGGCAAAATTTATATAACAGGGCTAGCTGTAGACACCCTGATTGGCGTGTATGACTGGGAAAGAGTTCAAATGACCGAGCTTTTACTGGATATCACATTAGATGTTGACCTAGATGCCGCAATGCAAAGCGATAACGTGCACGACACGGTAGACTATGCCAAAGTGGCCGACTGTATTGTTGCTGTAGGCAAAGAGAGTACCTTTGAACTTTTAGAAGCCTTTGGTTCACGGGTAATGGATACCGTGCTTGCAACGTTTAACGTTCACGCTATTAAGCTAAAAATAGTGAAGCCAAACATTTTGCCAAATGCACAGACCGTAGCAGTAGAAATGACAAGAGAGCGCGCTTAATGGCTCAACACGTCATACTTATCAGTATTGGTTCAAATATTGAAAGAGAGCGCTACACGCGTCAGTCTGTTGTGGCGCTTAAACAGCATTTTAGCAACGTTACGGTGTCGTCGGTGTATGAAAGTGAAGCCGTCGGCTTTAATGGCAACCCTTTCTACAACTTAGTCGCGCGAGCTGAGACCGACATGTCGGTTGATGACGTGTGCAATATTCTTAAAACAATAGAAAAAGAGAATGGCCGTGTGCATAGCGCGAAGAAGTTTTGCGCACGAACGCTAGATTTAGATTTACTCACGTTTGACGACCGAGTGATAAACGAGCCTGTGGTGCTGCCTAGAGACGAAATTACGTTTAATGCTTTCGTGCTGTGGCCGCTAGCTGAACTGGTGCCTAATGATATTCACCCAGTCACAAAACAGTCCTACGCACAAATGTGGCAGGCATTCGACAAACAGAAGCAGCAGCTTTGGCCTATTGACTTTACTTGGAGCTAATCAAGGGAATGACACTTTTCGAAATTATTATACTTGCCATTATTCAAGGCGTTACCGAGTTTTTACCTATTAGTAGCTCGGGGCACCTATTACTACCGGCAGAGCTTTTAGGCTGGGTAAGCCAAGGTTTAGCCTTTGATGTAGCGGTGCATGTTGGCAGCTTACTGGCCGTTATCATTTACTTCCGCCAAGAAATCGTAAGAATGACGGTGGCATGGGTAACCGAAGGCTTTACTAAAGAGCAGTCAACCGACAGCAAACTGGCGTGGTACGTTATTGTTGCCACTATTCCTGCGGTTATTGTCGGCTTTTTAATGAAAGGTTGGATTGAAGAGAGCGCAAGAACTGCCTTGGTTATTGCTGGAACCACTATTTTATTTGGTTTACTGCTATGGTACGCCGACGCCACCGCCAAGCGAAAGCAAGAGTTAGACAGGCTAACCATGAAGCAAGCCATCTTTATAGGTATTGCGCAGGTGCTAGCTTTGATACCGGGGACTTCACGTTCTGGTATTACGATGACCGCCGGTTTAATGCTGGGTTTAACTCGTGAAGCCTGTGCACGTTTTTCATTTCTTTTGTCAATCCCCGTTATTTTGGGAGCTGGCTTACTGGCAACGTTAGATTTATTAAGTGCGAATGAAACCGTAGATTGGGCTGCATTAGTATATGGCGCGGCATTTTCTTTTGTTAGCGCTTACTTGTGTATATTCCTATTTTTAAGCTGGATATCGCGCATTGGGATGTTGCCATTTGTGTTGTATCGATTGGCATTAGGCGGTGTTTTATTGTGGTTTGTTTTTGCATAATGAAAAGCTAATAGACAATAGGTTTTGCATTAATCGTAAGGAAGGAAGGAAGAAAGGTTATGGCCGAGACAATTTTTACTAAAATTATCAATAAAGAAATACCGGCAGAAATACTTTATGAAGACGACATGGCATTGGCGTTTAAAGACATAAACCCACAAGCGCCTGTGCATTTCTTAGTCATTCCAAAGAAGCCAATTGCTACGATTAATGATATTGCACAGGAAGATAGGGAAGCGGTAGGTCACTTGTCTTTCGTCGCCGCTAAAATAGCAGCTGAGCTTGGCTTTGCCGATCAGGGGTTTCGTACGGTAATGAACTGCAATGAATATGGCGGGCAAACCGTTTACCATATTCACCTTCATGTGCTTGCGGGTAAGCCTTTGGGATGGCCTCCTTACACGGAAAACATGAAACAGCACGTAGAGTAAAACTTGATGTACTGACCGTTGAGGTTAGCTGAGCGTGCTTAGCTACAACAAGCAAATAAAAAAACGCAGTGGGTAAGTCACACTGCGTTTTTTATTTGTGTTTTATTACTTGCTAGTAGGAACTTGCCTTAATGCAGTGCCTAACCGCCAGCACAAGTGAGCTTTTGCGTTAACGCTATTCAGTTAACCCAAGTACTTTTTTGCCTTGGTTAAAGTGAATATCTACAGGAATGTTCGCCGCTTCTAAACGGGCTAAATCAGAAGCTAAATCTGGCTTTATCATCCCCATTGTTGCCACTAAGTCAGCAACACCACCGTAGTTACCGTCGCCTTGTAGCGTTAATATAAGCTCAGATAACGCTGCAACCGCCGCGCCCATTTTCTGCATGTTGACGCGATACAAGCCGTCGTCAGTTTTCTCAAAAGCTCCTTGTTGTGCAAAGAAGTTAAAACGGATCATATTCGCTTTACCGTGTGCTGAGCTTGCGCCAAAGCGCACCGAGCGGAATATGCCTGCCATAAAGGTTACATAGTAGTCTTCTAACGACCCTTCAGTAATTTCACCTTTCTCTAATAAGCTTTGCACCATGTAAAGCCCAAGAATATCTGCTTTACCTTCCTCAAGTGCCGAGGCGTGCTCTTTAAGTGCTCCGCGAACGGTGCCTTCACCGTCTAGCGTGTTTTTAATACCAAGCCCATGAGCAACTTCGTGAAACATCGTATTTGCAAAAAACGCGTCAAACGTAATGTGGCTGCGCTGCTCTTCAACAATAAGCGTGTTGGCAATAGGCACTAGAATATTGTCGAATTTAGCCTGCATTGCATTTTTCAATTGAAGCCTGCGTGTGCCTTTTTCTAGTTGTACACGTTCATCGTTAGGCAGGTTAATCGCAATAGTTTTGCTACCCGCATTGGAATGACCGGCATAATAGATAACATCATAGGCGTTAAGGTCGGCATCAGAACCTGGCATTTCTGCTTTGTAGGCCTCTGCTACAGGTAAACCTTGTTGAAGCTCTGGTAAAAATGCTGCGTATTTTGCAAGTTTCTCGCTCCACGCTAAGTCTTTTACCAATACATAGGCTTCAAATGCTGCGCGATAACCAAAAAGCTGATCTTCATAGCTTTCAATAGGACCGATAACCAGTTCGATTGGGTTGGTTTTCATATCCATCCAGGCCATATCTGATGCAAGATAATCGTCGGTAAGTAACGCTTTAGAACGCAGTGTTAGATATTGTTTAAAGCTCTCATCATCAGCAAGTTCTGCAGCTTTTGTCAGCAGCTCAGAGGCTTTCATGAGCTCGCTTTTAAATGCTTCTGAGTACGGCTGTGAATAAAGCTGACCAGCGTTGTCTCGTTTTACTACTGAATAAAGACCGTCTTTGTCGCTAAAGTCTGCTGTTGCGAATTCCGCTTTGTCCATATCGTGAGGGTAAAACTCAGCCCCCATCGCTTTATCCTCATAGCCAGCTAAAAATGGCGTGTCACCATTTAAGCGATCCCAAGGGCCATAATTAATAGCTGCAAAGTGACGCACGTTTTTGTTTTCAATAGACTGAAGAAAGGTATCTTTGTCTTCAAAAAAAGCCTGTTTCCAGAACAAGTCGTCCATAATCTTCGACGCATCGATAAGCAACGACAGCATGGCTTTTTGATTGTTAGATAAATGCGATAAATCTGCGGTCAGGTCTACTGGGTGATAAATTGCTAGTCGTGATTCATCCACTAATAGCGACTGCGCAGTGGGTGCTGCGTCGTCCACCGATGTTGTGGCGATGTTTTCTGTGTTTTTTGTACAACCTGATAAAAGGAAGATACCCGCTACTGCCGCCGCAATAGGTGAGAAAGAGGCGCGTTTTATTGTTTTCATATTATGTGTTCACCGTTGTCGTTAAGCTGACTTTATCTACTGTTTTTATATCTATGCTTTTGATTTCATACAAAAGTATGAAAATATTTTTGGCAAAATCAATAGTGCTTTCTTACTTGTTGTCTATACTTTCAAAAGCAACTATTTACAGATATTGAAATTTTTGTGATTACCATCAAAGGGGTCGGATGTGTTGGATATTTGTCACAACTGACACGTTTTTAGTTGGTCGAATCGTTTCAGCTACTATAGTATGTTGGTTGAAATACTAAAAGAAAACAATGAGCTTCTGTGCGCTGGTTTATACCCCGTGCATTGACAACAAACGATTAGAAGCTAACAAGCACAACTAACCTATTTGGTATATTGGAACGCCAATCAAATTACCGTAGGTAGGTTAAGATAATTAGTCACTGGTTGCCTTAAACAGGCCACACGGAATTTTCTAAGGGTAGAAATATGTCTACACAGAACGCGCTCTCAACAATACTCGTTGAAAAAATTAATAACGATACACTCGTACTGCCTACGTTGCCAGCAATTGCACTTAAAGTGCGAAAAGCAGCGGATGACCCTGATATCAACCTTAGCGACATGGGCGACGTAATAGGTCAAGACCCTTCATTAAGCGCTAGAATGATTAAGATTTCCAATAGCGCCTATATGGGCCGCAGCGTAAAGGTCTCCTCTATAAGCCAAGCGGTTACGCGTATTGGACTTCGCCAAATTAAGAATATTTCTACTGCACTTGCAATGGAGCAGTTGTTTGTTTCAAAAAACGACATTGTGGCTAAACAATTACAGAAAGAGTGGGCTAATACGGTCAATATCGTTGCTAACTCGATGGCCGTGTTACAAGTTTACATTGCGCGAACTAAGAAGCGTGAAATGAGTATGGACACCATGACGCTTGCGGCATTGGTTCACAACATTGGTGTGTTGCCTATTTTGACAGAAGCTGAAAGACATCCTGAGGTTTTTGCAACGCCTACGTTTTTAGAAAATGCGATAGACAAACTTGCAGGTCGTATTGGCGCCAGCATTATGCGCGAGTGGGGCTTTGGCGATACCTTTGCCAACGTAGCAAAAAATTGGAAAGATCTTAGCTATATGCCAGAAAATCTTAGCTACATCGACTTTGTACGCGTTGGTGCTGCTATATCTGGTGCAATGGATAGTCAAAAAGATGCGGTGTTAAACCTTGCCATGCAGCGCGGCGTTGTGGAAGACATGGGTGAGCTGCACTCAGATGAGTTTGAAGAGTTGGCAAGCGCAGCAAAACAAATCTTCGCTTAATAAACGTTCTTTTATCCTCTAAAAGCCGGCATTTAGACTTAAATTGCCGGCTTTTTTGTGCATGCCTTCAAGGCTTCTTCTTTTGAACCAATAACAGTAATAAGCCCAACGTTAGCCCCCACACTGCTGACGTGATAGAAAATAAGCTAAACCCTGATGCAGTGCAGAGCAGCGTGATTAACGCCGGAGCGCGATGCTGCTCTATTTCTACACACTTTGCCAGTGCACCCTGTAAGGTGCCTAATAAAGCCAGCCCGGCAAGAAGATGAATTATAATAACAGGCATACTCACAAATAAGCCAACCACCACTGAAGCAAGTAGCCCCATCAATAAATACCCTATGCCCGCGGCGATGGCTGCTTTATAGCGCTGCGATTTATCTTGGTCGGCTTGTTCGCCCATGCACAGTGCAGCAGTGATTGCCGCTAAATTAAATGTAAACCCTCCTAATGGCGCCAATAAGCCTTGAACAAGCGCAATGCCTGATAGAATAGGTTTATGATCGGGGCGGTAACCGTGTGCATGATGTATAGCAATGCCAGGTAAGTTTTGTGACAAGGTAGTGATAATAAACAGGGGAATAGCCAAACCCACTGTAGCCGATAAGGAAAAGTGGGGCGTAACCCAGACAGGCGAGGGAAGGGTGAAATGTAAGGCAGCGTTTGTTTCTGACTGAAAAAACAGGCTTATAACCAGCGAAAGTGAGAGTAATACAAGCATTAAATAGTGCGGAAATAGGCGGCTTCCCACCATATATACAGCAAGAAATGTAGCAACGAGTAATGGCGCTTCATTCACATCACTAAAAATTGCTAAGCAAATAGGCAGCAAAATACCCGCAAGCAACGCTGATGAAATGGCCACAGGAATGCGACTTATTAGGGTTAAAAGGCGGCGACTCTGGGCGGCAACAAGAGAAAGCAGAGCACAGGTGACAAAGGCACCTATACTTTCTTGGAGTGAATAATCACCTACACTGGTTAACAAAAAAGCAGCGCCCGGCGTAGACCATGCGGTAACGACAGGAAGCTTGGTAAGCCAAGAAAATACAATGCAGGTTGCACCCATTCCGATACCAAGCGCCAGCAACCAGCTCACTACCATGGGCTCAGTTGCACCCGCACTTCGGGCAAGATCGATTACAATAACCACTGCACTGCTATAGCCTACGGTCACCGCCGTTAGACCGGCACTTATATGACTTAACTTCCAGTATTTCATGCTAATTCCTTAAAAGAACGCTTGAGACTTACGCTAGTATTGCTACAGTTGCTTTGTATTATGTGCGTTATAACGTACGTCTATTTCTGTAACTGTAGCATTTGTGCGTTATAGCGCACAACTCAAAATAGAAATAATAAGCAAAGAAAGAAAAAGCAGCAGCATAAACGACTTCACGAATACATTTGGTAAGCGAAAAGCATAATGACATCACAGAATCAAAACGACATCTCTGCGCGTATTGCGAGCCACCTTAAGGCACTACGAAAATCGCGAGGCCTCTCGCTTGATAAAACAGCGCAGCTTACCGGTGTGTCAAAAGCCATGCTTGGGCAAATTGAAAGAGGTGAATCTAGCCCCACTATCGCGACCTTATGGAAAATTGCTACGGGGTTGTCTGCATCTTTTTCATCTTTTATTACGCCTACAGAAGGTGTAGTGGCTGATGAGCAAAATTCAGTAGATAACAAATTTTCAAACGACCCCAATATGGATGTGAAAACACTGTTTGCTTTTGATGAGTTAACACAGTTTGAAGTATTTGCACTAGTGCTTAGAAATAAACATGAACAGCATTCAACGGCTCACCAAGTAGGGGTAACTGAGCGAATTCATGTCACAAAAGGCTGTTTAAGCGTTTTACAAAATGGCCAATGGGAAAAATATGAAGAGGGCGAACAATGCCTGTTACATGCAGACCAAGCTCATGGATATAGAGATGAAGTAGGCGAGACCCATTTTATTGCGGTTATCCATTATCCCAATGGGGCAAGCGCTTCAAAAAGTGTCGATTAAAGTGCTGATTGCAGCAATATAATGGGCACGAAGCGTTGAATAAACTCGTGCATCACGCCTAGTGCCCGAAATTTGCGCTTAGTTAAAGCGCAGTGTCATTTAAATTTAGCTCATCTCTTAAGAAGTTAAGCAGGGTAGTAATTTCTGCCGACATTAAAGCAAACTCTGCGTCTAACCGTGCTTCAACCTGATCTTTAGGTACATCATCGGTCTCTTCTTTAATGCGGTCAGTAAACTTAATGCGTTTAACCGCCCCGTCTTCACAAATAATAGCGGTCAACGTATCGGCATACTCAAAAGCGACCTTTTGAACCAGTTTTCCAGCATCTAAGTGAATACTAATTTCTTCGCTGTCTAACGGCTGATTTTTACAGCGGATAACGCTACCGGTGTCGTCGCTAGACTTAAACTCAGCTTCTTCAAGCAGTGAAATGCCCTCGGGTGTTGCTTCTGTAACCCAATGCGTCAATTCGCTTTGCAGGCTACGTCTGGCTAATGGCACAACGGGCAAAGAGCCAATGGCTTTGCGTACCATCGCAAGAAAAGCTTCTGCTTTTCCGTCAGAAGAGGCATCAACAACCACAAGGTTGTCTGGTAACGAAATGAAACCGTGGGTATAGCTATTTTTAGTAAAAGCCTGCGGAAGTAAGCGCGTTTGGATTTCCTGCTTTAAGTCGGCTTTCGCTTTTTTACCAACAGGAGAGCCGGTTTCCATTTCGATCTTCGCAACCATCTCTTCTAACTCAGCATTTACCACCGCACCGGGTAAAATCTTTTCTTGTTTCTTAAGCGTGATCCAGAAACGCTGCTGGACTACGTGAAACATAGTGCCCTGTTTACCTGCTTGTGAAAACGGAGAAGCAAAGCCCATTGTTGCTAAGTCTTGACTACCACACGGACGAAAAGCATGTTCGCTTAACATGCGTTCAAGATCGCCCTCGTCGAGTGATAAGGGTTGGGTTAGTTGATAGGCTTTAACGTTTTTAAACCACATAGGTAAGCTGTCTCTTTGTAAAAGTGGGGCGCAAGCGTACCAACGTACGCTTAGCCGTGCAATTGAAAATAGGGGGGAGTTTTTTTATTAAGCGCTTCGAGATGGGAAGCGAATAGTGTACTTAAGGCCGTCGCCAACCGCGCTCTTGGCCTCAATTTGGCCATTAAGTGTTTGCGTGACTAAGTTGTACATAATATGCGTTCCAAGACCACTGCCACCTTCGCCACGCTTGGTGGTGTAAAAGGCGTCGAAAAGCTTGTCTAATTCGCTTTCAGAAAGTCCTCTGCCGTTATCAGCATACTCAATAACAACATCGTTCTTATTTTTGCTGACGTCGAGTTTTATTTCGCCCGCCTCTTTGTTTTCGAAGCCGTGAGTTAGGGAATTAACCACCATGTTCGTTACAATTTGAGCAATAGCACCAGGTGCGCAGCTTACCACTAAGTTCTCTGGGCACGTAACCTCTATAGTGTGGTCGGTATGTTTAAAGCTGGGCTTTAACGACTGAATAATTTCTTGAATATAGTTGCCTAAGATAAACTCTCGCTCAGTTTCGCTAGTTTGGTCGACGGCAACCTGTTTGAAGCTGGCAATTAGGTCAGAAGCCCGTTCTAAATTGCTAAGCAGCAATAAAGCAGTTTGTTCTGCCTCGTCAATAAAGCTAGCCATGTTCTTGCTGGTTAGGCTTTTATCTTCAAAGTCGGTTTTCAAATTGTTTAACCGCTCTTGAAGAAAACTAGCCGCCGTCACACTTACCCCAAGTGGGGTATTAACATCGTGTGCAATACCCGCTACTAAACCACCAAGTGACGCCATTCGTTCACTTTCGACCAGTTGTTCTTGCGCCTGATTTAGCGTGTCCATGGAGCTGGCAAGCTCTTCATTTCGTTTGCGCAGTTCAGCTTCAATGTACTGACGGTTTTCATTTTCTTGTCGCAATTCACGCTGGTGCGCTATTAGTTCGTCTTTTTGCTGTTCTAAGTCCAACATTATCTGTGAAAGCGATGCAGTTTTCTTGGCGACTTCTTGTTCTAAAATTAGGTTTTGATCGTCAAGTTTCTTGTTTGCCAGCGTTAACTCGTCTTGCGTACCTTTTAACTTGTTGTTCGACACTATTAAGTCGTCGATTACATGGTTATACGATTCTTTTAATTGAAGTAACTCGTTATCTTCATCTAGCTGTATCGTGAGCTTACTCTCTTCAGGATGATGTGGGTCAAAGTTACCCATTTGTTCCGTCATCTTTTGCAGCGGCTCTGACAGCATGGTTTTGAATGCGGTCATAAACAAGAATACAAGGAAGGTGGTTTTCACCAATGCGTTGCCAATAAGAAAGAAAACACCTACTTCGATACGGCTAAAAATGGTGTCGAAGCTGGAATAAAGCGTTACGTCACCTACTGTGGACTCTCGCCCTGAAAACTTAAAAACAAGGGGGAAACTGTAGCTGAATACACCGCCAGGGTGGTCTTCTATTAATTCTCTATCTATAGGGGCAGAGGAGCGTTGCGTGCGGATGCCGTATTCGGCAATGTAATTGCCGTTTTCACCTCGTACCTGCAGCCCTTCTACAATGGGAAGCGACATAAGGCCTTCGGCGATAGCTCTTACTTGGTCGTTGTTAAGTTCCCACAATGCCCGCGTAAGACTTGACGAAAACGTGTTTTTTAGTGTTTGAAGTTCACTTTCTACGTGGTTTTTTGTACTCAAGTATTCAGTGAAAATTTGACCAACGGTGACTATTAGCGTTAGAGAAAAGTACACCGACAGTACTCTTGCTAATAGTTTCCTTGATAACCCTGTCTTTACCGCAGCCATCGATAAACATACCCCTGTTTAGCATCGACACTATTAATTTACTCCCCAAGAATATGCGTAAACGTATGAATAAACAAGCCAATGCGATTAAACTTTGGTCACACTGTGTTAGGTAAATCACTGCGCCAGTCACTGTTTTATTTTTGTCCAAAACTTGACACATTTGTGTAATCCATTTAATAAAACTGTCACACACCGCATGAATAATAACGGCGTTTTAACATGATCAGGAAAATATCGATGTCTCGTACAGTATTGGTGGTTGAGGATGAAGCGCCTATTCGTGAAATGCTAAAGTTTGTGCTTGAGCAGTCTGGCTTTAATATTATTGAAGCTGAAGATTTCGATATCGCACAGGAAAAAATTTGCGAGCCTTACCCAGATTTGATTTTGCTAGACTGGATGTTGCCGGGTGGCAGCGGTGTACAGTTAGCGAAAAGCCTAAAGCAGCATGAATTTACCAGAGACATTCCAGTAATTATGCTAACGGCGCGTGGTGAAGAGGAAGATAAAATTCGCGGTTTAGACGCTGGCGCGGATGATTATGTCACTAAGCCGTTTTCGCCAAAAGAGTTAGTGGCGCGAATTAAAGCGGTAATGCGTCGTGTAACGCCTACTTCAAATGAAGAGCCTATTGAGTTTAACGGCTTGAAACTTGAGCCTGTATCGCATCGCGTTATGGCCAACGATGAGCCGCTTGATATGGGGCCAACAGAGTTTAAGCTTCTTCACTTCTTTATGACACACCCAGAGCGTGTATATAGCCGAGAGCTTTTACTCGATAACGTGTGGGGTACAAACGTTTATGTGGAAGACAGAACGGTAGACGTACACATCCGACGTTTACGCAAAGCTATATCTCGTAACGGTCATGATGCTATGATTCAAACTGTGCGCGGCGCGGGATATCGTTTCTCGACAAAGCTGTAACAAATAGGGAGTGATGAGCAATAGTCACTTCCTCTGTCTTTTTTGCAACAAATAAGAGTTTATTCATGTACTACCCATTCTCTTGGTTGAGAAGCTGTTTACGTTTAGTGCTTTTCCTTGTGGTGTTTGCACTAATTGGGTGGTATTTGGACGACATGGTCCTCGCGGTAGCGGTAGGCGCTACCGTTCTGCTCATTTTCAACTATTGGCATCTTTATAAGCTTAATCGCTGGCTATGGCACAGTAGAAAAATGTCGCCACCTACAGTACGCGGCGTATGGGAACACATTTATGAAGGTATTTATTACCTTCAGCGTCGCAACAGAAATAAGCGTAAAGAGCTTGGCGAACTGGTAAAGCGTTTTAGAGAAGGGTCGGAAGCACTTCCTGATGCCGCAGTCGTTGTTGATTCTAAAGCGTGTATTATTTGGTGTAATAGACTGGCGCGTTTGGATTTGGGGCTTAAATGGCCGCAGGATTCAGGCAGAAGAATAGACAACTTAATACGCCACCCTGAATTTATCCAGTACTTTCATGATGGGAATTATAAATACCCTATTGAAGTACCATCGCCCACAAACCCGAACAAAACCTTCGAATACCGCATCATGCCCTACGGTGAAGAGCATCTGCTGCTTATTGCACGTGATGTCACCCGCGTTTCGCAGTTAGAAGAAATGCGCAAAGACTTTGTGGCGAATGTATCCCACGAGCTTCGCACGCCGCTAACGGTAATTAATGGGTATTTGGAGATATTGCCTGTTGATGAAAAGGGCGACCCGTTCATGCAAAAAGCCATGAAGGAAATGTCGTCACAAACCCATCGAATGCAGAACTTAATTGAAGATTTGCTGGTGCTCTCAAGAATTGAAGCGAGTTCTGAGCGTATTTACGAAAATGTCGTTAACATGCCCGCTGTACTTTCTCAGATAGAGCGCGAGGCACAGGCACTGAATAAAGAAAAACAGCATACTATTCGTTTTCATATCGACCCAGAGCTTTATGTGTTTGGTGTGGAAACTGAACTGCGAAGTGCCTGTTCGAATTTGGTATTTAATGCTGTGCATTACACGCCGTCTGGCGGTGAAATTAACGTGCACTGGCGACGCAGCGATACTGGCGTGCACTTTGATGTTGTTGATAATGGTGACGGCATAGAGCCTAATCATTTGAACCGCTTAACAGAACGATTCTATCGCGTTGATAAAGCGCGCTCTCGTAAAACCGGCGGTTCAGGATTGGGGCTATCCATTGTAAAACACGTATTAAGCCACCATAATTCTCGCTTGGAAATATCGAGTGTAGTGGGTGAAGGAAGTTCTTTTTCCTTTGTACTTGATAACGAATTAATAGCCGAACAGCTGTAACGACATTGTACTCAATAAGTGTACTTTAAATAGCATGCTTTGATGTTGTACTTGAACGAGGTACGTTAATGAAGCGGTTTACCCTTAGCTTTTCACACATACTATGCACGGTGATGATTGCTTTTTTCTCGCAAGCAGTATTAGCGCAACAGCTGTCCAACGGGGAAGCGCAAACCGCTGAAAGTTTGGAAACTAAAACAGCCCTCGTATATAACGTTCCGTCATACACTCGCACTCCCGGCGTTGCAGGCAAAATATCCTCTGTTGGTTCAGATACCCTCGCGAACTTAATGACGTTTTGGTCTCAAGAATTCAAAACACTCTACCCGCAGGTTGGCTTTCAAATACAGGCATCAGGGTCGTCTACTGCACCTCCTGCACTTATTGAAGGCACTGCAACAATAGGCCCGATGAGCCGCGAATTAAAACCCAGTGAAATAAGAGACTTTACTCGTGTGCATGGTTATCCGCCTACCGTACTAAAAGTAGCCATGGACGCCATTGCTATTTTTGTTGATAGACGAAATCCGATATCGGGCATGACACTTCAACAAGTTGATGCGGTTTTTTCTCAAACCCAATACTGTGGCAGCGACACCAGAATAGAGCAATGGTCTCAGTTAGGGGTGGATGAAGTGGGCTACCGCAGCCCTATTAGAACCTATGGCCGAAACTCGGTATCGGGTACTTATGGGTTGTTTAAGATAATGGCCTTGTGCGATGGCGACTTTAAAAATACGGTGAATGAGCAGCCCGGCTCTGCGTCGGTTGTGTTGTCTGTAGCCAGCGGTACCGGTGCTATAGGCTATGCCGCATACGGATATAAAACGGCGGGAGTGCGCGCCGTTCCATTAGGCGAATCACTCGATTCACTTATTCCCCTTTCTATTGAAACGGTCAGAAACGAGAGTTACCCCTTTGCGCGTTTTCTTTACTTGGTTATTAATAAAAAGCCTGGCGAACCTCTGCCTACCTTAGAAAGAGAGTTCTTGCGGTTTATCTTGTCAAAAGAGGGGCAGGCGCAGGTAATTCGCGATGGTTATTTCCCGATTCGAGAAGATGTATTGCTTCGTCAGCGCAGGTTGCTTGATGAATGAAAAGCGTTACCCCTTAACGATTGAAAATCATCCAACGGCGTTTAAATAATTTATTGCCTGCTTGTAGACGAGAATAGTTGTGACACTGTGATCATGCCGCCTCTGCCTGTCATGATTTTGTCATAAATCAGAAAGATATTATTGTAATTTTCCTGCTATTCGAGGTGAAAAAATGGAGGTATCTAAGATCTATCATGCCCGTATTCAATTAGGTTACATAATGATCATTCTGGTAAGTTAAAGAAAAATAGACAAAAAACTAATTTTTACTTTGGGTAGTACGACTAGTTTTTTGTTTTTTAGCCCAAAATTGAACTTTTTCTATGAAACTTTTGTTACAGCGACTTAATGTAACAAATGTGTCATCTACCTCAGTTAAAGTTTCCGCGTTTTCAAAATCCATAACTATACCGTACCTGGAGAAACACATGGAACTTAAGCAACTCTTCAAGGCTTCAGCTATTGCTACTGCACTTGTGCTAGCAGGCTGTGGTGGCGACATCAATATCAGCGAAGGCGATATTGATAACAGCGTAACTAACAACAACGGTGGCTCTACTGGTGGTGATACTGGTGGCGGTACAGGTTCTACTGACACAGCTCCAGGTGAAGTAAGCTCTTTCCTAAGTGGTGAAGTTTCTGATGCGTTTGGCCAAACAGTTGAAGTTCGTGTTCTTTCTGGCCGCTTAACAGCGGATGATGCTGACGAACAAGGCGTTATCACGCTAACTAACGACAAAGTATGGGCGCTTGAAGGCCCAGTATTTATTGGTAACGACAAAGCAGATAGCGTAACGCTAGCAATCGAAGAAGGTACAGTGATCTTTGGTCGTACTGGTGCAGATTACCTTGTAGTTAGCCGTGACTCTCAAATTGAAGCAGAAGGTACAGCATCTGCTCCAATTATTATGACTTCATTCAACGACGTTGTTGGCGACGAAGTTGGTGCTGGTCAATGGGGTGGTGTGGTTATCCTTGGTAACGGTACATCGACTAAGTGCCCACAAGACGGTTCTGATTGTGCACTTCAAGTAGAAGGCGCTGAAGAAGGTGCAGTATTCGGTGGTACTGATGATACAGACAGCTCTGGTATCCTTAAATACGTAGTAGTGAAATACGCTGGTTTTGAAATTGCGCCAGACAACGAACTTAACGGTATCACTTTTGGTGGTGTTGGTTCAGGTACTGAAGTTGACTATGTACAAGTACACAGTAATGCTGATGATGGTGTTGAATTCTTCGGTGGCGCGGTAAACGCGAAACACTTAGTTTTGACAGCTAACCAAGATGACTCAGTAGACTGGGACAACGGTTATAAAGGTAAGCTTCAGTACGTTTATGTACAGCACGCGGCTGACAACTCTGATGCCAACCGTGGTATCGAAGGTGACGGCGATGGCGGTGACGGCCTAGAGTTCTCGAAGCCAATGATCGCTAACATGACGGTTATCGGAAACTCTTTCGATACAGCTGACGCTGACTCTGAAGGTCTTCTACTTCGCGACCAAACTGGCGCAAACCTAATGAACTTCCTTATCACTGGCCCAGAAGGTATGGGCGAGTGTTTAGAAATGGACACCGACGAAACGGTTCAAGCTAACCTTTCTGACGGTGACCTAACTATGACTTACTCAGCTATTGCGTGTTCTGAACCGTTCAACACACCTGAAGGTGCAGTTGACTTAGAAACTTGGTTTACTGGCCAAGAAGGCAATCAGCTAATCGCATTTGAAGACCGTGCAAACCTTGGTCTGAACCCAGATGGTACTTTAACAGCGCAAAGTGACCTTCTTACAGCTGGTGGCGATGCGTCAACATTGCTTGATACATTCTTTGAAGCGAACACGTTTATTGGTGCTGTTGGTGAAACAGACTGGCGTCAAGGTTGGGCGTTTGGCTTCGGTGGCGGCAACATCGAACTAGTACAATCAGCTTCTGGCTGCCCATCAGGTACTACTTCAATCACGCCAGTTGACGGTTCGACTACTACGTGTGAAGTGTCAGGTACTATCACTTCAGACCTAACCCTTACAGCAGGTAACTTCTACGCGCTTTCAGGTGCAGTTTTCGTAGGTGGTGATAAAGAAAACAGTGCAACCCTTACTGTTGAGCCAGGCGTAACGGTTTACGGTGCCTCAGGTAACGACTACCTAGTAATTAGCCGAGACTCTGAAATCAACGCAAACGGTACGGCTGCTGACCCAATTACTTTCACCTCACGCGACCACGTTGTTGGCGGTCTTGCTGCAGGCGAAGCTGGACAATGGGGTGGTATGATTGTTCTAGGGAACGGCGAATCTACTAAATGCCCTCAAGATGGCACATCGTGCTCACTACAAGTTGAAGGTGCGCAAGAAGGTGCAGTATTTGGCGGTACAGACAATACTGACAGCTCTGGTACACTTCGCTACGTTCGCGTAATGCACGGTGGTTTTGAAATAGCGCCAGACAACGAACTTAACGGTATTACGTTTGGTGGCGTAGGTTCTGGTACTACTGTTGAGTATGTACAAGTTCACAAAAACGCAGATGACGGTGTTGAGTTCTTCGGTGGTGCAGTAAACGTTAAATATCTTACGCTAACAGGCATTCAAGATGACTCAGTAGACTGGGATAACGGTTACGTAGGTAAGCTACAGTTCGTACTTGTAAAGCATGCAGACGACAATTCAGATGCTAACCGCGCTATCGAAGGTGACGGTGACGGCGGTGACGGTACCGCATTCTCTAACCCAATGGTTGCTAACATGACGATTATTGGTAACGAGTTTGATACTGCTAACGCTGATTCAGAAGGTGTTCTGCTTCGCGACCAAACTAATGCACAACTTTACAATTTTGTTGTAACTGGTCCAGCGGGTATGGGTGAGTGTTTTGAAGCAGACCTAAGCGATGGCGACACTACGCTACTTGCTAACATGGACGGCACCAATACTCCGCAGCTAACTTTTGAAACGTCTGTATTAGCTTGTGCAGAAAATATCAAAGATTCTGGCGACTTCAGCCAAGAAGCTTGGTTCACAGCACAAACAGGTAACAGCTTACTTGATAACACTGCAACGGTACTTGACGGTATCTACACAGTAGATGCAACAGAAGCGACTGATGTATCGACGCTAGACAGCTTCTTCTCTTCAGTAGACTTTATTGGCGCAGTTAAAGACGCTGATAACGACTGGACAGCGGGATGGACTGTTGGTCTTGAATAAGACCCAGTTCGCATAGCTAAAAACAAGCAAGTGCGTTGCAACAGTGGCGCACTTGCTTTTAAGTTTGTAAGACACGAATTATTTTCGTGAATGTATTCCTTTCTAAAGAGGTTCATCATGAACAGACCTGCTAACAGGTTTCTTCTAAAACCCATCAGCTTAGCCGTTGCCGCAAGCATTGCGCTTCCAACGTCTATGGCTTTCGCTCAATCGAATGAAGAAGAAGTGATTGAGGAAGTTGTCGCGACCGGTACACGCCTTAAAGGCACGGCAACGGCAGTAATGGAAGAACGTAAAAATCAAGCCTTCGTGGCTGATATAATGGGTGCAGAGCAGATCGCTCGTACAGGTGACAGTGACGCTGCTGGTGCGCTTCGTCGTGTAACTGGCCTAACGCTGGTAGATGGACGTTTTATCTACGTTCGTGGCCTTGGGGAACGTTATTCATCAACACAGCTAAACGGAGCAATCGTTCCAAGCCCTGACCCTACGCGTAACGTAATTCCTCTTGACTTGTTTCCGTCGAGCATTATTGAAAGCCTTGCGGTTCAAAAGTCGTATTCTCCTTCAATGCCTGCGGCATTTGGTGGTGGTAACGTAGATATTCGCTTGAAATCTATACCCACACAGCGTGTTTTCAACGTATCAACTGCGGTTGGTATCGATACGGAAAACTCTGGTGATGTTCTGGATTATGCTGGTGGCGGTCGCGATTGGACAGGTGAAGACGATGGAACACGTGCAGCCTCTGCCGCTATTCAAGAGCGTTGGGATTCAAAGAATTTCTTAGACGATTTAGAGCCAGAAGAGGCACTAGAGTTGTTTAAAGGCACTAACAGAGAGTATGGCCTTGAAAAAACATCAGCCGATCCAGATATGCGCTTCAACGTTACCTACGGTGACAGTTATGACTATGATGAAGACTGGCGTTTTGGCTTTTTGGTAACTTCACGCTACTCGGCTCAAACTCGCTCTTCTGACGAATACGAGCTACAAGACCCTGACTTAGTGGGCGATGACATCATCAATGTACGCTTCTTCGACGATATTCAGGGCACCGAGCAAACTGTTACTTGGTCGTCGTTGCTAACCCTTGGTGTAGACTACAACCGCCAGCATCGTATTGATTACAGTCTTATTGTTCTAAACGATACACGTGATGAAATTCGCGAAATGTTTGGTAACACTGAAAACTTGAACCAAGCCGAAGGCTTGCGTATTCGAGATATTGACGTTCAGTACGAAGAGCGCTCGCTGTATACCAACCAGATTAAAGGTCAGCATACAATCCCAGAGCTAAACTTCATGGGGATTGACTGGACTTACTCACTAGGTCGCTCTGTGCGCCATGCGCCGGGTAACTTCAATGCTCGCTTCGTTATGGAAGATGTGAATCAGGACGGTATCTTCGACGACGAGAACGAGATCTTCTTATCTGATGCGCAAACTGCGGCTCGCTATACTTTCCAAAATCTTCACGATCGTTTGGAGAACTTTGGTTATAACGTGACTTACCCAATGTCCTTGGGCAAATGGGAAACAGAGTACAAAGTGGGCGCAAGCTTTGTAACCAAGACACGTTCCGCAGAAAACCGCCGCTTTGACATCAATACATTAGGTGTAGAAGACCGTTCGATTTTGGACGGTAACGACTTTAGCGAAATATTTAGCGACAGTGTTTTAGATACTCTATCGTTATCAAGCCGCCCAATTATCCGTGATACAACCATTGCAGGTGATGACTACGTAGCGGGTCAAAAAGTTGATGCGTACTACCTTGAAGCTGATTTCTTCTATGACAATAAATGGCGCTTCACCGGTGGTGTTCGATGGGAAGACTTCCGTCAGGTGGTGGCTCCCTTAGATCCTCGTACTAACCAGTTTGATTTAAGCGATGAAGCAGATCGTTCACAACTAGCGTTCCAAGAGGATGGCTTTTATCCAGCGCTTGCTGTTACGTACTTCCTTGAAGACGATATGCAGCTTAGAGCGAGTATTGGCCAAACGGTAGTTCGTCCTGACCTTCGTGAAGTCTCGTCAGCAACTTACCTAGATCCATTGACTAACTTCCCAATTGCGGGTACTCCTGGTGTTAGTACCACGGATATCATTAACTACGATTTACGCTGGGAATGGTACCGTGAAGCAGGTAACAACGTATCGGTAGGTCTATTCTACAAAGATATGGAAGCACCTATCGAATCAGTGCAGTCTCCGGCTCAGGATGGTCCTCCGCTTATTCGTATTGCTAATGCTGAATCTGGCGAAGTGTACGGTGTTGAAGTTGAATTCCTGCAGGACCTAGCCTTTATTGGTGACGGTATTTGGGACAACTTGTTTACCACTGGTAACATTACAGTGAGTGACTCTGAAATTGTATTAGACCGTCAGAATATCGTAGAGCAAACTGGTGTGTCTGCAGCAATTACAAATGTAGAGCGTCGTATGACAGGTCATTCTCAGTATGTGTTAAACATGCAATTAGGCTATGACTCAGACAACGGTGAACACTCAGCGTCACTTGTTTACAACGTATTTGGTGAGCGTATCCTGATTGCGGGTATTGATGGTTTCGATGATAACTTCGAACAACCATTTCATTCACTTGATATGGTTTACAAGTACTACCCAGACTTTAATAGCACTGTCACATTACGTGTTCAGAATATCCTAGGTGAAGATCGTGAAATTGAGTTCAACGATACGCTGCTTAGGTCTGAGACAAGGGGCACAGGCATTAGGTTGTCATTTAAATACGACTTCTAAACCTATACTTATGGAAAAGGCCGCAAGTTAGCGGCCTTTTTTATGCGATGAAGATGACGCTTTTGGTCGATTTATGACAGTTTCGTAATAAAACTGTCACAGAAAACTCCTATCCTACGCGCAGAAATTTATAGTCGGACAGAACCGATTTCTTTTAACTTTAAAGGTTTGAATGTATGAAGCTTATCAATGCTTTGCTTGTTGCGGGTGCGTTAGCAGCGACACCGGTACTTGCACAAGACGATGAAGTCTTAAAACCCGTTGTCGATTCGGCAGCGAAAATAAATGATTCTGCGGCTACGTCGCAAGAAAAGATTAACGGTATTACCGATCAAATCGACAGCAAACTTCAACAGTTCAAAACATTGATGAAAGAAATCGAAGGTCTTGAGGTATACAACTCTCAGCTTCGTAAACAAATCAATAGTCAAGAGCAAGAAATGGCAGACCTAAATGCTGCTATTGACGAAGTATCTGTTGTTGAACGTCAAATCACGCCACTAATGATGCGTATGATTGACGGTCTAGAGCAATTCGTAGCACTTGACGTGCCTTTCCTTCCAGAAGAGCGTGCTAATCGTGTTGCCGACCTACGTGCAATGATGGACCGTGCTGACGTTGCTGCGTCAGAGAAGTTCCGTCGCGTAATGGAAGCATTCCAAGTTGAGATGGATTACGGCCGTACAATGGAAGCATACAGCGGTATCCACACTATTAATGGTCAAGAGCGTGATGTTGAATTCCTACGCCTTGGTCGTACAGCGCTTATGTACCAAACACGTGATGCAAGCATGCAAGGCGTTTGGAACAAGCAAACCCGTCAGTGGGAAGAGCTTGATAGCAGCTACCGTACACAAATTACTAAAGGTCTGCGCATGGCTAAGAAGCAACTTGCTCCAGACTTGCTAATGCTGCCAGTGGCAATTACAGACTAAGAGGTTGATGAGAATGTTAAACACAGTTAAACGTATCGCTGTTGGTCTAGCCGCCCTTAGTATCAGCGTTGGCGCATTTGCACAAAGCGACCGTGCAATGGACTTAGACGCACTTCTAAAGCAATTAGAAGAAGGTCAGTTCGCACAAACACAACAAAACAAACAGCGCGAGCGCGACTTCCAAGCGCAACGTGCAGAGCAAGACCGTATTCTTCGTGAAACCCGTGAAAAGCGTGATCAGATGTTAGCGCAATCTGAACAGCTTGAAACGCAGTTTGAAGAAAACGAATTTAAGCTTGCTGACCTTAACGGTGCACTAGACACGCGTCTTGGTTCACTAAAAGAGCTTTTCGGTGTGTTGCAGCAAATCGCTGGCGACACAAAGAACAAGTTCTATAACTCAGTTATCTCTGCGCAAATTCCGGGGCGTTCTGAGTTTCTAGACAAGATGGCGCAAGACATGGGCTCTAGCTCTAAACTTGCTTCAATTGAAGAAATTGAGCGCGTATGGTTTGAAATGCAGCGTGAAATGACAGAAGCCGGCAAAGTGACCACTTTCACTACAGACGTAGTTGAAGCGGGCGGTGCTAAAGTAAGCAAGTCTGTTGTTCGCGTTGGTCCTTTCGCACTTGTTGCTGACGGTAAATACCTAGACTACAACGGCGTAACAGGCACAGTGTCTGAGCTAGTACGCCAGCCAGCTGACCGTTACATGAGCTCTGCAGCAGAACTTCAAGGTTCAAACGGCGAGCTAGTACAATTCGGTATCGATCCAACAGGTGGTTCAATTCTTGGTCTTCTTGTTCAAGCGCCTAACCTTCAAGAGCGTGTAGAACAGGGCGGTGTAGTTGGTTACATCATCCTAATCGTTGGTGCGTTTGGTCTTCTACTAGCACTTGAGCGCCTTGTAACACTGTCGCTAACGCGCATGAAAGTGAACAAGCAGCTTAAGAGCAAAGAAGTAAATACTAACAACCCTCTTGGCCGTGTACTTAAAGTACGTGACGAGCACCCAGACGCTGATGTTGAAGCACTTGAGCTTCACCTAACAGAAGCTATCTTGGGCGAAGTACCTAAGCTAGGTCGTAACCTAACTATCATAAAGATTATCTCTGTAGTTGCACCGCTTATGGGTCTACTAGGAACAGTAACCGGTATGATAAACACCTTCCAAGCAATCACATTGTTCGGTACAGGTGACCCGAAACTAATGGCTGGTGGTATTTCAACAGCACTTGTAACAACGGTACTAGGTCTTGTTGTAGCGATTCCAATGACACTGCTTTATGCAATGCTTAACACGCGTTCTAAGAACATCGTGTACATCCTACAAGAACAGGCGTCTGGCGTAATTGCAGAGCGCGCTGAGCGAGGCTAGTTATGATCGAGTTTCTAGAAGCAATTCGCGATTTCACAGAAACAGGTGGCCAGGTTCTCCTGGTCATCGGTCTGCTGATATTCGTTATGTGGCTTTTGATCCTCGAGCGTGCGATGTATCTGATGGTATGGCACAAGCAAGCAAAGAAAGAAGCGGTTGCAATGTGGGCAGCCCGCGCTGACCGCTCTTCTTGGTTTGCTGAACAAGTCCGTCAGAAAACAATTTCACAGTTAACCATGCGCCTAAACGGCAGCATCCCAATTATTCAATCGCTGGTTGCGCTATGTCCGCTGCTAGGTTTGATGGGAACGGTTACCGGTATGATTGAAGTGTTTGATGTAATGGCGATATCGGGCTCAGGTAATGCTCGTTCAATGGCGTCAGGTGTATCAAAGGCCACTATCCCGACAATGGCGGGCATGGTTGGCGCACTTTCAGGCGTTTTCGCCGCTACTTGGTTAACCCGTATGGTGAAATCAGAACGCACGCATCTTGAGGATGCATTGATTATTCAACGTTAATGCCCTAAGGCATTAAGGTAAGGTACTTATTATGAAGCAGCACTTTCAAAACTTGGTCGATGAGGAAGAAGCAAACATCGACATGACGCCCATGCTGGACGTTGTATTTATCATGTTGATCTTCTTTATCGTGACTGCGTCGTTTGTGAAAGAAGCCGGTATCGATGTGAACCGTCCTGAGGCAGCTACCGCTGTGAAAAAGGATCGCGCTAACATTCTTATCGCTATTTCTGATAAAGGCGAGATTTGGATTAACAAGCGCCGCATTGACGTTCGCGCGGTTCAAGCGAACATTGAGCGTCTGCACGCTGAAAACCCTCAGGGTACTGTTGTTATTCAGGCTGATAAAAAAGCGACAACAGAAACACTGATTAAGGTTATGGACGCGTCGCGAGCAGCAGGCGTGTACGATGTTTCGATTGCAGCCCAAGAGCAATAAATCATGCCACGATATTTAATCGCATTTGCATTATCCCTTGCGATCACGTTAGGCCTGTTCTTCTTGATGCAATCGCTTATCAAGATGGGTGGCAGCGCACTAACGGAGCCGCCTAAGGGCAGCGTGCTTGACTTCGTAAGGGTTAAGCAGGATGAGCAAGTAGAGAAAAAAGAGCGTAAGCCTAAAAAGCCGCCTAAGCCGGAAGAGCCGCCACCGCAAATGGAGCAGCCGCAAATGGACTCGCCTTCTCCAGATGCAGACGGTACGTCGATGGACTTTGGTGCGGAAGTGGGTGACGATATTTCGCTTGAAGGTGGTTTAGCCCTTGAGTCGGGTGATGGTGAGTACCTTCCCATTGTGAAGGTAGCGCCGGTATACCCAAGACGCGCACTTCAACGCGGTATTGAAGGTTTTGTTATTGTTGAATTTACAGTAACTAAGCAAGGCGCTGTTCGCGACCCGATTGTTGTGGAAGCTAATCCACAAGGTATTTTTGAACAAGCGGCAATTGATGCTGCAATGAAGTTCAAATATAAGCCTCGTGTGGTAAACGGTGAAGCGACAGAAGTGTCGGGTATCCAAAACCGTATAACGTTCCAAATTGATGGGTAACAGAGCATGATGAAAAAACAGACGAATACGTTGCTTAGTGCACTGGCGTTTGCATTTGCATCGGCCACGGTTACGGTGCCAAGCTTATTTGTGGCGACCGACGCTGTTGCACAAGAACAAAAAGCGAGTGAAAAGAAAACCCGCCGCGTGCCCACGCTACGCGGTAAGGTTTACGAACAGCTTGCGCGTGCCCAGTCTGCAGCAGACGACGCGGGTAACGTTGAAGAAGCTATCTCTATTTTGAAAGAAGTAGAGGGCAAGGCTGATTCAATGAACGCATACGAAAAAGCCATGATGTACAACTTTTTCGGCTTTATTTATTACAACAACGAAGACTATACAAAGGCGTTAGAATCGTTCGCGAAAGTCGTAGAGCAGCAGCCAATTCCTGAAAAGTTTGAAATGACCACGCTTTTCAGTTTGGCGCAGCTACACCTTATGCAGGGTAACTTCGACGACACCATCACGTATTTAGAGCGTTGGGAAAGTCTTAATGCTGGTCCCGTACCGGTAAAAAATAAAGTTATAAAAGCGCAGGCTTACTATCAAAGCAAGCAATACGAACTTGCATCTAGATGGATTTCAGAAGCCATTAGCGATCATGAAAATGAAGGTATGATCCCTGATGAGGGCTGGCTTATTCTTCAACGTGCCGTTTTCTACGAACTAAAGCAGCCTAAAAAGGTGAAAGACGTTTTAGTTAAAATGGTAAAACTGTTCGACGAGCCAAAGTACTGGATCCAACTTGCGGGTATGTATGGCGAGTTAGGCGAAGAGCGTAAGCAGCTAGCCATTATGGAAACGGCGTATCAACGTGGTTTCGTTGAAACATCTGCAGATATCTTCAACATGGCACAGCTTTATTACTATCACCGCGTACCTTACAAAGGTGCGAAGTTGATGGAACAAGCTATGAGCGAAGGCGTGCTTGAGAAAAACTTGCGTAATCTTAAGTTCCTAGGTCAAAGCTGGTCGCTGGCCAAAGAGCAGGATAAAGCGATTCCTGTTATGGCCCAGGCAGCAGAACTATCTGAAGATGGTGAGCTTGACGCACAACTTGCTCAAATTCTTCTTAACGAAGAGCGCTTCGATGATGCTATTGCCGCAGCAGATCGTGCAGTAGAGAAAGGTGAACTTAGAAACCCTGGTCTTGTATACCTGATTAAAGGTATGGCGCTTTACAACAAGAAGCAGTACGCATTGGCGCTTAACCAGCTAGCTGAAGCTGAAAAGCATCAGAAAAGCCGTGCTATGGCACAGCAGTGGAAACAGTTCGTGCAAGGTGAAAAACGTCAGGCAGATGCGATCGCTGCCGAACTAGGCGCTAGCTAACGCTAATATTTATCTAAAATGCAAAAAGGCCACATAATGTGGCCTTTTTCTTATGATTTACGAGATATGACGTCTGGTATAAAACTGTCTATAGACGGTAACAAGTTCTCTTCTTCAAGTTTATCCCAGTACTGCTTAGTCGTTAATATAATCTCCCTTGCATCAAGAAAGTGCTTCACAAGAGTAGGGTCAAAATGTGTACCTGCATGTTTTGTAAGATAATCAAACGCGTCGTCGTGAGCCCATGCAGGTTTATAAGGTCTTTTCATCGTAAGTGCATCGAACACATCTGCGATAGCGACTATTCGAGCACTTTGGGGGATCTCTTGGCCATTAAGCCCTTCTGGGTAACCTGTGCCATCCCACTTTTCGTGATGATAGAGTGCGACCTCGGCCGCCATAGAGAATAATGGCGTGTTAGATTGCGATAAAATTTTGTGCCCTATTGCTGCGTGTGTTCTCATTGTCACCATTTCGGCTTCGCTAAGCTTTCTAGGTGCTTTTAGAATACTATCTGGGATCCCAATTTTTCCGGTATCGTGCATAGGCGCGGCTTGTGAAAGTAACGTTGCTTGTTCATATGACCAACCAGACTGCAGTGCAAGGAGTTTTGCATAAGCTGCCATTCGCCAAATGTGATGGCCTGTATCTGTATCGTTGTAGTGTCCTGCAGCGGCAAGCATAGTAATTGCGCTTTGTTGACTCGCCAATAAATCTTGGGTTCGCTCCTTTACCAGCGCTTCTGTTGTTTTCATTTGATGCGCCAAACTAAGGTGTGTCTTCACTCTAGCAAGCGTAATACTTGGAGAGACTGGCTTTGTGATATAGTCAACAGCCCCAGCACTAAATCCATGCTCTTCATCCTCACCTTGGCCTAGTGCTGTTACAAATATTACAGGGATAGATGTAAACCTTTTATCCGACTTTAATCGTTTGCACACTTCAAAACCGTCCATGCCTGGCATCATGATATCGAGTAAGATGAGATCTGGGATAAACTGCTCAACTATCTTCAGTGCCACAAAGCCAGAAGGTGCTACTTTCAATTTATAGTAGGGTTTTAGAATACCAAGAAGGATGTCGATGTTTGCTGGCTCGTCATCCACAACCAAAATACTAAAATGTTTACTTTCGCTAGTCGCGTTAGTCATCATTATCTAATAAACCTCGTAGTTGAATAGCAGCATCTAGTGCTCCCTCGAAGTCATACATATTGGCGTTTTGTTTTATATGATTAATGTGATGTGCATAGGTTGTTTGACCATATTCGCTTACAAGTAGAGCAATTTTATTTATCGCTTCCGCATCATAGTTTTCTAACGCTGTTATTATTTGGTTAAGTTGCTCCTGAAGGCTTTTTTTGTCGAAGTCAAAAGTAACGTCAGATTGCATATCAATAGTGTGAGCAATTAATCGCATGGTTGCATCTAGCGCTATAGAAACACGAGAGACACTATTGGCAAAGCCCTTGTGCTGTCTGTCTGCAAAATTCAAGACTTTATTAAGCTCATGGACAAGAGAGTTTGCGCCTATATCCTCTGCATCGATGGACATTACTGTTAGGACCGAAGTATCCGCTTCAGGACTAGATAGGTGGCTAAGAAGGTTTGTCATGATCTCAGGTTGCCTATACTTCTCATAAAAGGCAATAAGTGAATTGATGAAATCCTCATTATGATGTGTTGCTTGAACTTCGAGGTAACCAGAGTGAATGTGAACATCGAGTGCATGAATAATTTCTTCTACTGTTGCGGGTTTTATAAGATGCTCGCACATACCCGCATCAAGCGATTTAGCTTCATCAGATTCATTAGCACTTAATGCCAATATAGGCGTGTTCCATTGCTGCCTATGGGTCAACTTTTCTGCCACGTCATACCCACTAATACCAGGTAGGTTACAGTCTAGTATTAGTGCATCGAACACTTGATGTTCACAAAGAGAAAGTGCCTGTTCTCCATTGCTAGCGTGGCTAACGGAAATGTCAAAAGACGACAACATCTGCTGCGTGATTTCAAAACTAATGATATCGTCTTCTACCACAAGCACGTGTTTGCCAGTAAGTCTTTTTTTCCGTAATTTTTTGCCTTCTAACCCGTATTCTGCAGTGAGAGTTACTGTTTGCTTACTCTCTGAGAGTGTCGCTTTAAGTTCCTCGTCAGTAAAAGGTAACTCAATAATATCAAGGTCGTTAAAATAGAGCGCCCCCATGCGCTTTATTACATCAGCTTTACTTAGAGGGCTGATAAGAGTGCTTAGTCCTAGCTTTTTAAATTCTCCAAACTTCAAAAGGTTTAAAAAGCGCGTCCAAGGCTTTTCTTCACAACTAAGCATTATTATTGAGTGTTGGGCGTCTTCGGGCAGCGTGTCCTCATCCATATTCACAAGATTACAGCTCACCCCAAGTCGCTTATACGTTCGTTGTAAGATAGCGCCAGCCTTGTCAACAGTCATGCCTGCCATCAGACAGGTCACATTGTTTACTGCCAAGTGGGCACGTTGCGAAGGAATAGTTGTACAGCAGCCTTCGTTTGAAAAAGGAAGTGAAAACGAGAATGTGCTTCCCACGTTCACTTCGCTTTCAAATTCCAGTTTGCCGCCCATAAGTTCAACAAGGTGCTTACTGATAGTAAGACCTAAACCTGTACCCCCATATTTTCTTGAGATGCTTGCGTCTGCCTGCACAAATGCATCAAATAAAACAGCTTTCCCTTTTTCACTTATTCCCATGCCTGTATCGCTTACTGCAAAGTAAACTCTGTTATCCTCTCGTTTTATTTGAACCAGAACATAACCTTTCTCAGTAAATTTAATTGCATTACCAACTAAATTCATTAGCACTTGATAGAGCTTTTCACTGTCGCCCAAGCAATTAATATTGATATCAAATTGAATGTCGAAGAGCAGTTGAAGCTGTTTTTCCCTTGCTTTAAGTTGAAAAACCTGTGCAAGTTTCTCAATGGGACGTGCCAACATATACGGTTCGTTATTTATTTGAACCTTATTAGCCTCTACTTTAGAAAAGTCTAAAATGCTGTTGATTAATTCTAAAAGTGACGTTGCACTGTCTTTAACTTTTTTAAGGTAATCTTGCTTTTGGTCACTGTCATTGGCTTCTATTGCTAAATGAGTTAAGCCGATTATGGCGTTCATCGGAGTTCTAATTTCGTGGCTTATTGTGGCTAAGAAATTACTCTTTGCTTTATTGGCACTTTGGGCTTCTTTATACGCCTTTTCGAGTTTTTGTTTGATAGCCTGCTGGTCACTTATATCACTGAAAACCCCCACATGCCCATCTGGTTCTCCATTGGCGTCTAGGAGAGGTACGGCCACTATAGATACGGGAAATATACGGCCGTTTTGGTCGGTAAAATATTCTTCATAAGAGGTATATGAAACCCCTTGTTGAATGTGATTACTAATATCACATTCGTCTCTTGATATAAGGGTGCCGTCTTTTCTTTGATAATGTACTGTGTCGTGAAAGGCTCGTTTTTGTAACTCTTCGAAAGTCCACCCTAGTAGTTTAGAGGCAGTAGGGTTAAGAAAGCGTAAATTATCATTACCGTCTACAGCATAGACGCCATCCCCTATACTGTTGGTAATACTTCGATAAAAACGACGGTCTTCCTTAAGCGTATCTCTTAGTACTTTTTGTTCATCGATTAGCTCTAGTACACGATGAGTAAGATCTGAAAGATTCGAATACCCATGTTCAATTATTGGTTTATCAAGCTCAGTAAGAAGTTTATTTACTGATACTCTTAGCATTTCGATAACGTTATGCTGAGCCTTATTTTCGTGACGAATTTTTTGATTGGCTGACATCAGTTCTTCTGAACTGAGTTGCAAGCTTCGGTCGCGAAGTACAATATCTCTTACATGTGCCTCATAGCTATCTTCTACTTTAGGTAGCAATGCGGCTAACCCTGTTCTCAGCTTATTGAACTCTTCCTGATTATTCTCTAATTCGTTGTTGTTTAGTTTACTCAACCACTGCTCGAGAGAGAGGTCGTCTTTTAAGCCGAATGCTTTTCTAAGCTGACGAGAGAAGAGGGGATTCAAATTCTTTCTCTCAGCAACATGATGGTTAGCGTCTGGTTGTGGAGTTGGCTGTGTAACGTTCCGTTAAAAGGGCTCATTTCTCCGTATGAATAAAAACCTGCGATTTTCACGTTTTCTGGTAAACAACGCGTAACTTCTTCTATTTCTTCTTCAACACGATCGCCCATGACCAATTTTCGGCCCACGCAACTGGTGATCAGCGCGATGTCTTGCGACTTGTTATGTGCTGCGGAAGCTAAACGGTGTACTGGAAGCTGCATAGAGGCATGAGATGCGCCATCAATTAGGTCATCTGTCGAAGCATGCATCAACCTAACGTATTGTCCTTCATGTACTTCGCCCGCCAAGGTCAAACTTTGCTGCCTTTCATCTACACCCAAAATAGTTCGTATTATTCCAACAGAACGGCCTTCGCTATCAATAACTTCAAATGGAAACAATAGACCGCTAGCAGGAAGGTCCTCGGCATATTCGCCTAGGTATTTTTTATAAATATCTAATGCTGACTGATAATCTAATTCGTAAAGTTGATTCTCGGTCGCTTTAGTCACTAAGCGGGTTGGGCCGAAAGATCTCCAACCACCCAGTGCTGCATAATCAAAGTCGAGTTTATCTCCATAAAGTGCAAGTGCTACAACTTGTTGATTGCTGATGCCATTTGGCCCCATGACAAATGTCTTCTCGAAGGCATCACCATCTCCACCAAGGCCACCACTTATGCCAACGTGCTTTGGTAGTTTTTGCCTCAACCCATCAACCAAGGCCGAGCCGTTTACGTTAACGCCTGGAGCGAGTATATACACTCCTCTCAGGCTGTCGCTTTGAATTTGGTTTGCAAGCGTAATGCCGACCTCTTTTGATGCCTGCATTCCAGCAAGTTCACACGTATATATTTTCGCGTGAGCATCGGTTTGAAAGCGCCACAAAATAATTGAAATACTGTTTTCACGTACTTGTTCTCCTGATACTTCACCTGCTGTGCTGCAACCTAGCAGTTTGCCGCAAAACGGCAGTAGCGTGGCGAACAGTCGGTCGTCATCAAAAAATGAGGCAGACGCATACACTATTGTTACATCGGCGTGAAACTGGGACAGTGCTTCCCGGTGAATCAATAATTCGTCAAGACTGCTACAAGAAATTGTTTTGGATTGCATGTAAATAATGTATTACTTTCTAGATACCTTAGTTATAGTAAGGTTTGAAAGCTTATACAATTTGAATAGCTTATTCTTTGGTAGTAATAAGCTGATTTGTAAATAAAGAAGCAGCGAGCTAGCGCTGCTTTTTACAATGTTGTGGGACCTATGATATTAGGCTGATCGCAATTCTCTGCGCAGGATTTTGCCAACGGTAGATTTAGGCAATTCCTGTAATACGGTAACCGACTTTGGCACTTTATAGTTGGTCAGGTGCTCTTTACAAAAGGATGTGATGGCCTCTTCGCTAACAGGTTGTGTAACCGTGATATAGGCACATACGCGTTCGCCTGTTTTTTCGTCTGGTTTACCCACTACTGCAGCCTCCATCACATCAGGATGCGTTGTAAGAATGTCTTCCACCTCGTTTGGATAAACGTTAAAGCCAGATACAATAATCATATCTTTTAGTCTATCTACAATTTTAATGGCTCCTGATTCAGAGCGAATGCCAATATCGCCGGTTTTAAAGAAGCCGTCTTCTGTCATTACTTTCGCCGTTTCATCATCGCGCTGCCAATAGCCCATCATCACTTGTGGTCCGCGAACCGCAATTTGGCCTGATTCGCCTTCAGCTACAGGTTTGTCGTAGCTGTCTAGCAGTGCCACTTCTGTTTCTTGAAGCTCGTGACCAACGGTGCCTATTTCTTCTTTACCTGGAATGTTAAAAGACACCACAGGCGCGGTTTCTGACAAACCATAGCCTTCGGTAATTGTGTTGCCTGTTACATTTTGCCAAATTGATACTGCTGCTTGTGTAAGCGCCGTACCGCCCGACATGGTAAGGTGAAGCTTCGAGAAGTCGAGTTTTGCGAACTCAGGGTGACGACCTAGGCCAACAAATAAGGTGTTTATCCCCATAAAAGCACTAATGGTATGGGGCTTTAACGTTTGAATAAAACCGTCGATATCGCGAGGATTAGGAATAAGAATAATTTGGCTACCTTTTGCAAACAACGCCATCATTCCTACGGTAAATGCGTATATATGATAAAGCGGTAGTGGGCAAACCAATACTTCTTCGCCATCTTTAAACCCATCACCAATGCGGTCGAGCATTTGAATGCAGTTTGCCAATACATTTTTGTGGCTAAGTGCGGCACCTTTCGATACGCCAGTGGTGCCACCTGTGTATTGCAGCATTGCGAGGTCTTCTAAATTACTCTTCTCGCGTGTGAAGTCAGGAAGGTTACTGCCCACGTTAATAGCGTCAGAAAAGGAAACTGTGTTTGGGGCATCAACAGCTGGCGCCGATGATGGGTCTAGAAGCTCTGTTGCCGACGTAACAATGACCGTTGCTATTGTTGTATCCGCTTTTATGTTGTCGAACTTAGGTAGAAGGTCGCCAAGAATCACCAAGGCCTGTGCGCCACTATCGGTGAATTGATGTTTCATTTCACGTTCGGTATAGAGCGGGTTGGTATTTACCACCACCAAGCCAGCGCGCAGTGCGCCATATACCGCTATGGGGTTTTGAATAAGGTTGGGTAACTGAATAGCGACTTTCGTCCCTGGTGCCAGTTTGGCCTCATGTACAAAATACTTTGCTAACGCTGCCGACTTTTCATCAATATCTTTAAAAGTCAGCGTTTGTCCAAGTGCGGTGTATGCAGGTTTATCTGCAAATTTTTTAAGTACATTTTCTAAATAATCAGCCAAGCATGCTACGTTGTCAGGGTACGAAATCATTAAGCTAGTTCCTAAAAGGTACAGTTAAAGGGTTTAATTAACAGTAGCAAAGTTAACTTTTTATTTACATCTTTCTTCGTTTATAAATCGTTATAAAGCATGTTGATAAATCAACATGCTTGGTTGTGTAATAGATGTAGCGATAGGCGCTTAATAACAGGCGATAACGACAGTCGATACGGCGAACCCTTTTAAAACCTTTGTTTTAGCGAACTAAATACTATGCCTGCAATAACACCGGCGCAGCACTGGGCAATAAACCCGGCCGTACTTCTCGCACCAGCAATTAAGGTTACATTTAATATAGGTTGCATGGCTGACAACATAACAAAAAAGCCAACCATGCCTGCTAGTGCGTAAATTAAAACTGTGAAGCTCGCCGGCTTCTGCTGTTTTAAAAACACAAATCGTGTAAACGTGAACGCCAAAGTCAATGTCGCGGCAATAATCACACCATAGGTGGGCAGCAAGCCCAGTATGTCACGGCCAATCATCTGTAAAGCTTCGGTAAGTCCAATTTCTATATTGATATCGGTAAGTGCCTTTAATACAAATATCGAGTGCAGGGCGCTCGCAAGCAAGAAAGCACAAAGGCAAGTGATTAAAAACGGTAATGCAGTGTGTTTTATAAAGTGAGCCATTAAATTTACCTAAACAAGGCCAGTTGTTTTTGGTATACCATAAAGAAAGCCTGTTTGAGTACTGTTTATGAAACCTATTTTTACCTTGCTGCTAGTAAGTTGCGCGTTCATGTTAAGTAATGCGCTGGTTGTTAGTACAAGTGCTAGCGCAAACACAAGTGCCACGCCTCAAAGCTTACTTCAAGCGGATAGTTACAGTTTGGACACTATTGCGTCGGGTTTGCAGTACCCCAAAGCATTGGCTGTGTTACCCGACGACAGTATTCTTATTTTAGAACGCGATGGTTTTCTAACAGTGGTGTTAAATGACGGCAGCAGTATACGTCATGCGCTAAACCTGCCAGAGCTTTATACACAAGGGCAAGGTGGTGTGCTTGATGTGCTTGTTTTAGACGACAAGCTTTTATTGTCTTATTCAAAGGGCAATGAGGAAGCCAACGCACTAGCGGTAGCGTTGGTATCGTTTTCTGCTGAACAAGGTGTATCGGGTTTTACACCTGTATTTGAGGTGAAAGACAAAAAAGATACGCCAGTGCACTACGGTGGAAAGCTGCTGGCCCTTAAACGTGGCGGCTTTCTTGTGACTACCGGCGATGGCTTCGACTATCGCGAGCAAGCCCAGGTGGTCAATTCGCAACTCGGCAAAATTATTGGCTTTAAACTAAATGGTGAGCCGCTAGACTCGCCACCATTCCCTGACAGTCCTTATGTCTACAGTGTTGGGCACCGCAATCCGCAGGGACTGGTTTATGGCAGCGACGGCAATGTTTACCAACATGAGCATGGCCCCGATGGCGGTGACGAGCTTAATCTCATCACACGCGGTAATAATTATGGTTGGCCGGTAGTGACGTTGGGCAAAGACTACTCGGGTGCCAATATTTCTCCGTTTACTGAATATCAAGGCATGATTAACCCGCTAGTAAACTGGACGCCATCCATTGCGCCGTCTTCAATGGTGGTGTACCGCCAACCAGCGCCTGACATGCCCGCTTTGTTTCCACACCTTGAAGGTGCATTCCTTATTACATCATTAAAAGCCAAGACACTGTTCGCTGTTCTTCCTCAATCTACTAGAGATGCGAAGCAACTAAGCGAAGAAAGCAATAGTTTTACCGTGCAGCCGATTGTTGAAGAGCTAAATATCAGACTTCGCGACGTTGAAGTAAACAGCAAAGGGGAAATGTTGGTGCTTACCGATGGTGACAATGCCAACCTTATTAGAGTGACAGCGCCTAAGCAGCAGTAAGCTAACAGTAGTAAAAACAGCCAAAAAGACGTTTAATAGCACAACACCGCAAGCTTGTTTTAGCGTAATTTACTCGCAATATGCCACACCGTAGCGCTAGCATCGCCAGGCCTAAGTGCGTCAAATTCTTCATATTCGTTGCTTATTTGTACTGGTAGTACCATAAATGCGAGAAATGTTTGTCATAAATACAACACTATTATTTATTACGCTTTGCTGACAATTGTTTGACCGAGCACGTTTTTTATTTTGTTAGCTTGCTCTTATGTTGCTGATTATTAATAAATAATTTTAACGTTGTGCTTTTTTTTGTTTCTGAGGTGAGGCAAAACATAATGCTGCTTGGTGTAAAAAATTCTTGCATTAACGACTATACTCTTTTTCGCCAAGCATTACGTGCAGCGCGAAAATCAGTTAAAATATAGCCCATTTTCATATGCGTATAGCTAAGACCGACTTAACACTACGCCCAAGTAAAACTAAGACCGAGAGAACTATATGAGTTTGTATTCAGAATATCTGGCAGAGATTGAGACCCGTAAAACGGAACTTGGTCTTAACCCTAAGCCAATCGACAGTGCAGACCTGCTGTCTGAAATTATTGCTCAAATTAAAGATACAACAAACGAGCACCGCGAAGACTCTCTTAAATTCTTTATCTACAACACGCTGCCAGGTACTACACCTGCAGCAGGTGTTAAAGCACAATTCTTAAAAGAAATTGTACTTGGCGAAGAAAAAGTAGAAGAAATCACTCCTGAGTTTGCACTAGAGCTACTTTCACACATGAAAGGTGGCCCATCTGTTGAAGCATTACTAGACTTAGCGCTTTCTAGCGACGAAGCAGTAGCAAAACCAGCGGCAGAAGTTTTGAAAACACAGGTTTACCTGTACGAAGCTGACACAGAGCGTCTAGAAACTGCATTTAAAGCAGGCAACGCAATTGCTAAAGACGTATTAGAAAGCTATGCAAAAGCAGAGTTTTTCACCAAGCTTCCTGAAGTTCCAGAGAAAATTGAAGTAGTAACCTACATTGCTGCTGAAGGTGATATTTCAACTGACCTTCTTTCTCCGGGTAACCAAGCTCACTCCCGTGCAGACCGTGAACTTCACGGTCAGTGCATGATTTCTCCTGAAGCACAGCAAGAAATTGTTGAGCTAGGTAAAAAGCACCCTAACGCTAAAGTAATGTTAATTGCTGAAAAAGGCACAATGGGTGTAGGTTCATCACGTATGTCTGGTGTGAACAACGTTGCACTATGGGCCGGTGAGCCAACAAGCCCTTACATTCCATTTGTAAACAAAGCACCAATTGTTGCTGGTACTAACGGTATCGCGCCAATCTTCCTTACTACGGTAGACGTAACTGGTGGTATTGGTCTTGACCTTAAAAACTGGGTTAAGAAAACTGACGCAAATGGCGAAGTAGTTCGCGATGAAAACGGCGATCCAGTACTAGAAGAAGCTTACTCTGTAGCAACGGGTACTGTACTTACTATCGACACCAAAGCGAAGAAGCTATACAACGGTTCAGAAGAACTAGCTGATGTTTCTGCGTCATTTACTCCACAAAAAATGGAGTTTATGAAAGCGGGTGGTTCTTATGCGGTAGTATTTGGTAAGCAGCTACAATCTTTCGCAGCAGCTACGCTAGGTACAGAAGCACCAACCGTGTATGCACCTTCAAAAGAAGTATCACACGAAGGCCAAGGCCTAACAGCAGTTGAGAAAATCTTTAACCGCAATGCGGTTGGCGTAAACTCAGATGCGCCGCTTCACGCAGGTTCTGACGTTCGCGTTAAAGTAAACATTGTGGGTTCTCAGGACACTACAGGCCCAATGACATGCCAAGAGCTAGAGTCAATGGCGGCGTCAACCATTTCTCCACTTGTTGACGGTGCTTACCAGTCTGGTTGTCACACAGCATCAGTTTGGGATAAGAAAGCACAGGCTAACATTCCAAAGCTTATGTCTTTCATGAACAACTTTGGCGTAATTACAGCGCGTGACCCTAAAGGTGTTTACCACTCGATGACTGACGTTATCCACAAAGTGCTTAACGACATCACGGTAGATGACCGCGCAATCATAATTGGTGGTGACTCGCATACGCGTATGTCAAAAGGTGTAGCGTTCGGTGCCGACTCGGGTACGGTAGCACTAGCACTTGCGACAGGTGAAGCGGCAATGCCAATTCCAGAGTCTGTGAAAGTAACCTTTAAAGGTAGCATGAAAGAGCACATGGACTTCCGTGATGTGGTTCACGCTACTCAAGCGCAAATGCTTAAGCAGTTCTCTGGCGAGAACGTGTTCCAAGGCCGCGTAATTGAAGTACAAATCGGTACTCTACTAGCTGACCAAGCGTTTACGTTTACCGACTGGTCTGCAGAAATGAAAGCGAAAGCGTCAATCTGTATCTCTAATAACGAGACTATGATTGCGTCACTTGAGCTTGCTAAGAGCCGTATCCAAATCATGATCGACAAGGGCATGGACAACGAAGCTAACATGCTTCAAGGCCTACTTGATCTTGCTGACAAGCGTATTGCTGAAATCAAGTCTGGCGAAGAGCCAGCGCTTGCTCCAGATGACAACGCGAAGTACTACGCAGAAGTGGTAATCGACCTAGATCAAATCGATGAGCCAATGATTGCTGACCCAGACGTAAACAACGAAGATGTGTCTAAGCGTTATACGCACGACGTTATTCGTCCGGTTTCTTACTACGATGGTAAGCCAGTAGACCTAGGTTTCGTTGGTTCTTGTATGGTGCATAAAGGCGACATGCAAATTATTGCTCAAATGCTACGCAACCTAGAGAAGCTTAACGGCTCTGTAGAGTTCAAAGCGCCCCTAGTAGTTGCGCCACCAACATACAACATTGTTGACGAGCTAAAAGCAGAAGGCGATTGGGAAGTACTTGCGAAGTATGCAGGTTTTGAATTCGACGATGCTAAGCCTAAAGAAGCGGCGCGTACTAAGTACGACAACATTCTTTACCTAGAGCGTCCTGGATGTAACCTGTGTATGGGTAACCAAGAAAAAGCTGAGCCAGGCGATACGGTAATTGCTACGTCTACTCGCTTATTCCAAGGCCGTGTTGTAGCCGACTCTGCTGAGAAGAAAGGTGAATCTCTACTAGGCTCTACGCCGCTAGTAGTACTTTCAACTGTACTTGGCCGCTTCCCAACCACTGAAGAATACAAGCAAGCGGTTGCAGGTATCGACCTTACTAAGTTTGCTCCACCTTCAGAAGACTTAGCAGTTAAGCCTAAATTTGCTGCTGATGTTGCTGTGGAAGCGCCAATTCGTAAGTCTCATTGGCTATTAAGGCGCTTTCCGTGTAGTGCTAAAAAGCTCATAAGAAGGCAAATTACAAATAAGAACGATAAAACAGTAGGTAACGCGTAAGGGTACTGATTGAAGATAGTTGGTTTTGTTGTTTGCATGTGAGGTACGTTAATAAGAAATCCGCCAGCTTGGTTAGCAGGACTCTCGAATATTATCTTGCCAGATAGGTTAGTTGCTATCGAAGGACCATTATTGGTGACGTGCACCAGAGGAACTCGGTTTTCCACGCCACGTAAGATAGAACCCAAAATATGTTGATTGGCTTGGTGCTTAGAATCGAACCAGCCATCATTAGATAGCGCAACAAGAACAGTAGAACTTGGCCTATTTTCTAACGCATTTGTAATTGTCTTAGTGACGAAAAATGGAAAGGTTGTCTCGTAGCAAATTAAAGGAACGATATATTGTGTAGTAGCTTTGGATAAGTCGGTATTTGAGACGCCAGTTTTGAACAAGCCAGTATTGCTTCCTTTTGCTAAATAGCTATCTTCAATATTAAATGAACTTTCAAAAAGCGCAGATATGCCAGTATAGCGCGCAAATGAAGGCATATATTCGCCAAACGGCACTCGCATTATCTTGTCGTATCTCTGCGGTTCACGTTGCTCGGGCGTTAGTAAAATAGCAGCGTTATATTTTTGCATTTCATCTAAGGCGTACGACGTTTCGAAATCATGGAATAGTACCGATGTGTTCAACTGGGCTAGCTGGCGATGATACGCGGCTTTTACTATATTTTCGTTTAGATAACCTTTGCCTTGCCCTTCAGGCCAAATAACTATCTCGGCGCCTGCCGCCGCTAATCGTTCAGTCATGTCCATTTCAGGCGGATATGTATCAGAATATCCAGGGTAGCGCGCATAGTGCTCAATGGCTGGTTTTTCGTTACTTTGAATAACGCCCCATGTTGAATAAGGCGTAAGCGTTGACTGATGCTGCCAAAATGAACTCGCATAAAGCCCGTAGCTAAACCAAGCAGCTAAAGCCACTAAAAGCGGTAAGAACAATGTGAACAGCGACGCCTTTGGCATTGACTGCACGGCATAGCAAATTTTTTCTTTGGCATTATTGGTTTTTAAAACGGCTTTAAGCCATAGAAAAATAGTGTAATTACACCACCCCATCAGGAAAGTGAGTCCTAACGAGCCAGTAATGTCTATTGCTTGTAGGCTTAATGTAAATTTCGCCTGTGTGTCAGCAAGTGAAATAGGGAATAAAAGTGGGAAATACAAATCGGTAATGCACAGACATAACGGGAACAATAGGGACCCGTAAATACGGGTATTTTTTGAAAGAAATGTGAATGTAAGCATCAATAGCACTAGGTAGTGCGCAGAATAGAGCCAATACATTAAGGCAATTGATAGCCCTGTTGCGTCAGAAAAACCTTGGGTTAATACCACAAAATTGTAAATCCAATATTTACCTATCACTATAGCTACTACGCCACCCATTAAGCTGAGAAGATAAATGGGGAGAAAACGCATACCACTTGTTGCAAAAAGCAGGGGAACAAATGCTACCCAACCAAGAGGAAAATAATCGTGTTGGATAAAAGGTAGGGCGAAACATACGCCAAATAAAATACTTAGAAATGCAGACTTTAAAAATCTGGATGTTAAAAAAACAGAGCGTAAACAGTGAGCAATACTTGTTGATAACCCAATGCTCACAATGTTTCCTCAGAACTGCTGTTTACGTTATCGCTGATCTGTTTGTATGCTTCCAACGCAGTTTTATATTTGCGCGCAGTGTTATCAAGCTGCTCTTTTCGCTCTTCATCTGAAAGGGTTGGGTTTAGCAGCGCTATCTTACGATTTAAAAAGTACCGAGTTTGAGCGTTTTCTTTTCCGAAAATAGTTTGGCTCTCTCGTTTTGAAAACAGCGCTTGCTGTAAATGTTCAATTTTAATGTGCAGTTCAAGGTGCTGAAGAGCAGTGTTGTAGCGTGTTGCACTATCCTCATTGCTAGTGTTTCTCGTGTCATTAGTGGCACTTTTTGAACTAAGCTCATTGTGCATTTTTTCTGTGAGTTGGTTTTTCCGCTGTGTGTACAGCTGGTAGTTATCCATCGTTTTTTTCACATACTCACTGTCTTCCCTACCTATTGTCTTTTCAAGCAAATAAAAGAACCGGTCTTTAATTCGCGCGTCTACTGTATTGGCAACAAAGTGATTTATTGAGACAAGCGTTTGTTGTGACAAAGTTATCGGCAACACACTATTTGGCTGTGTGTAAACGTCAGAAAGTAAAGAGGCAAACGAAACGTGTGATAAGCCGTACTGTTCCCTTGATATTGGCGCTTTCGACGAATTTTGATTTGGCTGAGCCCAGAACGTATACGATTTTTCATCTGAAGCGCTGTCATTTAACTCAATAATAAGCAAAGTGATAAGTACAGAAAATGCGAGTATAGCGAACACAAATGCACCTCGGCGGCGAGGATTATTAATCAGCATGTTGTTATCATTGATTGTTCTTCAGCCTTGGTTATCAAGGCTTGTAAGCGGCACGGTTGAAAATACCAACTTTATTGTCCATTAACTTGCAGTAGTTAAACCAAAATAGGCCATTTTTTCTCTTTCTAGTGCTGTGAAGTGAGCGGCTAACAATGCCTTAAACTCTTGTTGTTGCGCAGCTTCAGACAAAGAAGAACGTTTTACTGTGCTCCATTCATCAAGGAAACGATCGTAGCGTGCATCCCAATCATCAATAGATAACGCATCACGTATTTGCTTATCTTGCAGTTCTTGTTGTGCAGCGGCTATTTCTTGCTCACTTAATGTAGTGTCTAAAGAAAGCTTCATAGCATCAAACATATAGGCGGCTGATGCATCAGTAACAGAAAACAAGCTGTTCGCCGTATTTTCCCCTAAATGAAGCTCTCTTAACGTCTTCAGCTCATTATAAAGCTGTTCATTGTCGTCAATGTTTTCCTGTGTTTCCAAGCTAGGCTCTACTAAAGCCTCTTGTGTCGAGGAAAAGATCTCTTTTGCACCTAAAAATTCAGTGTAGTTCTCTACAAGCAATGCAACTTGTTCACCCACTTTACCAGGCAATGCATCCATAATGAGATGCTTCAGCGCCTGTAAATCAGACGGTGAAAGTTTCGCGTGTATACGCTCAAGAGCTTCGTCTAATGCGATAAGAGTAGCATGGTCGAGCACTACATCTCCGTTTGCATCAACCTTAACCGCCTGCAATGCCATAAAGACTTGCTCTTTGGTAAACGGACGATTGAGCGTTGATGATGCAGATGGTGTTGATGCAGTTCGCTGCAGCATGTCCTTTAACGTTGAAAAAGGTACGTCGCTAGTTTGTGCAAGCCCAGCGGTATTCTTCTTTAATTCTTCGTTGTCTGCATATTGTGTTTGTGCGTTGCCACTATTTGATGAGTATTCAGTTAGGGTAAAGACACCAACGGCTACGATGGCACAAGCTAACAATACAACCATTTTCTTTGAAAACATGAAACCCTCAACGTTGAGAAAATATAACTATGAAAAAGCGTGCTAAAAAACTATCACTCTTAAAAGTAAAACAAGGTATGCACTAGCAGAACATCATGCCAACGCATAACCGTGTTAAAATATGACGATAATTATCGCCTAATAATTACATGTATCTCTATAATCAGAAATACCAGAGTTAGCTTCGTGGTTAGGTCCGCACAGGAATTGTGAGTAACGTCTATCTTTATCTAAGAAGCGCTTCATCCAAGACACACCGTAAGTGGCAAGCAATACATTATCTCTGCCTGAACCGCCGTTAGCACAGCTATGATCGCCATTGTTTAACTCAAGCAATGCCTTGTCTACGCTGCCATCAATAGCGTTGTAGAAAGGACGTGCGTGAATACCTACTGGTGCAACAATATCGTTTTCGCATGCCATTATCATGGTCGGAACTTCAATTCTATTGTACGGGTTACCACCTAATGTCCAAGGTGCCATTGGCAGGCTTGCACTTAATCTATTTCGAGAAGCGCTTTGAAGTGCACCACCACCTCCCATGGAATGTCCCATAGTGGCTAAGCGATTTTCGTCAATACGATTGAACAAGCTGCTTCGGCTGTTTTTCCCCTCATCAATGAGATAAGACAGAGCACTATCTAGCTGGCGTCCGCGGCTAACAGGCTGGTCAAAGCGAGAGTTGGTATCAATGGTAATAACAACAAATCCGTTAGATGCTAAGACTGGGCCCCACCAAGCTATGGAGCTTTGTGCCGCTGTAAAACCTGGCGAAATTGCAATGGTGGCTAGCTCACCTGAAAGGTTAGATGGGAAATATACTGTGCCGCCGCCGAAACCGTCCACAGACGAGCCAACACGCGTGGTCGCTACAGAGTAAGGGCCTCGCTGTGAGCTAACGCTACTAAGCGTAGGATTTGCACCATTAGCGTAACCGCAATTAAATTCGCATGTATCAGGCAAAGGGAGTCCATCGTCATTGTTACCACCACCGCCAGCGAGGGCAGTAAAGGAAGACAGTAGTGCTGTCATAGTGGCAAAGCCTAAGGCAATTCTAGTTTTCTTTATCATTATTGTATTCCTAGCTTTATTTAGATTGTTCTGTCGAGGTGCACATTTTCTGTACAAACACGAGAATAGTAGATGGTAAGACCAGTGTAAACAGGTAATTTACATTCTGTTTACAATTTAATAAAAAATTACTTGCTTAAATTTGTAAGAAAAAAAATAAAAGGAAAAAAGCGTTTAGAGTTTCAATGTAATTACATTTTATAGAAGGTTAGCTGCCATTGAATGTTGAAATAAATAGTGTATAAACTACCTGACCGGTTGCCTGTTTGATGACCGGTTTTTTTATGGCGAAAAGGAATGTCTAATGGGAAAATCTTTCTTTATTGTTGCTGCACTTGTATTAACCTTAGGGTGTGCAAAAGCACAGGTTGACCCTGTATCTGCTATGAATGAGGTTAGCTTCGATGCTGTCTCTCTAGAAATAGGGAATAAACGCTACAACGTCGAGTACGCAAAGACCTTTGAACAGCGTGCACAAGGGCTTATGTTTCGCAAAAGTATGTGCGAAGACTGTGGCATGTTTTTTAAGTTTTCTTCGCCTAAGTACGCGGGAATGTGGATGAAAAATACCTTCATTCCACTAGACGTAGCATTTATTGACAAAAATGGCGTAATTACGGATATAAAACCTCTATACCCACACAACTTGGAGTCGGTGGGCTCATCTAAAGAGGTACTTTACGCTTTGGAAATGAACCAAGGGTGGTTCGCCAAAAATAATATTAACGTAGGCGACCAAATAACGATTTACTAGTTACGCAAAAAACGTGTGACTAAGCTAGCAAACCGCTAGTGTCTTTCTGGAGTTAAAAAAGTGACAAATGCTTTATCGATAGCGAAGTTCGGTGGAACGAGCGTTGCAAATTACGAAGTAATGCAGAATTGCGCCCGAATTGTTGCCGGTAATGAAAAAACACGCATTGTAGTAGTAAGTGCAGCTGCAGGTGTAACTAATCACCTTGTAAGCCTTGCGCATACACCTATGACGCAGCAGCAAATTGAAGAGACCTGCCAAGCTATAATAAACATCGAGTTGGCAATATTAAATAAGCTTAGCGACAAAGACGTAGTTGAGCCTAAGCTGCATGACTTGCTGGATGAAATGCGAAGCCTCGCATTTCACGAAGAAATACTGCACCGTGATGATTTAAAAGATCAGCTGCTTTCAATGGGCGAGCGCATGTCTTCATTAATGTTTGCGTCGGTGCTAGCAGAGCAGGGCGTGAATACCATGAATTTTGATGTGCGCAAGGTGTTGCGTACCGATAGTGAATTTGGCGAAGGTGCTCCGCAAATTGAAGAAATTGAAAAACTTGCCAAGCAGTTACTGGCTCCAGAGCTTACCAATGCCATTGTGGTAACGCAGGGTTTTGTTGGCGCAGATGCTGAAGGGCGCACCACAACACTAGGTCGCGGTGGTTCAGACTTTACTGCTGCATTGCTTGCTGAAGCACTAGATGCTGAGTCATGCGAAATTTGGACTGACGTGATTGGTGTTTATACCACTGACCCGCGCATAACATCAGCGGCAAGGCCGTTACCAGAACTGAGCTTTGAAGAAGCTGCTGAAATGGCAACCTTTGGCGCAAAAGTATTGCACCCTGCCACCATGGAGCCTGCGCTTAGAAAAGACATCAAGGTGTTTGTAGGCTCAAGTAAAGAGCCAGAAAAGGGTGGCACTTGGATTGTTCGTGATTGTGAGCACGAGCCAGCGTATCGCGCTATTACACGTCGTAAAGAGCAGGTAATGGTAACGGTTAAAACACCCAAGATGATGTACGCACAGGGCTTCCTGCAGCAGGTGTTCGCGATTATTGCGAAGCATAAGTTAAGTGTAGATTTAGTTACCACGTCTGAAATCTCGGTATCGTTTACGCTTGATAACCCAGCGAACTCAGTGGCGCAGCGACTGAACAAAGAAACCATCGCTGAGCTAGAAACAATTTGTGACGTAAAGGTAGAAAAAGGCTACGACTTAGTAACGGTTGTAGGTAACAACATGCAAACCGAAGCTGGCGTATCAAGCAAGATATTATCTGCAGTGTCAGATTTTAACTTACGCATGATTTGTTTTGGCGCTAACCCGCACAACCTATCGTTCTTGGTTAATGAGAGCGATAGTGAAGATGTTGTAAGAAAGCTGCATAAAGCACTGTTCGAATAAATGATGTCTTGAGCTACTCAATTTAATAAAAACGGCCAGCATTTGCTGGCCGTTTTTATATGTTTTATTTCGCCACCGGCATAATCACTTCGTGACGCTTGTCCCAAGGCAGTGTAAAAGGTGAGTCATAGCCTAAGTAACTGGCTTTTCCCGTTACGCGATATCCGTTTTCTGCCAGGGTTTGCTGAAGTTTCTGTGCATGCTCAGCCCTTTTTTCCTCACTGTCAAAACCGCTATAGCCAATAGCGGCAACGGTTCTAGCATCAACCTTAACTAACGATACACTGTCATGGGTGGGCACTGGTGCGTTCGATTCGGTGTATTGATTAGGTAAGAAAAACATCATTCCATTCGTCGGCGACATTTCAACGGGTGAGGTCATCGATATTTTTGTTCCTGCACCGCCATCGCTTTCGTTAACATCATTTCCAATTTCAACTGGCGATGTCATAGAGATTTCACTTCCAGATGTGTTTTCGCCCGATATGTAGTTAAAAAGAAGCTTGAATGCCCCCGCTTCACTGCTTCCTTTAGACATAACAGCCATGGCTTCAGGGTACGCTCTTATCTCTATCTCATTTTCTAAAGAAGCTTCTATGGTATAGGGCAGGGTTTCAGTGTCTTTGTAATATACTTTTTCATTGTCGGAAGCAGCAACAGGCATAGTAAGTAAACTCATGAATGAAATTAATGATAGTAAGCGCATAACGTAAGTTGTTTTCCCAGATACTTTACTGTTATTTAGCTACGTTATTACCGCGTTTCATGGTCACTTTGAGTAGTTGTTTTGTGCTATTGTTTAAAGCTATTACTTTTTGTTTAGGCACAAAAAAAGCGCCGTTATAAGGCGCTTTTTAACACAATAGAGTGAGCTTACACTTTAAACTGTCTAATTGACTGCTGAAGTTCTTCTGCAAGTCTTGCTACTTCATGACTCGATTCAGACGTTTGTTGGGCACCTGCTGTTGTTTCTTCAGCAATACCAACAATAGTCTCTAGCTTTTCGCTAATTTCTTGTGACACAGTATTTTGTTCACGAGCTGACTGTTCAATTTGAGAACTTACGTCGTGAGCTTTGTGAACCGCTTCAGAGATAATATCCAGTGCCTGCGTTGCTTTCTCGGTTTGAGATACACAAGCTGCGGTTTGCTCTTTGCCTTGATTCATTACTGCAACAGCGCGTTCGGCACCTGCTTGCAGCACTTCAATCATGGCATTAATTTCTTGAGTCGACTCTTGTGTGCGGCTAGCCAGTGTTCGAACTTCGTCAGCAACAACCGCGAAGCCACGACCTTGTTCACCCGCTCGTGCGGCCTCAATGGCTGCGTTTAATGCAAGCAAGTTGGTTTGGTCAGCAACACCGCGAATAACGTCAAGAATACCGCCAATGCTGGCGCTATCTTGGTGTAGCTTGTTAATAACGTCAGCGGCGTCTTGTACGTCCTTAGCCAATATTTCAATAGTGTTTTTGTTTTCCAGTGAAATTTGACGAACGTTTTCGGCTTCAGTATCGGCGTGTCGAATTTGGCTCAACGTATCTTCTGCATTTTGCACAACAAGTTGAGACGTTGAGTGCATCTCAGTAGTTGCCGTTGCTACCTGACCAATTTGTGACTTCTGATCTTGAATTGAATGCGTAGTCTGAGCAGTTACCGCCGAGGTTTGCTCTGACGCTGCAGCAAGTTGCTCAGCACGTTCGTTAATGGCCGTAATAAGCTCTTTTAGGTTACCTATTAACGTATTGCAGTTACGGGCAAGTAAACCAAACTCATCTTGAGCACTATCGTCTAGACGATGGGTTAAGTCGCCCGATGAAGCAATAGTAAGCAGCTTATTCACGCGATATAGCGGAATGATGATGGCGCGTACGGTGCGGAAACCAATAATAACGGCAATTGCAATCGAGATAAGCACTACCACGATAACAATGGTATTGCCCGTAGCAATGGTATTGTTAACTTGCTCTTCAACATCGCTGGCTTTTCTATCAGCAAGGCTTAATAGGTTTTCAAGGTCTACCACACCTTGTGCAATGTTTTCGTCAGAGGCATTAAGCGCTTTCTCCGCATCGTTTCTACGTTCAAGACGATCGATATGCAGCTGAACAACACCGTCGCTCGCTTTAATAGCGTTTACCGCGTCGTTAACTAATTCGTTAATATCATCTAACGTACCAGAGTCATCGCGACCATCTGCGGTTTGCACCATATCACTAAGCTGCGTAACCACTTTCTCTACAACCAAATCAACCTCATTGCCCAACGTTTGTGAACGAACAAGGGTTTGCGTTTTAACGTATTCCGATGAAACCGTTAAAAGAGACAGCAGTGACGTTTCTAACTGGCCGCCAATTTCAGCAGCGCGACGAAGCTTTGGATCGCTGTCAACTGCATCAAGGTCAGAAAAATCTAGAAGGTATGTAGATGCATCGTCGGCGTTGTCTTCAGCATCGCCTAAACGGCTTTGAATGGTGTTGCGTAACTCTAAGTATTGCTGGTGGCTGTTATATAGCGCTCCAACATTTGTGATATAGGTTTCGTAACTCTCGCGAACACCATTAAGCGTGCTTTTTAGCTGCGGTTCGTTTTTTACTGCTTGCGCTAACTTTTTGTATTCTGTTTCAAACGTGTCTTTTGCGGCATTAAACGCATCACGTTTTTCTTTAAGTCCACCGAGTTCCTCTTCGATGTAGCTCTCAAAAGTCAGTCTACCCATGTTGAGGAAGCTGGCTTTCAGTGCGTTACTACCTGCTACGGTGGGAAGTGCTACGTCATTTACTTCTTCGGTCGCTGAACCTATTGAATTAAGGTTGAAGAGTGAAACAACACTGATAATGATCAGAAGAGCACTTATCGCTACAAATCCACCGATTATGCGTGTGGCTACCGTTATTTTCATCGGAACTCCTGGATGAGTGTTTTTTTGTTTTTATCGGTTACGATATTACCCCTCTAGCGCAGTAAAATATACCTTTTCGCTAGCACTCGTTTCTACATACGCCGAGGTAAGAGAATAAACTACATCGTTTGGAACACGTTATTGTATCGGCTACAACAACTTAATGTTTACCTAAATTGCTAGTAGATGAATAATTTAAGTACTGGTAATACCAGTGCTGTGACGAGCTTTGCTTTAAATCCGAAAACTAAGAAGTGAAGGGCGTGGGCTTAAGCGTCAATTTGTATAAGTTCGTTTGAATTAAGGTTAAGCATGGTCATTGACTGTCCCCACACATAACCTGTGTCTAAACCTATAAACTGGTGCTTTTGTGTTTGCCCTGACAGCGCAGCCCAATGGCCAAAAACAACGCGGTCGTTTTTATCCAGTTTAAGGTTATCTACAGTGAACCAGGGTTGAAGTGAACTATTGACGCTGTTAGCGACGGCACTAGGATGAGATTTATGTTCGAAGTCTAATACGTTGATGTTCTCTATAAAGCGCATGCGAGTGCACGCATTTACAATAAAACGAAGTCGCTTTTTACCTTGTAGGTCATTGTCCCAACGGTTGGGCTCGTTCCCATACATGTCGCTTAGAAACTCAGCGTAATTGTCGGCACGAAGCACCTTGCTTACTTCGTCACTTAGGCTAACAGCCTCGTCGATTGACCACTGTGGATACAGGCCCGCATGAACCATTATAGTGTTAGGCGCTATGTGTTTTACCAGCGGAAACTGTCGAAGCCAGTCAGTAAGCTCTTGTAGGTCGTTAGCCTTTAACAGCGGGTTTAATTTGTCTGATTTTTTCGCTTTTCGTAAGCCATTAATAACGGAAAGCAAATGCAAGTCATGATTTCCCAGCACGCTTGAAAACCCGTTTCCCAGCGACTTTAAAAAACGAAGTGTGCTAAGCGAGTCTTCACCTCTTGCCACTAGGTCGCCCACCGCAAGCAGTGTGTCCGAGTCGGGATTAAACTTAACTTTATCTAGTATACGGCGAAGGCCTTCATAACAGCCTTGAATATCGCCAATGACGTAGGTATTGCTTTGCGACAATATAGCTTTCTCTGCGCTTAGAAAAATTAATGGAGTATATTAGGTACCGCTAACCGAAATACAGCGATAGGAACACGGAAGCGTTCTCCGTTTTCCCGCTCCATTTCGTAGTAGCCTTCCATACTGCCAACGGGAGTGTCAATAACAGCACCGCTAGTATACTCGAACGATTCACCTGCTTTCATTATAGGCTGTTTACCAACAACGCCAGCACCTTCTACTTCTGACGCTTTTCCATTGGCATCACAAATGCGCCAGTAGCGGTTGATAAGCTGCACTGTCTCAAGGCTCTTATTCTCTATCTTAATGTGATAGGCAAATGCGTATTGCTTTGAATCCGAAGGAAGGTGCTCAGGTAGGTGGCGAGTGTTAACTCGCACCTCAATGTCTGGAGTATCCATAGCAAATTACTGCTCTTGCTGGCTTTCTTTTGCTGAAACCGCATTTGCCAATGTGGCAAAATCGCTAAGCGACAACACTTCTGCTCGGCATGTTGGATCTATCCCCAGTGCTGAAATTTCTTCTTCACTTAGGCAGTCTTTCAGCGAATTACGAATGGTTTTACGGCGTTGATTGAAAGCTTGTGCACATACGCGCTCAAGCGTATTTACCGACTCAACATCAACAGGTGGTGTCTGATGTGGTATCAATTTCACCACCGCCGAGTCTACTTTTGGTGCAGGCTTGAAAGCGCCTGGCGGCACGTTCAGCACAGGGATAACGTGGCAGTAATACTGCGCCATAACAGACAATCTGCCGTAGTTTTTCGAACCAGGGCCCGCAGCAAGGCGGTTAACCACTTCTTTTTGCAGCATGAAGTGCATGTCTTCAATGCTTTGCGCGTGGTCGAATAGGTGAAACATTAACGGCGTTGAAATGTTGTAGGGCAGGTTGCCGAAAACGCGCAGCTTCTTGTCTTTTTCCGGCATATCTTTCAATAAGGCAGAAAAATCCATTGTCATTGCGTCTTGCTCAATGACGGTAAGCTTTTCACCGTTAAATGGGTGATGGCGTAAGCGCTTGGCAAGATCCCGGTCTAGCTCAATAACGGTCAGTGCGTTAACTTCTTCGCATACAGGGTCGGTAAGTGCGCCTAATCCAGGCCCTATTTCAACCAGGTTTTGCTCGTTCTTTGGGGCAATGGCGGCAACAATTTTTCCAATCACGTATTCATCGTGAAGAAAGTTCTGACCGAAGCGCTTTCTGGCCGTGTGGCCTAAATGTGTTTTACTCATTGTTGATGATGTGCAAGCTCAATGGCTTTTTCTAATGCTTTTCTGAAACTGCCCGCGTCTGCTTCTCCTGTGCCCGCTAAATCAAGCGCGGTACCATGATCGACAGATGTACGAACAAAAGGAAGGCCTAAGGTAATATTCACCGAGGCGCCAAAACCCTTGTATTTTAGCACGGGTAGTCCTTGATCGTGATACATTGCTAACACAACATCGGCTTTATCAAGGTATTTAGGCTGAAAAATAGTATCGGCAGGTAACGGACCGGTAACATGCAAGCCTTCTTCACGCAGCTCATCTAGGGCTGGCGTGATAGTTTGAATTTCTTCTTTACCAATATGACCATCTTCACCCGCGTGAGGATTTAATCCGCATACATAAATATTAGGCTCTTTAATGCCAAACTTTAATTTTAAGTCGGTATTAATAATATGAATAACTTTATGAAGGCGTTCGCGCGTAATGGCCTTAGCTACATACTCTAGAGGAATGTGGGTGGTGGCAAGTGCTACATTCAGCCCTTCTGTCGATAACAGCATAACAACGTCAATAGTGTTCGACTGATAGGCAAAAAACTCGGTATGGCCACTAAAAGACACGCCCGCTTGGTTAATAATGCCTTTGTGAACAGGGCCCGTAACCACGGCGTCGAAGTCCCCATCCATATTAGCTTGGCAGGCTTGGCGAAGGGTTTCAACAACGTATAAGCCGTTGTCGCTATTAAGCGTACCGGCTACTACATCAACAGATTTGTCTATTTGCTTAATATACAACGAACCCGCATTTTGAATTTGCGGGTTATTGGCGTCGTAATCAATAAGGGTTAGCGGTAGGCCTAGCATCTCAGCTCTTTGTTCAAGCATGGCTCTGTCGGCGAATACCACAAGCTGAGCCTGCCATGCTTCTTGGGCCAGTTTAATAATTAAATCTGGCCCTATTCCCGCCGGCTCTCCCGGTGTTATTGCAATTTTAATCGGTGTACTCATGTACTAATGTGTCTTCTCTCTTATGACTCGACAACTTCTACATACGCTGAATCGCGCATTTCACGTAGCCAGTTCTCGGTTTCTTCAGCAAACTTTCGGTTGAAAATCAGCTGATAGGCTTTGTCTTCTTTGCGCTTGTCAGTCGCGTCATCAACGCGGCGCTCTAGTAGCTGGATTAAGTGCCAGCCGTGAACGGTACGCACAGGTTGACTAAATTCACCAGGCTCTAGGTTTGCTAGGGCTTCTGAGAATTCAGGTACGTAAACTTTTGGATCTGACCAACCTAATTCACCACCACGTAGTGCTGAACCAGGATCTTCAGAATGCTCTTTCGCTAGTTCTGCAAAGTCTGCATCGCCATTTATTACGTCTTCTTTAAACCCGATAAGCATTTCTTTTGCTTTGTCTTCACTTAAAATAATGGAAGGTTTTACGAGAATGTGACGAGACTTCACTTCTTCAACGGTCACTTTTTCAATACCGCGCGTGTCTATTACTTTTAGAATGTGGAAACCTGCACCACTTCGAATAGGACCTACTAGTGAATCTTTTTCTTTATCTTGGATAGCTTCAGCAAAAAGCGTTGGCATGGCGTTAATATTCAACCAGCCCATGTCACCGCCTTCAAGTGCTTCGTTACCTGATGAAGAGGCAATCGCAATTTTGGCAAAATCAGAACCTGACTCTAATAAACCAATAACTTTGTCAGCACGCTCGCGCGCAGCTTGAATGTCTTCATCAGATGGCTCTGGTGGAAAACCGATAAGTATATGACCTAGACGGTATTCAGCCTGCTCTGCACCTTGTTGTTCCATTACAGATAGCAACGTTTCAATTTCTTGAGGCGTAATGTAAACACGGCGACGTACGTTAGCGCGGCGCACTTCACCCATGATAATTTCTTCACGGATGTCTTCGCGATAGTCTTCATAAGCGATACCGTCAGCGGCAAGCTGCGCACGTAATCGTTCTACTGTTGCACCTTGGTTAGTTGCAATGTTGCTTATCGTTTGCTCTAGCTGAGGATCGCTAATACGAATACCCATGCGCTCGGCCATTTGTAGCTGAAGGTTTTTAGTGATCAATCGCTCAATGGCTTGAGTGCGAAGTGCGCGGTCTGATGGCAATTGCTGGTTGTTTGCTTGCGCATTGCGTTTAACTTCCGCTACAAGCGCGTCAATCTCGCTTTCTAGCACTACGCCTTGGTCAACAATAACAGCCACACGGTCAAGCATCACCTCTTGAGCAACGGTGTTAAACGAAAGAAGGGCACCTAACATCAATGCACGGATAATGAACTTCATAAACACTCTTATTTTATTAGTTAATTGCACTCACGCGTACCACTGGTACGCACAATTGCGGGTTAATTTAAACTATAAGGCTGTCGATAGCCAAACATACCGTCTTGCAGCATGCTTCTTCTTGTTCCAGATGAACCAATACCTTTAAAGATAAATTGCAGCGAAATACCAGAGTCGAAATCGTCAATAGTTTGCTCGCCTCTTGCATTAAAGCGATTGTTGAGCGTGCGCTGAGCCACTAGACGAATGGCCCAACAGCAAGACTCATATTGAATACCAGTATAGGTTTCAACGCTGCGATGTCTTTCCAAATCTCGGTAAGTTCTGCCTACCCATTGCCAATTTTCAGAGATGGGCCAGCTTGCCGATACACCAATTTGGTCAATGGTTTCACCACTTAAATCTCTTACATAACGATGACTGAGTTGTATAAAGCGACTGGCATCTTTTCGGTATTCAACACCAATACTGCTTAAATCAACTTTTTCTGTTTCAGTCGTTACCTGTACATCAGTGTGTAAAAACCAGTTTTTATTCACACGCCAATCTACTTCGGCAGCTAGCGCAGAGCGGTCTTGATTCTTCGTAGCTGCAATTACCTTGTTATCTTCAAGGTAGAATATCTGACCCACGCTCAATACAAATTGTTCCCTGTTGTTTTTATCTAACAGGCGCGTGGTTGCACCAAGTGTAATTTGGTTGTTGTCGTTAATACGGTCAAGGCCAGTAAATTCTTGGCCGCGAAACAATCCTTCAACATCGGTTAACAGTGGCGTTGAGTCGTAAAAACCAATGTCAGTTTGATCTTCGAAAGACGTATACAAATACTGCACTTTTGGTTCAAAGGTCATTGATAAGTTTTCATCGAACCACGATTTTTCGCGTTCAAAGAAAAGGGCACCGTATAGTCTTGCTTGACCTAAGGTACGATCAACGTCTTCCGCTAGTGGTGTTCCTTCAACATTGTCTTGTTGGTAAACCGTTTGAAAAATGGTGGTTTCAGCAACAAATTCACCCCAAGCAGCGCGCAGCGGCATGGCAAGGGTAGGCGCAATGTGAAAACGGGTTGCAGTAGGCGCTGTGTCGAGCGCGTTGTCGAAATGTGCGAGCTCAGAGTCGATGCTAATTTCGAATAAGTCACCCAAAGGCTTGGTGTAATTTACCTTAATTTCTGGCACCGCACGGTAGCTATCAGCAATATTACCAAGTACTTCAAAGTCTTTTACCTGCATTTGCAGAGCAATATTTTCAGAGTAATAGCTTAGCCCAACACTTCTGTACAAATGCGTATCGGCACGGCTGTAATAATCGCTGCCTAAATCTAACAGGTAGTTATTGTCGCTTAACCCGTTGAAATCAACGTTAAGCAGCCAGTTGTCGCCAATTAACCCTTGATGCTCTAAACGATAAAAGTAACGGTCTGGGTTACCGTCAATATCTGAGTCACTCGGCAAGTATTCAATATAGGCTTTACTTTGGCTTGTCTCGCTTAAGTAGCGAAACTCGGTATTTAACTGCACACCGCGACGGGTCATCAAACGCGGTGAGATTGTCATGTCGTAATTAGGTGCCATGTTCCAGTAAAACGGCTGGGTGTAATCTACACCTGTACGACTTGAGCTTGTTAAGTTCGGAAAAAGCAGGCCAGTTTGACGCTGGTTACTTACTGGGAAGGCAAAGTAGGGAAGATAAAATACAGGTATATCGGCAATGTAAAAACGGGTATGTTTAGCCTGACCCCATACGGTTCCTTTTTCTAAGCTAATCTCACTGGCACGAATCTGCCAGTCTTCTTGCCCCTCTGGACACGTTGAAAAACTTACATCGCTAAGCACAATGCCAGTGTCTGTCGCAAGAAGAATATCCTCGGCAGCACCTTGACCAACGAAACCGGTAAGTTGATACCGCGTGTTTGCCATTTCTAGGCGCTCTTCGGTTGCGCGAAGTGTGACAGAATCGCTTTCAACTTTAAGCTGAGCATCTTGGTACACTACATCGCCTTTCGCGATGAGATCTCTGCCACCGCCGTTAACCTGTGCTTGCGATGCGCTTATCACTGCCGTGTCTGAGGTAATATCAACATTGCCTGAAAACAAGGCAACTGTGTCTTCAATAATCTCTGTTCTGTTCGCTTCTACTTTTACATGCCCTTTAGGCATAAGTGCTTCACTACTAAAGGTCACTGGCTCAGCCGAGCAAAACGCAACGGGCGCAGCTTCGGTGACTGTATTTGTAGTGTTTGCTAGTGTTTCCTGAGCTATCGCGACAGAAGGCAAAAGGGTCGCGGAAACGAGCATGGCGCAGGTATTTTTCATGCGTAAAAGGACGGCCTGTTTTATTGTTTGTGCTTTTTTACTCTATTTAAGAGACGCGTTCTTTAAAAGAGTTCGGCAAATTTTTCATTAAGCCCTCAATTCTAAGCACTTCTGCTTCAATAACCAACCATTGAGGTAAAAAAATGCGCTTTTTCTGTGCATTTTATCTCTTTTCTTTATATTTGCGGCTTTGGTATATTGCCACAAGACAATTTAGGGGGCATAAAACCAAGCTTCCTTTCAACTTATAAAAGCGTGTCAAGCAGATAGCCGCGCTACGGAGAGCTAATTCATGTCAATTTGGGGAAAGATCCTCGGCGCTGTTTTTGGGTTTATGTTTTTAAAAATCCCAGGAGCCATTTTAGGGCTCATCGTGGGTCACTTCTTCGATAAAGCATACAGCCAAGACTTCAATCGACTCGGCGGGTTTGGACGCTTTTTTTCTGACCAAGACAGCCTTAAACAGCAAGCCATATTTTTCCACAGCCTTTTCAGCGCTTTGGGGCATTTGGCAAAAGCAGACGGTAAAGTAACCAATAAAGAAATTGAAGTTGCTACGGCACTGATGGACGAAATGCAGCTTACCGGTGAAGCCAGACGCGAGGCGCAGGAAGCATTCCGTGAAGGCAAGGCAAGAGATTTTCCACTTGTCGATACTCTTAAAGGCTTTTATGAGGCTACGCACGGGCGCAGAGATATTCTTCAAGTCTTTTTGGAAATCCTTATTCAAGCCGCATTTGCTGATGGGCAGCTTTCTCAAGAAGAGTATAACGTGCTTGAAAAGGTGGCGAAGCCCCTTGGTTTTAGACGTCGTGACTTAGACTATCTTATTTCTATTTATGAGGCTGAAATACGTTTTCGCCGAGGCCGCTCACAGCAGTCTCGACAAGGTGGCTATCGTCACGGCGCTCATGGTCAGCAAAGTACTTATTCGGAACAGCAAAGTATAGACGATGCCTATCGTATTCTTGGCGTTTCGGCTAGTGACGACGAAAAGGTAATAAAGCGAGCATATCGCAAGCGCATGGCTGAACATCACCCCGATAAGCTGGTATCGAAAGGGTTGCCCGAACAAGCGATGGAAATAGCGAAAAAGAAAGCGCAAGACATACAGTCAGCATATGAGCTTATTAAGCAGAAGCGTGGTTTTTAATGGCCGGTAAAGCAAGTAAACCAGCGCGAGAATTAACTTATGTGCCCGCGGCCAGCCAAGCACATATTGATGGCTTCATCGACATGTTGTGGTTGGAAAAAGGGTTGTCAGAGCATACACAGCAAAGTTATCGAACCGACTTAACTAAACTGGCTATTTTTAGTAATAACATCGGAGTCAAAGACATCGCTGTTTTAACCACCGAGCAACTTCAAGATTACTTGGCATATCGCCATGACAAAGGGTTGTCTACGAGAAGCACGCAGCGAGCACTTAGCGCAATTCGGGCTTTTTTCGTTTTCTTAATTAGCAAGCAAGTACGCGTAGATAGCCCTGTTTCTGCGCTGTCTAACCCTAAAACGCCAAAGTCGTTGCCCACTTCGTTAAGTGAGCAACAAGTAGAGGACTTGTTGTCAGCTCCACTTACCGATGACCCCATCGAATGTCGTGATAAAAGCATGCTAGAAGTGTTGTATGCAACAGGGCTTCGCGTTAGCGAGTTAATTGGTTTAACCATGGATCAAATAAGCTTGCAGCAAGGTGTTGTAAGGGTTGTGGGTAAAGGTGATAAAGAGCGATTAGTGCCACTTGGCGAAGAGGCTATCGAGTGGCTATTACACTACATTAAAACCGCGCGACCTGTTCTTGCATCAAAACAGTCAGATTTTGTGTATTTAAGTAAACGTGGGCAAAAAATGACGCGCCAAACGTTCTGGCACAGAATTAAATATTACGCTGTAAAAGCCGGCATTGAGCAGCATTTGTCGCCGCACACGTTGCGCCATGCGTTTGCTACGCATTTGCTTAATCACGGTGCCGACCTGCGTGTAGTACAAATGTTGCTAGGGCACAGTGACCTATCAACAACTCAGATTTATACCCACGTTGCAACAGAAAGACTGCAAACACTGATACACAGCCATCACCCAAGAGGGTGAACGGGCAATGGTGCAGATAGGGCAGACAGAGTAGAGAGTGAAAAAGGGCAAAAGGTAAACAGGTGTGCTATCAAGTAGCGCATTCACACGATAAGTGGTGGGCGTGCGTGTTTTAATAGCAGTGTAGTGTGTTAGCATTAATGCAATTTTTAACAAGGTTCGTCGGTCTGATAGCTAAATGAAGAACCGAATAGCTTATTTTTAAAAGCTGGTTTTTAACAGCTAAGCTTTTATCTAGCATAGCTCGTACAGGTAATCAGATTTCGCGGCGTATTAACTATACTCATGGTAATAGTGACCGCTTACGAATAAAGCCCAATGTGGCTGATGGAGTAATTTAAGTGAAAGCAGTAAAACAGTTTATCCTTGCAGGCGCGATTGCCGCTACCTCGCTTCTTAGTTCAGCTGTATTTGCCGCAGATGAAGCAGCAATAACAAACAAACTTACTTCAAAGCTAGGGCTTGAGGTAGATTCGATAGCAGATTCGCCGGTAAAAGGTTTGGTTCAGGTATCAACAAACCGTGGGCTTTTTTATGTAAGTGAAGACGGTGAATATTTGCTTCAGGCACGCGTTTTTAATATTGATGCTGAAATGCGTAACGAAACTGAAGTTGCGCTATCGTCACTGCGTGTTGAAGGTGTAAATAATATGGCGTCTTCTGCCATTGTGTTTAAAGCTAAGGACGAGAAGCATGTTATTAGCGTATTTACCGACATTACCTGCGGTTACTGTCGTAAGTTTCACAATGAAATTGATGAGCTAAACGAAAAAGGTATTACTGTTCAGTACCTTGCGTTCCCCCGCTCAGGCTTAAACAGCCCGAACTACAACGACATGGTGTCGGTATGGTGTGCTGAAAATCCACAGCAGGCATTGACAGACGCCAAGGCGGGTGACGACGTTGCTGCTGCTAGCTGTGCTAATAAAGTTGCAGAGCAGTATATGTTAGGTCAGAAGCTTGGTGTAAACGGTACGCCAAATATCATTCTTCCAGACGGCTCACTTATTCCGGGTTATCAGCCTGCAGCGTTACTTTCACAAGCATTAGACGCTGCCGCTCAGTCTTAAACGAATAGCGTCCAAACTTTTTTGGTACGGGTTATTTATTCGAAAAAGAAAACGCACGATTTGTGCGTTTTTTTGTTTTATGCGATATCATTTCGCGCATATTTCACAGCGTTTCGCTTTTTTGCCTTGTAGGCTTAAAACATAAAACGCTGCCATCTACATAATTAGAAAGTGATACTTCATGATCCTGCCCATTGTACGACGAGATGTCGCGGGAGCGTCTTTAAGCGAAGACTTGCACCCTGTTATTGATAGAATTTATCGCGGCCGAAACATTACGCATATCGACGACTTAGAAAATGGCTTAAAAGGGCTTACCCATTTCAATGCACTAAAAGGAATGGCTGAAGCAGCACGTTTATTGGCTGATACTGTTGAGCAGAACAAGCGTTTAATCATAGTAGGCGACTTTGATGCCGACGGCGCAACAAGCACTTCGGTGTGTATGCTCGCGCTTAAAATGATGGGGCATACCAACGCAGACTTCTTGGTGCCCAATAGATTCGACTTTGGCTATGGCTTAAGCGTGCCTATTGTTGATGTTGCGGCAGAGCAGGGTGCTGACATCATTGTTACCGTAGACAATGGCATTAGCTGTATAGACGGTGTGAAGCACGCAAAACAGCTAGGCTTGCAGGTATTAGTTACCGACCATCACTTACCGGGTAATGAATTACCGCCCGCAGACGCTATTGTTAACCCTAATCAACCTGGCTGTACTTTTATATCCAAGAACTTGGCAGGTGTTGGCGTGGCCTTCTATATAATGCTGGCGCTTAAAGCAGAGCTGCAGCAGCGAGGTTATTTTGAGCGAACAAATATAGCGCCACCAAATTTGGCATCGTTACTAGACATTGTGGCAGTAGGCACTGTTGCCGACGTGGTCGTGCTTGATAAAAACAACCGTATTTTAGTGCACCAAGGCCTTCAGCGTATACGCGCGGGTAAATGTCGACCAGGCATCAAGGCGCTTGTGGAAGTGGCGAATAGAGAGTGTTCGCATTTAACGTCCACCGATCTAGGTTTTGTTGTTGGCCCGCGCCTTAATGCGGCAGGGCGATTAGACGATATGTCGCAGGGCATTGCCTGTTTGTTAGAAGACGACACCATTCAAGCGCGCATGATTGCCGCAGAGCTCGATGCTTTGAATAAAGAGCGCCGCGAAATTGAAACGGGCATGAAGGCGCAAGCCGAGCAAGCATTGGAAGAAATGGCGATTAATGAAGGCGATATTCCGGCTGCATTGGTGGTGTATAGAGAAGACTTTCACCAAGGTGTAATAGGTATTGTTGCAGGTCGCCTAAAAGAGCAGTATTTAAAGCCAGTCATTGCTTTTGCTCATCAAGACGATGAAGTTATAAAAGGGTCGGCACGTTCAATACCTGGCGTGCATATTCGCGATGTGCTGGATGAAGTTAACACGCGCTATCCTGGTGTAATAGATAAATTTGGTGGCCACGCTATGGCAGCAGGTTTAAGCTTGCCCGTTGTTAAATTAAAAGCATTTGAGCATGCGTTTGTTGCGGTTGCACAAGAGCACGTAGCAAAACTAGATGGTAATCATGCTTTGCTGTCAGACGGAGACTTGTCGGCCAGCGAATTAAGCTTACCCTTTGCCCATTTATTGCGCCAAGCTGGGCCTTTCGGGCAAGGTTTTGAGTCGCCGCTGTTTGACGGAGAGTTCGAATTACTCGATCAGCGTTTAGTAGGGCAAAAGCATTTAAAAATGGTGTTGCGAAGCCAAGGTTTATCAGAGGTAGATGCAATAGCATTTAATATCGATATAAAAGCGTGGCCTAATGCAATGGTAAAACGGGTTCATATTGCATATCGACTAGACGTAAACGTTTTTCGTGGCCAAGAAACTGTGCAGCTTATTATTGAGCAAATTGAAGCGTGCAAGTAAGTACATACATACCTTAGGGTGTATTTTTCGAAAGCCCTAAGGTTTTGGTGCAACGAAAGAATACCGATAAAAGTAGGGTTAATGTGGCTAAAACAGAACGACAAAAGCTGTTAGAAAAGCACGGACAGCTTAATCAAACTGACAATGCAAAAGTGATATCTCACGTGCAGCGAGAAGAGAAAGACAGTGACTGGGTTCGCCACACTATTATGCTTGATGGAATTGATGTTCCCTTTATTTATCGGCGAAAGCAGCACTATCAAAATTTAAAAGGTGCCCGAGTTAACGTGACGTATTATCGCCATGTTGAAGACGTTGCCGGCATTGAGTTTGAAACCATGAAAGTGGTTAGAATTAAACGAAGCTAGTAGCAAAGAAAACCAAAATAAAAAAGTAGATGACAATGAATGATGAATGGTTGAACGCGTATGTGTTGCATAGACGTCCCTATCGTGAGACCAGTTATATTGTTGACTTTTTTACACTGGAAGAGGGGCGTATTAGCGCGGTAGCAAAGGGCGTTAAAAACAGTAAATCTGATAAGAAAAGCCTGCTACAACCTTTTCAACATTTACGTATTCAACTTAGTGGCAAGTCGGAACTTAAAAACCTGCGGCATGTTGAAAGCGTGTCGCCATCAATATCTCTTGTTGGCACCGCCTTATTTTGCGCCATGTATGTAAACGAGCTTTCAAACCGTATATTGCCAGCTGGTCTAGCCAGCGACGGCGTATACAGTGCGTATGAAAGTGCACTAAATGCTCTACACCTTAATGGCGACATTGAAATAACGCTTCGTGAATTTGAATTTGCCTTACTAGATGAAATGGGGTTACTGCCCGACTTCACTACTGATGTAGAGTATGAAATGCCCATTGAGGAAAAAGGCAGCTATCACTTTCAACCTGATGTAGGTTTCATACAGATGCCAGATAATATGGCTGGTGCTAGGGGCTTTCCTGGCAGTGCATTGCTGTCACTGGCGCAGGGAGAATTCACACCGTTAAGTAAAAAGGTGGCCAAAGTGTTGTGTCGCGATTTGCTGAAGCCACTTATTGGTTCGAAGCCGTTAAAAAGCCGCGAACTTTTTATGCCGCAAAAACGCTAACAAAACCTGGTTATTCCAAATGCATCACTTAAATCGTTTACCCTTTTCGATTACGTTATTTAACGTGTGTCTCTAAATAAATTATTTTCTTTTAACACAAGTAGGTAGGGTCGTAATTGTACCCCTAGAAAGTAAAAAGTTTGCTACAATCCGCTCATTCGTTTTGAGGCCAGCGGCTACTTCTTTCAGTGTCTAACTGGTTCAACACAACTCTATTAACTTATGAGGCTGATACGTCAGCGTCTTCAATGCTAGGTGATGAAATGAGTACGATACTTCTAGGCGTTAACATCGACCATATTGCAACATTGCGCAACGCGCGCGGAACCCATTATCCAGACCCAGTGCATGCCGCAGATATCGCTGAACGCGCTGGAGCCGATGGCATAACGGTGCACCTTCGTGAAGACCGCCGCCATATTAAAGATCGCGATGTACGAATTCTTGCGCAAACCATTAATACTCGCCTTAACCTAGAAATGGCAGTAACGGATGAAATGTTGGCCATTGCTGAAGAAGTAAAGCCAGTATTTTGCTGTTTAGTACCAGAAAAGCGTGAAGAGCTTACCACCGAAGGTGGGCTTGATGTTGCCGGTAATTTCGATGCTATCAAAGCCGCTTGTGACCGATTAGCGAACGCGAACATTCTTGTGTCGTTGTTTATTGATGCTGACAAAGCACAAATCGACGCTGCTGCGAAATGCAACGCCCCGTATATTGAAATACATACAGGTCAGTACGCAGAAGCGACCAGCGAGGAAGAGCAAAATAAAGAGCTAGCACGTTTGGTTGAAGGCATTGAATATGCCGACAGCTTGGGGCTAAAAGTGAACGCTGGCCATGGTTTGCACTATCATAATGTGAAGCCAATTGCCGCTATTCCTCAGCTTATTGAGTTAAATATTGGGCACGCTATTATCGCTCGAGCAGCGTTTGACGGCTTACATACTGCCGTGGCAGATATGCGTAAACTAATGCTTGAAGCGCGAGCTGGTATCTAACATAAGGTAACTATGAACTATGGCAATTGCTGGCTTAGGGACAGACATTGTTGAAATTGCGCGTTTAGGTAAAAACGACGAAGTGAATGAACGTTTAGCCAAACGCGTTTTAACACCCGCTGAGTGGCAACAGTTTATAGAGCATAGTTCGCCTATTCGCTTTTTAGCTAAGCGTTTTGCAGCCAAAGAAGCCGCCGTGAAAGCACTTGGAACCGGTATCGGTAACGGCATTAGCTGGCAGCATATTGAAGTACGCAATAACGAACTTGGCGCACCATCACTGGTGTTTAACGGCGCGTTTAAAGCAAAATGTGAGGCTCGAGGCATTACTCGTAGTGCAGTGAGTATTTCAGATGAGCAGCATTATGCCGTTGCTACCGTTATACTTGAGTCAGACTAAACGTTGTCATACAGCGCACATTTTTATTACACCTAAACGCCTATAATCAATGCACGGCAACTATCCGGAGATATTCCTTGGCAAACCTTTTTAAACAATCGCGCAAGAAAAGTGCATCATCATCTAGCGTTAAAAAAGGGGCAAATGCCAATGCTCAGGTTGCCGGATTACGTTTTGCAAAAAAATCATCGATTGCGACAAAGCGAACCGACATCGTCGATAAAAAAGGTCAACAGAGTAAAACTAGTGAGAATATAGTCTCTATCTCAATTGATACTTTGGATTGGATGGGGCAGGGAGTTTCACGCGGCAATCCCACCTATTTTGTGCAAGGTGCGTTGCCAAAAGAGCAGTGTGACGTTGAAATACTGTCCGTTAAAAAGACGGTTGCACAAGCGACTACGGTTAACGTTGTCGCACCATCTGAACATCGCGTTGAACCATTTTGCCCTGTATTTGAGCAGTGCGGTGGATGTCAGTTGCAGCATATTGAGCCACAAGCTGCGCTGTTACAACGAGATACCGCGCTACGTGAGATGATGGAGCGCCAGTTGTCGATGTCAGCATCGGCATGGCAGAAACCCTTGTCTGGCGAACGTCCACAGTATCGTCGTAAAGCAAGGCTCGCTATTGATGCGCGTAATGTTGATAACGTTAAACTGGGTTTTCGCGAGGCCGGCAGTAATAAAGTGGTTAATGTAAACACATGTCCCATATTAACGCCCACACTCACTACACTTCCTGGCTTGTTGCAAAACTGTATATCAGGCTTTGATAGTGCAAAATACATCGGGCATATTAGTTTGATGGAAACCGACAGTAATGAAAACACGAATACGGCGTGGGTTACAATCAAACACACCAAGCCTCTTGAGCCTTTGTTGTTAGATACACTTATCGCACTGGCCAAAGAGCAGTGCTTTACGCTTTCATTAGAAAACAAGCGTGGTGCAATTCGCTCGTTATATGACGCCACACAATCTGAGTCTCTTCGCGATACTGCGTCAAGCGCAAAAATATACACCGTTGACGGTTTTTGGCTATCTCCCTCAGCCAATGACTTTGTTCAAGTAAACAAGGCAGTGAACGAACAAATGATCCATCAAGCGCTTTCATGGCTTGATGTGGGAAGCGACGAGCGGGTGGCCGACTGGTTCTGCGGGTTAGGTAATTTTACCCTGCCTCTGGCGAAAACGGGGGCGCACGTTCAAGCTGTCGAGGGCGTGGCCGAAATGGTGCAAAGGGCAAAAGTTAATGCATCAGCACAAGGCATTGAAAACGTAGAGTGGTTACATTTAGATTTAGCAGATGAAACGAACGTTGAGCAGTCACTTTCACAAGGCTTTGACAAAGTATTGCTAGACCCCTCGCGAGATGGTGCATTGACGGTTTGTCATGCCCTTGTAAAAGCAATGCCAAAAGCGATAGTGTATGTTTCTTGCAACCCAAGTACTTTCGCAAGAGATGCAAAAGTGCTGCTTGAAGGCGGTTTTACTATTGAAAAAGCTGGAGCGGTAGAAATGTTTCCTTTCACTCATCACATGGAAATGATGGCGCTCTTCACAGCAGTATCGCGGTAACGAGTAACGGATATGGTATCGACAAGAAAAGTGCATGAGGCCGACAGGCCACCGTTTGAAGCCTGGTTAGACAGTCTTGGTTTAGCTGACGAAACCAAACACAAATTAAGCGCGGTTTCCGCTATTCCAGAGCGACTGCTGGTGGGGCAGGAAATGGTAGAAATACTGTGTCAGCTGAACATGGATGATGCCACGCTTCAGGCTGCGCTGGTTTTTCCGTACTGCGAACAGCATGCACTAAACGAAGACGATATCTATGAAGAGTTTGGCGGTGAGATACGCGACCTTATTGTTGGCGTACGCAGAATGGACGCCATTAAAACGCTGCACGCTAGAAAAGTAAGCGGCTCTGGTTTTGCCGAGAAGTCAGACGAACAACATATCGACAGTATTCGTCGAATGTTGCTGGCAATGGTGGAAGATGTGCGCGCCGTTGTTATTAAAATGGCAGAGCGCATTTGCGCCCTACAGCAGGTCAAAAAAGCCGACGAAGAAACCCGTGTAATGGTTGCCCGCGAGTGCGCCAGCATTTATGCACCATTAGCAAATCGTTTAGGTATTGGCCAGCTTAAATGGGAGCTAGAAGACTTAGCCTTTCGCTACCTTCACCCCATAACCTACAAACAAATTGCGCAGCAGCTTGATGGCAAGCGCAAGGCCCGCGCTCAGTACATTGATACCATCGTTGATGATCTTCAGGGGCTATTAGACAACGAACATATTCGCGCCGAAGTGTATGGCCGCCCCAAACATATCTTTAGCATTTGGAAGAAAATGCAAAAGAAGCGCCTTACGTTTGAGCAGCTTTTCGATATTCGAGCGGTTCGTATTATTGCCGAACGCCTACAAGACTGTTATGCCGCGCTGGGCACGGTGCATGCCAGCTATAAGCATTTGCCAGCTGAATTCGACGACTATATTGCAACTCCAAAGCCAAACGGATATCAGTCTATTCATACCGTTATTGTGGGGCCTGAAGGTAAGTCGGTAGAGATACAGATTAGAACACAGCAAATGCACCAAGACGCAGAGCTTGGTGTAGCGGCGCACTGGAAGTACAAAGAAGGCAGCACGGGTAAACAATCGGGCTACGATGAGCGCATCAACTGGCTTCGCCGAATATTAGCGTGGCAAGAAGAAGTGGCTGAGTCGGGCGATTTAGTGGAAGAACTGCGCAGTCAGGTGTTTGATGACCGCGTGTACGTGTTTACGCCAAAAGGCGATGTAATAGATTTACCGCAAGGCGCAACACCGCTAGACTTTGCTTACTACATTCACAGTAATGTGGGTCACCGCTGTATTGGCGCCAAGGTTAACGGGCGCATTGTGCCGTTTACTTATTTGCTGCAAAGCGGCGATCAAATTGAAGTGCTAACAGGTAAAGAGCCAAACCCCAGTCGAGACTGGATGCATCCAGGCCTAGGTTACGTACATTCCTCGCGCGCTCGCGCTACCATTCATTCTTTCTTTAAAAAGCAAGACAGAGACAAAAACCTTGCCGCTGGTAAAGAGCTTTTAGAACGCGAACTTCACCGTGCCCACTTACCGGCAAAAGTGCCTAACGAGGCAATAGACAAGTTTAACGTTCAAAATATTGATGACCTATATACCGCAGTAGGCGCTGGTGACGTTAGGGTAATGCAGGTGATTAATTATATTCACCACTTACAAGAGCCTGTACCTGAAGAGCCAGAAATAAGCCCAAGGGTAAAAACACGCAAATCCGCAGCGGGTTCGGGCAAGAAAGATGCTGTAGTAGTGCAGGGGGTTGGCCACTTAATGAGTCAACTTGCCAACTGTTGCAAGCCGGTTCCCGGTGAACCTATTTTAGGCTATATCACGCAAGGCCGTGGTGTTAGCGTGCATAAAGAAAGTTGCGACCAGCTTCAGCATTTGTTGTCACAGCACCCCGAACGTCAAATAGAAGTGAATTGGTCTGAAGCGCTGAAAGTGGGCTTTGAAACGGGTATTGATATCTTCTGCCATGACAGAAACGGTATACTGCGTGATATCACTACTGTATTGGCAAATGAGAACGTGCCGTTACTTGGCGTGAATAGCTTAAGCGATAAAAACAGACAGACCGCGCTAATTACTATTTCAATTGAAGTACAAGATTTAGACACTGTGTCGAAGGTGCTTACACGCTTAAGGCAGCTAAAAGGCGTAACAGATGCACAACGAAAGCGAAACTAAGAAAAGCAAACTAATGCTTACTGAAACGCAGCGCTTGCTGGCCATAATGGCGCAGCTGCGCGACAAAGATTCAGGCTGCCCTTGGGATGTTGAACAAACCATGGAAAGTTTAACGCGCTACACCATAGAGGAAGCGTATGAAGTGGCCGATGCCATTGCCAATGGTGACATGGGCGATATCAAAGATGAACTTGGTGACCTTCTGTTTCAAGTCGTGTTTTACGCACAAATCGCTAGCGAACAAAGTGAGTTCAATTTCGATGATGTGGCGCGCGGTATTAGCGACAAGTTAGTTAGGCGACACCCTCATGTTTTCGGCGACGGTGACAACAATCTCGGCTCAACAGTGCAAAAACTCAGCCACGCATCGCTTAATGCGCAATGGGACGCCATAAAGGCGCAAGAAAAGCTAGCAAAGCAACAAAGCCAATCAAGTACCTCAGTGCATGAGAAAGAAAATGCCAATATCAGTATTCTTGATAATGTGCCATCGGGTATGCCTGCATTAATGCACGCACAAAAGTTGCAAAAAGCCTGTGCAAAAGTGGGGTTTGATTGGCCAGAAGTTACGCCCGTACTGGAGAAAGTACGTGAAGAGGTAGATGAAATAGCCCAAGAAGTTGGGATAGAAAACAATCATGCCGCTATTGAAGAAGAAATTGGTGATGCGCTTTTTGCGATGGTGAACTTGTCGCGGCATTTAAACGTTGATGCAGATACTGCACTTCGAAAAGCCAGCCATAAGTTTGCCAACCGTTTTAAAGGCGTAGAGCAATTAGCACACACTAAAGGTGATGACTTAAATTCACTTACCCTTGATGAAATGGAAGCCCTTTGGCAGCAAGTGAAAGCAATGCCCTTAGACCCTTAGTTTGTCCACCACATATTTCATTGTTTGCTTGTAACACATTAGAGCACTACCGCGTGTTATCAAATATGATCTCAAAAAGATAAAAAGTATATCGGTAGCTTTGTGCATCTAATGTAAAAATAAACTATTCTTTTCAAAAGAGAGCTCGCTACGTTGTAATTGCGTCCGACCGCATATTAATGTGTCTATTAGTGAGTAAAACTTGTATCGATGACATGTTTGAGTGGCTGTTTTATGGGGAAATCAATCTATCTTCTCGGTGGTTTAATTCTGACTGCAATTGGCATTGTGGGTGCTTTTTTACCTGTGTTGCCAACTACGGTTTTCCTCATTGGCGCTTTGTTTTGTTTCGCCAAGTCATCGCCAAAACTTGAAGTATGGTTGTTAACGCATCCTCGCTTTGGTGATAATTTAGTTGCTTGGAAACGTCACGGTGCCATTTCTAAGCGAGTAAAATGCATTGCCTGTTGTAGTATGCTTATTAGTTTTATCTTGGTGTGTTTGCTTGCTTCCTTGCCTTTGCTAGCTTACGTTGGTATTGCTATTTTCATGGGCATTGGAGCGTACTTTGTAATCTCACGCCCCAATTTGACTACTCAACAGTAAACAACTGTGTTATCTATTTCGGCCGAAGCGTTCATGGCTACTCACCCATTCATCTGCGACAACGGCGGAGCCTAGCGACAGGTCACCACACAACACCGTGGCGGCAACAATTTCTGCGAACTTGTTTACGCTGCCTTTGCCACTGCAGCCTAAAACACTAAGGCATTCATTTTGAGTAGCAAGGCCCGTGCCCCCACCATATGTGGCGACAATCAATGACGGGATCGTAACTGAAAAATAGTAATCACCTTGAGGCGTAATTTCTGCAAAGGTAAACCCGGCAGAGGACTCCGCTACATTCGCCACATCTTGTCCGCAAGCAATAAACAGTGCGGTTATACCATTTGCAAAATGAGCACCATTACTCACACTTCCCGCCATCATGGCCCCCATATTGGAGTACTGGCGCTGCTTATATAGTGCTTCTGGCGTGCAATGCATTATATCGGTAACCAGTTGACGAGGCAGGGTCACTTCAGCGACTACGCGTTTTCCGCGAGTATGCAGAGAGTTAAGGTGAGAGTGCTTTTTATCTGTGTCCAAGTTAGCGGCTAGTACAAAGTGATCAATCGGGAAAGGGTAGTTTGCCATGATCCACTCACAGCCCGCTTTTGTGGCTTTACTTACCATGTTTTGGCCTGCGGCATCACCACAAGTAAAGTTAAATCTTAACCAGCGTAGCTTAGAGACCGCGTGCTGTTCGATGTCGCGCAAGCGCCCAACGCTTGTTGTCGCATCACACGCCGCTTTAATGCTTGAAAAATGTTGTTTTACCCAGCTACCAAACGCGAGTGCTTCGCGAGCGTCTTTAAAGGCAAACATAGGAGCGCGCTGCATGGCGTCATCAATTACCGTGGTAGTTACACCTCCTGCTTCACGCGTAAGACGCATGCCACGGCTATAACTGGCAACTAAGGTACCTTCTGTCGTGGCCATAGGCACAAAAAACTCACCGTTAGCGTGTTCTCCATTTACGTGCATAGGACCGGCAAAGCCCACTGGTATTTGTGCAACGCCCGTGAAGTTCTCAATATTCCCTTTAAGCGTTTCTTCAGGCACAGAGTAGTGACCGGTATGGGTCAATGCAGTACCAGTTTGAGCTTCAATAAACTCGCGACGGGTTTGACTCATTTGGGCGCTATGATCATTACTCTTTGTGCGTGGGATCTTTGCCATCCGCTTACTCCGGTTACATACACTGTACTCATAGTAAAAGTGAAGTAGACGGAAGAAAAGCGAGTCACTTTTATACACATGGATAACTTATGTGAATGAATTGTTAATGTTGGTGGTTCACGCCCTATGTCCACTTACTAATAAAACCGATATTTACTAGTTTGGCCTCTGACCCGCTACAACTATGAAAGACCTATGGCCAAAGTCTTGAGATTAAAATCGACTAAGCGCCCTTTGGGAGTCAACTAATTTTCCGGCTTATATTCGTCGCGTAATGCTTTGATTGCTGCGCTAGCATATTTATCCCATTGCGCGTAGTCGAGGACGTAAGGAATGGCGGGGTTTTTTAAAGCATGGGTTGTTCTTGAAGGTGATTCCACAATCGATGCTGCTTTTTTATGGCCTTCTTGTGCCTCAAATAATGCTGACAGTTCGCCGTTTTCTAACAAGCGTATTAGTCCAACACGCAAACGATTAGCTAGTGCGGTATTTTGAGGGCTGACAAAAAAATACTCGTAACTTGGGTATTGGAGAAGATGATTTTTTTCTAATGCAATAGCTTTATCAGAGTGACGTGCCAAATCGCGATGAACCTCTATAACGTTACGAGGAAATCCGTCGACTAAATTTTTCTCTACCATGAAATACATCGATTGAAACCATAAACTCCAATCTTCGCCCGAGACGGTAAAGCCATTATATTGGAGTATATCAAGGTCAGGCCAATCAACGCCTTGGACAAGCGTCATTGATTTGAGTTTGTTTACACCGAGTTGTGGATGGAAGTCCGATTGACGCTCAGGGCTTATAACCAACACGCGGTGACCCGAAAAACCTTTCAACAGTGGAAGTTTAATTGGGATAAGTTTTTGTTCGCGAGTTTGATTTGTAACGCTCCACATCACATCAGCATCACCTTTGACCAGTGACGCGAGTTGCCGACTTTGACTCATTGGATGGGGATGAGGAACGACTGACGTTGTACCAAATTCAGACGTAGCATTTAGCGCTGCTTGCAAAACGGAGACGTGATAATGTCCGTAGTCACTGTCGGCAAATGCTCGGGTGTAGATTATTTCGTCCGTTTCGTTTGCCTGCGAAAAACTGATAGTAGTTATCAACAACCACGAACTCACGGCGAAGTACAAGACGTTTTTCATTTCTTATTTTTGTTTAAAAATACAACAATATAAATCTACACTAATTTTTAAACCAAGTCACCGATGTTCGTTGAAAAATCATCCTATTTTTTTGGTTTTAGGGGTTCGCATTTCTAACAATTCCTGTATAATTCGCGCCCTGCCCAGTTACGCCCACCTTTGGGAAGGTGGAAGAATCAGCCGGCTCGAAGGGGTCATTGTGTTGATTTTAAGGTGATTTCTGGTGTTCAGAAATCAGTAACGACGATATTATTCGGGTGAATTTGAAAAATGAAAACTTTTGTTGCTAAGCCAGAAACGGTACAACGTGACTGGTATGTGGTAGACGCCACAAACAAAACTCTAGGCCGTTTGGCTTCTGAAATCGCACTACGCCTTCGTGGCAAGCACAAGCCAGAGTACACACCTCACGTGGACACTGGTGATTACATTGTAGTAATCAATGCTGAAAAAGTTGCGGTAACAGGCCGTAAAGCGCAAGACAAAATGTACTATGCGCACTCTGGTTACCCAGGTGGTCTTAAAGAGACAAACTTTGAAAAACTAATTGCTCACAAGCCAGAAATGGTTATTGAAAAAGCAGTTAAAGGCATGTTGCCAAAAGGCCCTCTAGGTCGCGCAATGTTCCGTAAAATGAAAGTTTACGCAGGTGCAGAGCACAAGCACACCGCACAGCAACCACAAGTTTTGGACATTTAAGGAGCTATTAACATGGCAGATACTCAATACTACGGCACAGGCCGCCGCAAAAGTTCTACTGCTCGTGTGTTCCTACGTCCAGGCACAGGTAGCATTAAAGTAAACCAACGCGCTCTTGACGAGTACTTTGGTCGTGAAACAGAGTGCATGGTTGTTCGTCAGCCACTAGAACTTGTTGAAATGACTGAAAAGTTTGACGTTTACATCACTGTTAAAGGTGGTGGTTCTAACGGTCAAGCGGGTGCAATTCGTCACGGTCTTACTCGCGCTCTTATGGAGTACGACGAGGCACTACGTCCAGCACTTCGTAAAGCTGGCTTCGTTACTCGTGACGCACGTCGCGTTGAACGTAAGAAAGTTGGTCTACACAAAGCGCGTAAGCGTCCACAATTCTCAAAGCGTTAATTTTTACGTTTTTGTATTTGCAAAAACCCGGCTTATGCCGGGTTTTTTATTTTTCGTTTTTACTACGCTTCATCTGCCCTGTAGCCTAATTGCATAGCAGCTACGCTCCTTGTGAAAATAACAAAGGTTTAATTTCCTCTGCCTTTTTGGGTTAAATCGCGTCAAAACCTTGATTTGCGGTATTTCCGTCTTTGATCTTAAATAAAGTTTTGTATTAAATTATCGCTTAAATATCAGTAAAACCTTGTGTTTATAAGGGCTTTTCTTTTATCATTTGCGGTCGAAAATTTTGTAAACTTTCGTGAATTCGGAATCCAGTGAAATTTCACTGCAATATCGCTTTCATGACAAGCCATATGATGCAACGACACAAGCGTGATAAAACCAGTATAAGCCTGTGTTACACATCATAATTATCCAAACCTGGAGAAATGTGGATGAGCAATGTATCTGTAGATGCAAAAGAGTCTGCACAAAACGATAATCAGCCTGAGAACAACACTCGTCGTCGGTTTTTGACCGTTGCCACGTCGGTAGTTGGTGGTGTAGGTGTCGTTGGTGCTGCTGTGCCTTTTATTGCGTCCTGGAATCCAAGTGCCAAAGCGAAAGCGGCCGGTGCTGACGTTGAAGTTGATATCAGCGGGATTGAGCCTGGACAATTAGTACGTGTAATGTGGCGAAGCAAGCCTGTATGGATTGTGCGTCGTACGCCAGAAATTCTTGAAGAACTAGGCACACACGAAGATAAGCTTAAAGATCCTAACTCTGAAGCTGAGCAGCAACCTACTTTTGCTCAAAACCGTTTCCGTTCGATGAAAGAAGAATACCTAATCCTTGTAGGTATTTGTACGCACCTTGGCTGCTCTCCACAGCACCTTAAAGATGGCGCTTTCGAAGAAATCGTTGAAGGGGTTCCTGACGGGTTCTTCTGCCCATGCCACGGTTCTAAGTTTGATATGGCAGGACGTGTATTTGAAAACGTACCGGCACCATTAAACCTGGTTGTGCCGCCTTACCAGTTCGTTGATGACACTACCGTTATCATCGGCTCAGAAGCGGAGGTTGCTTAACATGAATGCTTTCCTAGGTTGGATTGAAGAACGCATCCCAATGATGCGCGTGGCTAACATGCACGCACTTCAATACCCTGCTCCAAAGAACATGAACTTTTGGTATGTGTTCGGATTCCTAGCTACTATCGTTTTGGTAAACCAAATTGTTACTGGTATTTGGTTAACCATGAACTTCGTTCCATCTGCAGAAGGCGCTTTCGCTTCTGTTGAATACATCATGCGTGAAATCGACTACGGTTGGATTATCCGTTACATGCACAGTACTGGCGCATCGGCGTTCTTTATTGTTGTGTACATGCACATGTTCCGCGGCATGATTTACGGTTCATACCAGAAACCTCGTGAGCTTTTATGGGTGTTTGGTATGTTTATATACCTAGCACTTATGGCAGAAGCGTTCATGGGTTACGTTCTACCTTGGGGTCAAATGTCTTACTGGGGTGCACAGGTAATCGTATCGCTATTTGGTGCTATTCCTGTTGTGGGTCCTGACCTTGTTGTATGGCTACAGGGTGACTACGTAATTTCTGGTGCTACGCTAAACCGTTTCTTCGCACTGCACGTTATTGCTTTGCCATTGGTTATCGTAATTCTAGTGTTCCTACACATTATTGCGCTTCACGAAGTGGGCTCTAACAACCCAGACGGTATTGCAATCAAACACAAGAAAGGTTCACTTCCAGAATCTGAAAAGACTAAGTACGAAATTCACGAGTACTACACTAGCAAGTACGATATTGCTGACGACGTACTGCCGTTCTTCCCACACATCGTGCTTAAAGATCTTGTGGCGTTCTGTGTGTTCTTAGCATTGTTTACTTATGTTTTGTTCTTCGCACCAGAAATGGGCGGTAAGTTCCTAGAACATCCTAACTTTGAAATTGCTAACCCGTTGAAGACACCTGAGCATATCTTCCCAGTGTGGTACTTCACGCCGTTCTACGCCATTTTGAAAGCGGTACCGGATAAGCTATTCGGGGTACTTGCTATGTTTGGTGCAATTGCTGCGCTATTCGCAATGCCTTGGGTTGACCGTGGTCGCGTTAAATCGTGGCGCTATCGTTGTGGTCTACACAAAGTAAACCTAATCGTGTTTGCTATTGTGTTTATCTTCCTAGGCTACCTAGGTGGTACACCACAAGAAAACTGGAAAATTATTGCGTCTCAAATTGCGACGGTAATGTACTTCGGTTTCTTTATTGCATTGTTCTTGTACAGCAAAAACGAAAACACTAAACCTGTGCCAGAGAGGATTTCTAAATGAAAAAATTGATGTGCTTTTTAGCCTTCTTCCTACCTGGCGTAGCGCTTGCGGCAGGTGGAAATGTGCACCTAGACAAGGCGCCTATCGATTTAACCGATAAGGCCTCTTTGCAGCGCGGTGCACAATTGTTCATGAACTACTGCTCGGGCTGCCACTCAATGAAGTATCAGCGCTATCAGCGTTCATTCCAAGATTTGGGTATTCCTGATGAATTGGGCCAAGAGTATTTGCAGTTTACGGGTGAGAAAGTGTCTGACTATATCACTCGTGCAATGCCTGAAGAGGGTGCTGCTACATGGTTTGGTGCTGCGCCACCAGACCTAACGCTTGTTGCTCGTGTTCGCGGTGAAGACTGGATTTACACTTACCTTCGCGCTTTCTATGTAGACGAGAGCCGTCCGTTTGGTGTGAACAACACAGTTTTCCCAGAAGTAGGTATGCCACACGTACTTCAGCCACTTCAAGGTACGCCGACGCGTACTTACGAAGAGCAAATGGTTGACGGTGAAATGGTTAAGCGTTACGTAGGTATTAAGTCAGATGGTACTGGCTCTATGTCTCCTGACGAGTACGACCAAGCTGTTGCCGATATTGTGAACTTCCTTGAGTACACAGGTGAGCCTTCAAAACTTGAGTCTCACAAAATCGGTAAGTGGGTACTTATCTTTATCGCAGTATTGTTTGTATTTGTTTACTTACTTAAGAAAGAATACTGGCGAGAAGTGCACTAATCGCACAGATTTATGTATAATACCAAAAGGGGGCATCTCGCCCCCTTTTTTGGCATTTGTAATTCGCTCTTTTTCATGAGCATAACTAATTTCTCGACGGAGGAAATTGAATGGCCGTAGCCGCAAATAAACGTTCTATTATGACGTTGTTCTCTGACACAATTGATATTTACAGCCACCAGGTGCGCATTGTGTTAGCAGAAAAAGGTGTGGGTGTTGAAATCAGCTACACAGATCCTAGCAACCTGTCTGAAGATCTGTTGGAGCTAAACCCTTACGGTACTGTTCCAACTCTTGTTGATCGTGAGCTTGTGCTTTACACATCGCACATCATCATGGAATACCTAGATGAGCGTTTCCCTCATCCACCTCTTATGCCAGTTTACCCTGTGTCTCGCGGTCAAAGCCGTCTTATGATGCACAGAATTGAACAAGACTGGTATTCGCTAGCTGCTCGCGTATTCCGTGGAGAAGGCGATGTTGATGCAGCGCGTAATGAGCTTCGCGAAGCGTTGCTTTCTTTAGCGCCTGCGTTTGCTGAAATGCCATATTTCATGAGCGAAGAGTTTAGCTTAGTTGACTGCTACCTAGCGCCACTATTATGGCGTCTTCCAGCCCTTGGTATTGAACTAAGCGGTGCTGGCAGCAAAGAAATCAATGCATATATGAACCGCATTTTCTCTCGCAGTTCGTTCAAAGCGTCACTAACAGACCAAGAACGCGAGATCCACAACCCACTATGACATCTATGACGTCAAACCAGCCCTATTTGCTTAGGGCTTTTTATGAGTGGATTGTTGATAACGATTTAACGCCTTATATCGTTGTTGATGCGACGAATGAATTGGTAGAAGTGCCGCAGGAATTCGTCAAGGATGGTCAAATAGTGCTTAACGTATCGCCTAGCGCATGCGTTAATTTTTCACTGGATATAGACGGTGTGTCTTTCCAAGCACGCTTTGGCGGTCAACCTCGTCGTTTAAGCATGCCATGTGAAGCAGTGATGGCTATTTACGCTCGCGAAAACGGTGCAGGTACCGTGTTTGCCACTGAAGAAGATGTTGCACGCGCGCAGGAAAGTCGTGCTGAAGAAGCTAAAGAGAGTGATGTTCAGGTGTCTGGGCCAACTTCTTTGGAAGATGCCGACACACTTGATACTGATGATGCACCAGTGCCACCTAAAAAGGGCAAGCCAACGCTTAAGATAATAAAATAAAAAGCCATTAAGTAGAAGGGCATAAAGTAAAACGTTGTTTTTACACGAAGTGCTTTATTGAACGTCTTTCAAGAACAGTGAACAAAAGCTGGCATTATCCCAAAAGGGTATGCCAGCTTTTTTATTTTTAGCGCGTACGAGTAATAACAATACGGCTTGTTGGTGTGTCAAAGCGATGACTTTCATCTAGTACCGAGGTAACCAAGCCTTCACGGCTAGGGTCAAATGCATTTGCGCTAGTAACAACACCTTGGTGTAGTCGAACCGCATCGGCAAAATCATCTCTTACTGGGTCGTAACCTGCTGGTGCTCCACCACCGCCTGCAGCTCCCGCTGCTGGACCTGGCATCGTGGAAGCCGTTTCAGTATTTCCTTCCGTACCTGCATCCCAAGTGATAGTCATAAAGCTTTTAGACTCGCCTACGGCAAGATTGCTTACGTCAGCAGCATTAAGCCCGGTAAAGGCATCGTTGGTATTTACCAGCATGGTGGTAACTGACAGCCTTAAATCATCTGCGTCTAATTCAGGAACCACTAAGGTTTGCATTTCACCCGTCATTCTTGGTGGTAAAATGCCTCCTGAATTTTGAGCATCTAAAAAGTCAGTTGACGCCATGGCTTCTGAGATCACCATCGATGGGTCTCCACCTTCTGCCATGACTTCTATACCCATACTTGCAGGCATACCTTCGTTGAATGCCAGATAGCCTGATTCGTGCAGAATAACGGCTGCAGGTGCGAAAGGTTGTGCAAACGTCAGGTTAGTAATTTGCACTGTGTAAACCGCTGAGTTACCGTTTACGCCGTCTTCGCCATCCTCACCGTCAGCGCCGTTTGCACCATCGGCTCCATCCATACCATTTGCGCCAGCTTCTCCCTGTGGGCCCGCTGGCCCTTGCGGCCCAGTGTCACCATCATCGCCACACGCGGTTATAAGCGCCGATAGTATTAGCAATGTGCTAAGTTTTACAATTGGAGTTTTCATAGTGATGCCCCTTAAGATGCAGGAACGGTAATAACAATACGAGCAACAGGGTTTAACCAACGGTGCACGGTTGAATCTAAATCACTTGCGCCAGCCGCATTGTCTGTATCGCCTAGTGCATTTCGATGTATGTGAACAGGACCGTCTTCACCGTCTTCTACCTCACCATTCACAAACTGTGCGCCTACGCCTGTGCCGCCTGTACCTAAATCAACAATGCGCGTAGGTGCACCGCCGCCTGCAACGCCAGGTAAGCCATACCCGCCTAGCGCGTTTCCAGTGCCTGCTTCAACCACATCGGTACGTGCACTGTTAAGCTCATCATTTAGCTCAGTACCAGCATCGTACGCATTCAGGTAGTAAGTGTATGTTCCCGGCTCTGTAGGTATTTCTACACTATCCATGCCCACAAAAGCATCATTCGTTGGAATAAGCATGGCAAGTACCGACAGCAACGGTTTATCCATGGTGTCGAAGTCGTAGCTCAAGGTCGCTTTAGGCGCTAGAAGACCGCCAAAACGGTGCCAGGTATTCGACCCATTGTCGGTGTCTACCGGGCCTAGTGCAGCTTCGAAGTTCGCGCCGCTAGAATCGGCATTTTGTGCATCATCAATTACCCCTGCTTCAGCTAACCACGCTAATGCAGACGATGCAGGCTGGCCTACTTCAAATGCGTCAACGGTATTGTCGTGTGCAATTACAAGCCTTGGCGTAAAGCTTTGCGCCTGCGTTAAGTTTGTAATTTCGACATCAAGCGTAACCGCCTGAGTTGCTGATACTGCCGCCATTGAAAGCAGCAATGCGCTAGCTAATTTAGTGAATTTCATTTTGTTATACCCTGATGTGATTTATAAGCGCTTAAAAATGTAGGTCAGCAAAAACGGCAATTCATCACAGAAGTATCACAAAATAAACACAGATTTTTGTCTGAAAAAGTACGAACTCATAATAAGGAGAAGGGTAAGAAAAGAGGCAAGGATAAGAGCAGGGAAAAAAGGTCAGGGATGTAAGAGAGGGAATAGAAGAAGCGAGGAAGCACATAAAAATTGAGTAAAAGCTTTTTATAAATTCTTTTAATTAAAGTGAAATATATTTTTCAGCGCTACGGTCTAGTTTTTTAAGCGGCAAAATGGAGCGCCTCATGATCCTCGTTATCTATAGCGATAATCAGTTTCAGCAAACAATTACTCAGTGCTTAAGCGAGCACGCTTTTCTTCACGACGTTGTGTCGAACTACCAGTCGGCTATGTCACTGTTATCTGCTCAGCATTACTCTCTGGTTATTGTGCAATCTCATGCTGATCAATCGTGTTTGTCACGTATTCGCTCATTGGTTAGTAACAACCCAGACTGTTGGGTAATGTCTGTCGAGGGTAGAGTTGATGCTGATATACCAATGCCTGCTGATGAAGCAGATTATTTTGAAGCAGGAGTGGACGACTACCTCCAAGGCCCTTTTAATGAGCGGGTTTTTATAGCACGAATTCGCTCGCATATGCGCAGAAGTATGCCGTCGGTTGATAATGGCACTGCGCTGAATGCTGGTGATGACAGTATAGAAATAGGACCATTAAAGGTAGATCATCGTTATCATAGCGTTACTTTAGGCGGTCATACACTGTCGCTTACGGCAAGAGAGTTCGCCCTTCTTGATTACTTCTGTCGTCATCCTAATCAAGTGTTTTCTCGTAACCAGTTACTTACTGCCGTGTGGGGATACAATCATGAAGGTTATGAGCATACGGTAAATACACACATTAACCGTTTGCGTAACAAACTAGATAATGTGTCTGTACCGTTAAACGGCGGACAGCTAGTGCAAACAGTATGGGGTGTGGGTTATAAGCTTAATGTTGAGGGATTTGTGGGCAAAGCCCTTAGCGCTTAGAAGCCCCTAGCGAGTGAAGAGCCCTCAGCGAGTGAAAAGCCATCAGCGCTTAGGCTCGCGTGTTCTATCAACTGCGCTTAGATCAAAAATAGTGTGGCTGTACCAAGGAATGCGAAAATTCCCACAACATCAGTAATGGTAGTAAGTATAACGCTACCTGCCAGCGCTGGGTCTATTTTAAGGCGCTTCATAATCATAGGTAGGGTAGCACCCGCTAGCCCCGCGGCAATCATGTTTACCAACATGGCAAAAGCAATAATAACCCCTAGCATATAATCTTGCTTCCACAGCGCAATAACAGAAGCAATAAGCACAGCCCAAATAGCACCGTTTAAGAAACCAATAGACAGCTCTTTTGTTATCAACCATCGGCTGTTGCTAGCATTAACGTGCCCAAGTGCCATACCGCGAATAACTAAGGTTAAGGTTTGATTACCGGCAACGCCACCCATACTCGGCACTATGGTGTTTAATATAGCCAAAACAGCTAGCTGACTAAGCGTTGCTTCAAACAAATCGCTTACCATCGCTGCCATTAGTGCAGTCACAAGATTCACTGCCAGCCAAACCGAACGGCGTTTAGTACTCTGCATAACCGGGGCGAACGTATCTTCGTCATCATCAAGACCGGCCATACTCATCATTGAGTGCTCTGCGTCTTCACGAATAATATCTACCACGTCATCAATGGTAATTCGGCCCACCAATCGATTGTTTTCATCCACGACAGGCGCCGACAACCAATTGTAACGTTCGAACAAGCTTGCCACTTCGTCATCTGGCATATGCACCGGTATCGCTTCCGATTCTTCGTCCATAATGTCCGACACTCTTTCGTCGGTATCGGCAGTTAATAAACGGGTCACAGGTACAATACCTACCAAGTTATCGGTGCGATTTACCACATAAAAGGTATCGGTATTTTCTGGCAACTCACCTTTAAGGCGAATGTAGCGAAGTACAACATCTATAGTAACGTCTGGACGCAGCGTTATGGTGTCGGTATTCATAATGAAACCGGCGGTTTCTTCACCATATGAAAGGGCTTGTTCCGCGCGTAGGCGGTCTTGCGCATCCATTGAATCAAGAATGTCGGCAAGTACTGGCTCTGGTAGGCTGCTTAAGGTTTCTGCCAGGTCATCGGTATCCATCTCTTCAAGAGCGTCAACCACGTTGGCAGGCAGCATCTTGGTAATAATACCGTTTCTTACATCGTCAGAAAGCTCTTCTAAGATATCGCCATGAAAATCGCCGTCTATCAATTCCCATAGCTCATCACGGGTGCGGCTAGGGCTAGACTCAAGAATGTGAGCTACATCTGAAGGGGGAAGTTCAAGCAAAAGCTTACGTACAGAAACAAACTGACCATTGTTCAGTGCGCCATTTAGTGCACGAAGTTGGGTTTGTACGTATTTAGAGACGAGAGCTTCTGCCATAAATAGCGAGTCCTACCAAGCTAAACAGGTTTAAGAGTAACGCTAGAACCCAATATGCAATGCTGCATTGAGATTAGGTATTATGATAAGAATATCGTACTTGCTGTTGTGCTGTCATAATTAAAACACCGATTACGTATTTATTATGACCGAATGACGAATATTTCGCCAATACAGGGGGTTAACCACGAGAGTTAAAAAGTAAATGCTAAATAGTACTAACGCTATTTAGCCAAATGCACTTACTCTTCTTCGTTAAACTTTCCTGCAATAAGTTGCTCAATAGCCGCCATGGCTGCTGGTGCATCATCACCATCTACCACCACAGTTACCTGCTCACCTTGATGGCTTTCAAGCATCATTAGCCCTAAAACACTGTTAGCATCGGCTTCTTTGTCTTCTTTTTTCAGTACAATTTTAGCGTCGAACTGATTGGCCAACTGCACAAGCTGGGTAGCTGCGCGTGCATGCAATCCAAGCTTGTTGACAATGGTCATTGTTTTTTCGATAGAACCTACTTTTCCATTACTCATTACTGGTTCAACTCCCTATGACGTATTTGTACATCTGGGTGAATTTCACTGAAGGTCTTCGACAGGCTTTGTGCAATATAAACCGAGCGATGCTGGCCGCCAGTGCATCCAATAGCTACTGTTACATAGCTTCGGTTGTTTCGCTCTAAATGAGGTAACCATGTGGTGATAAGGTTTTGTATTTGCCAGATAAACTTAGTAACAACTGGCTGAGAGCCTAAGAACACTTCTACCGGTGCATCTAAGCCAGTTAGGTGTTTTAAATCTGGTTCCCAGTGTGGGTTAGGTAAGAACCGCGCATCGAATACATAGTCAGCGTCTTTGGGGATGCCGTGCTTGAAACCAAATGATTCAAACACCAATACCAACCTTGAACTCTTCTTACCCAAAATACGCTCGCGAATTAATTCGGCAAGCTGGTGAATAGTAAGTTTGTCGGTATCTAAATACAGGTCTGCACGTTCAACGATGGGGGCAAGTAGTGCCGACTCGGCTTGAATGGCCTCTGAAAGCGATTTGTTAAGTTTAGCAAGCGGGTGCAACCGACGTGTCTCGCTGAAACGCTTTACCAAAACGTCATCACTGGCATCGATATACACAATAGTCATCGACCACGAGCTAGGTAGATAGTCGAGTATTTCTACCAATTCATTGGGGTTTTTAGGTAGGTTTCGAACGTCAATGCTTACTGCCACTTGGTCATATTCATCAACCACAGTGTGGGTTAGGGTAGGCAGTAAGTTCACGGGAATATTGTCTACGCAATAGTACCCTAAATCCTCTAACGCTCGCAGTGCGACCGATTTCCCTGAGCCTGAACGACCACTGATAATAATCAGCTTCACCTTGCCTCTCCCTTTATTAAAATCTTAAGCACGCACTGCTTATTGCAGTGAGATCATATCTCTTACGACGTTAGCCCAGCGCTTTTATTATATCGTCGCTGGTGGTTGCGCGTCTTATTGCTTTTACGGTGTCTTTATTGTTCAGCTTGCCAGCTACGGTGGCTAGCGTTTGTAGGTGCCCTTCGGTTTGTTCTTCTGGTACCAAAAGTGCAAAAAAGATATCTACCGGCTTTTCATCAATAGCATCAAAATCGATTGCTGGTGTACTGGTTACCACAATTGCAATAACTCTATCAAGACCAGCTAAGCGTCCATGGGGAAGGGCGATACCGTTTCCAATGCCGGTGCTCCCCATACGCTCTCGCGACATTAGGCTGTTTAATACAGTAGCGCCGTCTATATTCTCATTATTTTTAGCCGCAATGTCGGCAATGATTTCTAGAATACGCTTTTTACTATTACATTGAACCGCACACTCGGTGCGGTCCAAACTTACGATGGCTTGTATATCCATACTTAATTAACTACTAATGTTTTTTGAGTTTTTCCTTATGCTTGATTACCTGCCGGTCGAGCTTATCAACCATGCTGTCAATCGCCGCATACATGTCGGTATTTTCTGAGGATGCGAATACTTCAGCGCCACTTAAGTGAACTGTCGCTTCGGCTTTTTGATTTAATTTTTCAACGTTCAGGATGACATGCACATTAGAAATGTGATCAAAGTGACGTTCAAGTTTGCTGAACTTCGTATCGACATAATTACGCAAAGAGTCGGTGATTTCGACATGATGACCAGTAAGGTTGATTTGCATATTTCGTCTTCCTTATATTATGTAGCCCGTTAAATAAGGCTTTTGCGTTGGTTCGACGGCGGGATCGATAACGATTCCCGGTATTTTGCTATTGTTCGCCGGGCAACTTTAATGCCTTGTTCGGCCAACAATGAAGCAATCTTGCTATCACTTAGCGGCTTGCTAGGTTTTTCAGCTGCCACTAACTTCTTGATCAATGCACGTATCGCTGTAGATGAACACTCACCACCCGACTCGGTTGCTACGTGGCTCGAGAAGAAATACTTCAATTCGAATATACCGCGAGGCGTATGCATATACTTTTGCGTGGTGACGCGTGAAATAGTGGATTCGTGCATATCTACCATTTCTGCGACATCATTGAGAACCATTGGTTTCATCATTTCTGGGCCATGCTCAAAAAAGCCCATCTGTTGCTGCACAATACAATTAGCAACCTTCATTAAGGTGTCGTTACGCGACTCTAGGCTTTTGATAAACCATTTGGCTTCTTGCATGTGTGAGCGAATAAACTGCGAGTCGCTACTGTTTTTTGCACGACGACTCATTGCAGCATATTGTTGATTAACGCTAAGTTTTGGCAGGCTATCAGGGTTTAGCTCTACCACCCAGCGCCCGTTCTTTTTGGTAACCGATACGTCTGGAATAACGTATTCGGGTTCTTTAGTAACTAAAGCACTACCAGGGCGAGGATTCAAGGTTTGCAGCAAGCGCATTGCTTCGCGAAGCTGATCTTCTTTCAAACGGCTTTTACGCATGAGCGTACGGTAGTCTTTACTGCTAAGAAGGTCTGAATATTCTTCAATAAGCTGCTTGGCTTCAGCAAGCCACGGTGTGTCCTCAGAGAACTGACGTAGCTGCACCATAAGGCACTCTTGTGGAGAACGTGAGCCAGAACCAATGGGGTCGAACATTTGAATACGTTTTAACACGCACTCTACTTCATCCATTTCAATTAGCTCATCGCTGTCTTCGTCTAACACTTCCTCAGCGTTGACCGCTTCTAGAATATCTTCAAGTGACACGGTTAGATAACCCGACTCATCAATAGAGTCGATGATTGCCATGGCAATGGCTCTGTCGGTATCAGAGAAAGGGGTTAAACGCATCTGCCACAGCAAGTGTTCTTGAATGTCTTCGGTAGTTTCGCCCTGAAAAATTTGTTCGTCATCACTGGCTGGGCCAGGCGCGGGCGCAGAAGAGGCCGAGTAGTATTCATCCCACGTGCTGTCTATGGGAAGTTCGTCTGGTAAATCGTTCTTTTCAAGCGCATCTCCGGCTTCTAACGTATCGCTTGAAGCCGTAGGTTGAACATCGCCACTGTCGTCGTTGTCGATGTTGTTCTTTTCACCTTGAGGTTCGTCGTTGCCTTCTTCAACTTCTAAAAGCGGATTAGAGTCCAGCGCTTCTTGAATTTCCTGTTGAAGGTCAAGCGTAGAAAGCTGCAGCAGTTTGATAGCCTGCTGAAGCTGAGGTGTCATGGTAAGTTGTTGGCTAAATTTTAGCTGTAAAGATGGTTTCATCTACGTCTTATTTAAATACTTTAAATTGAATACACCAAGAGCGAAACTGAAAAAATGACAATCCGGTTACTTTAACTATAGCCTGAATTGTTCGCCTAGGTATACATCCCTAACTTTTTGATTACTTAAAACCTGTTCTGCGGTTCCCTGCGCAATTAATTCGCCATGACTCACAATGTACGCTTTCTCACAAACATCCAATGTTTCTCGTACGTTATGATCGGTGATAAGAATGCCTATGCCTCTATCACGAAGATGTTGAATGATCTTCTTTATATCATTAACTGATATAGGATCAACACCAGCAAATGGTTCGTCTAGCAAAATAAACTGTGGTTTCGCCGCCAGCGCTCGCGCTATTTCAACACGACGTCTTTCACCGCCCGACAAACTCATCCCCGCACTATTACGTATATGGTTAATATTAAATTCATCAAGTAGTGCGTCGGCTTCTTCTTCTTGTTGTTGTGAATTTAAATCTTTACGCGTTTGTAAAATAGCCATGATATTTTCATGCACAGTAAGCTTTCTAAAAATAGACGCTTCCTGCGGGAGGTAGCCAATTCCGCGGCGTGCACGTTCATGCATAGGTTGGTGAGTAAGCTCATTGTCGTCTATTTCAATTTTGCCTTTGTCTAGCGGAACAAGGCCGACAATCATATAAAATGTAGTGGTCTTACCAGCGCCATTCGGACCCAATAGCCCAACAATTTGCCCTGTTGATACCGATAAGCTAACGTCGCGCACGACTTGTCTGGCTTTATAGGCTTTTGCAAGGTTCTTTGCACTTAACGTCGCCATAACTATTCGTTACCTTCGTTGTCTTTTTTGTCGTCTTGAGACTTTGCTTTTCGAATGGTTTCAGGTGTAAATACGGTGGTTACTCTGCCATCACCATCGGTATCGTCACCGCCAGTTGCAAGCAGTTGCTCTGTAATCATGTCGAAAGTAATGTTATCGCCTTGCACCATGCTGGTATCTTGCTTAAGTTCGGCTTTACCCGTTAGCGCAATAGTGCGGTTGACTACCTCATAACGAATTTCATTCGCCTTTGCCGAAACCGGCGTACCGTCTTCAAGCTGCTGAGAGTAGCTTGCAGGGTTTCCTCTCGCGACGAAAACTTCTCTTCCTTCGCCGTCAGTGGCGATAACTTCTACTTCGTCAGCATTAATAACTAACGAGCCCTGAGAGATTCGAACATCATCCTTAAATAATGATGTTTTGTTTTTCCCATCGACAAACTGCGACTTTGAGTCCACTTTAATGGGCTTGTTAAAGTCGGCTTCGCTTGCAACAACACCGCTGCTTGCCAAGGCTAAAAGTAGGCTAGTTGCTAGGGGAATAAGTGGTTTGTACATGATCGATAAGCTCGTATTCTTGGGTGCGTAAGTTCGCGTTAAACCCATTGCTTTGAATAACATACTGTGACCCTAGTATTTCAACTGTTTGGTCTGATGTCATCTGCTTGTTGTCTAAATTTATTTGTATGTATTGCGTTGTGATGGTTTTTACAAAGTCATCACCGGTTTGATTTTCAATAACGACATTGTTTTCTAATTGAATAAGTTCGTTATTGTACAGGGTTCCTTCTACTGCCGAGACCACCCAAGGCGACGAATTGCTCTCGGTATATAGGGTGTACTGAGGCTGCTGAAATAGTACGAAACCAAGTTGGTCATAGTGCTCCATCGACGTAGCGAACACCTTATGGTTTAGCTGACCTTCTTGATTGTATAGGGTAGTAGTTAAGTTTTTAGCCTTGTAGGCAGGTTTTAGCGCGTCTGACTGTTGGCTGCCAGTAACTTCAGGTTCCTCTTCCATCCATGTCGGTAAGTACATCAACATGGCCAATATGAATAGCGCAGAAATACTTACGCCTAAACGGTTAAAGCCAAACAGGCTCATACGCTGGCCCCGAATATACCGTCAGTAACGCCTTTAGCCTGTAAAATGGTGTCAGAAATTTCTCTTACAGCACCAAAACCGCCTGGCAGGGTGGTTATCCAGTTTGCTTGTTTAGTTACAAAGGGGTGTGCATCAGCAACGGCAATCTTTATTGCTGCGTGAGTAAACATGCCGGTATCTGGCATATCATCACCTACCGTCGCTACCTCATCAGCGCTTAGTCCTAATGATTTCATTAACGATGCTAGCGCATCAGACTTATTCTCTTCGCCTTGAATAATATGCGCCACATTCAACGCCTTCATTCTGTTTCCAACAATGGAAGAACGTCGGCCGGTGATAACGGCAACTGTTACACCGTGGCTAACCAATGCTTTTACACCGTAACCATCGCGAGTGTGAAACGCCTTAAACTCTTCACCGTCGTTGCCTAGATAGATGCGGCCGTCTGAAAATACGCCGTCCACGTCACAAACCAACAGCTTAATGTTTGCTAAACGTTCAAAAAAGTCGTTATCCAATTCTGTGTATAACGTGGCTACCACTTATAAAACTCCTGCTTTAAGCAACATGTGCATGTTAAATGCACCAATGGGTTTTCTATTCTCATCGACAACCATAAGCGCGCTTATTTTATGCGCTTCCATTAAGTTTAACGCCTCAACAGCTAACTGGTCGGCACGCGTGGTTTTTCCGCCTTTTGTCATTACATCGTTTACCACAGCATCGTGAAGGTCAACGCGCGCATCCAAAATACGGCGAAGGTCGCCATCGGTGAATACGCCTAGTAACGTGCCGTCGTCTGCAACAATGCCCGTCATGCCTAAGCCTTTTTTCGATATTTCAAGCAACGCATCAGCCACTTTGTCGTTAGCACTGCTAAGTGGAATATCACTCCCGCTAAGCATAATGTCGCTAACTTTCAGAAGCAGCTTTTTACCGAGGCTACCGCCTGGGTGTGAAAGGGCGAAATCATCAGACGTAAAACCCTTGTGATCGAGCAGAGCAACGGCCAGTGCGTCACCCATTACCAGTGTTGCAGTGGTACTAGAGGTTGGTGCTAATCCCAAGGAGCACGCTTCTTTTTCTACGCTAATGTCTAATACTACGTCGGCGTGCTGGCCCAATGAGCTTTGCTCACTGTTTGTCATTGCTACAACTTTAATACCCAGCCGCTTTACTACTGGAAGCAAGTTCACAAGTTCGCTAGTTTCACCTGAGTTCGATATGGCTAGCAGCACATCGCCTTTGGTTAACATACCTAGGTCGCCGTGATTTGCTTCGCCAGGGTGCATGAAAAACGCGGGCGTACCCGTACTTGCTAGCGTGGCCGCAATTTTGTTGCCGATATGCCCTGATTTTCCCATACCGCACACAACCACTTTTCCTTCACAGGCAAGCAAAATGTTGCACGCTGTAACAAACTTTTCATCAAGTCTTGCGCTCAAGTTTTGTATTGCTTGAGCCTCAATATCAATGACACGTTGCGCCGATAAAATAAATTCAGCCTGTAGGTTTTTATTTGTCATTATCCAAACAGCCAAAATTGGTAGCCAATAAAGCAGGCTAAAAGTAAAAATCCGTTCGCTCGAGAAATGATGCGTTTACCAACAAGATCGAAGCTAAACAAAAACAATAACAGCGTTAATCCTAACATGACATACATGTCGCGGTTGTATACATCTGGGTCTAATAGCCCTGGCGCCATTAACCCTGGCATACCCAGTACCGCCAGCAGGTTAAAGATATTCGAGCCAATAATGTTGCCCAAGGCTAAGTCATCTTCACCTTTTAAGACACCCGCAATACTTGCTGCAAGTTCAGGTAAGCTGGTACCAAAAGCGATAATGGTTAACCCTATTATCAGGTCTGATACGCCCATGTATCGTGCTATTTCTACCGCAGAGTTCACTAAGAAATGTGCACTCAAAGGCAAAATTACAAGGCCAATGCCAATCCAAACTAGCGCTGCGGTATTCGACACATTTTTAGGAATTTCTTCCGCGGTCTCAGCAGCAAGCGGGTCTCCTTTTTCTACTTGTAGCGATAACCACGCCATCATGGCTAATACAAAAATGAAGAGCCCCAGCAGAATTACGCCTTCATACGACTTTAATTCGCCGTCAAACATAAAGGCAATGGCAATAAGTGAGATAATTAATAGCGCAGGAAGTTCACGCTTTAATGTGGTTGAAGATACAAGCAGGGGTTTTACCAGCGCAGTTATTCCCAGTACCAAAGCAATATTGGTGATGTTCGAGCCAAGTGCATTGCCTACTGCGGTATTCATGTTTCCGTTTAAAGAAGCAATGGCTGACACCATTATCTCAGGTGCTGATGAACCCATGGCCACAATGGTTAACCCAATCATCATGGGTGATATGCCAATGTTCTTAGCAAGCGCCGAAGCACCATAGACAAATCTGTCTGCACTCCAGCTAAGCACCACTAGGCCGACGATGAAAATGACAATGTTTAAAAGCACAACAACCTGTAATAAAAAGTATTTCGTGAGATTGTCGCAAAATCGGTGCCATTTTCCTACGGCCTCAGTACTTTATTTTAGTAATCTATTGAATTAATCCCGTTGGATGCTTACTTAGTAAAACCTTAATAAACTCGTCAACACGCTAAAAAATAAACAAAAAGTAGGGTTTGTTCAGTTTCAGTTAATGATTTTCAGCCTAGGATTTAAAACGTTCGTCTACATCGAACATAAGTTGTAACTTTTTGACTTTGGCTGGGGTCTTGAAAAAGCGTACAATGAGCCTAAATTACAATGCCCCGCGGCGTTTTTATATGTTACGGGGATATGGCAGCGGTTTTGCCATAGAGACATTACTTAAGAGACATTACTTATTTTTGTGGCTGCAAGTTTGTAACAGCAGCGTTAAAAGCTGTGATTAGAAATTGTCAGCATTACTAGGTCAAGGGTCGACAACAAAGCGCTATGGAACATTTAGTTGAAATAGATAATCTTACCTTTAAGCGTGGTGAACGTACTATCTACGATGGTATTTCATTGAAAGTGCCAAAAGGTAAGATAACGGCCGTAATGGGGCCAAGTGGGATAGGGAAGACCACATTGCTTCGCTTGATGGGCGGACAGCTATTACCTGATGAAGGCGATGTGAGGTTTGACGGCAAATCGATTGTATCGATGTCGCGTAAATCGCTGTATGAAACTCGCCGCCGAATGAGCATGCTGTTTCAAAGCGGTGCGTTATTCACCGACATGAGCGTTTTTGACAACGTTGCGTTTCCTTTGCGTGAGCACACGTCACTTTCTGAAGATATTATTGCCACTATTGTTGCGCTAAAACTTCAGGCTGTTGGGCTTCGAGGCGCCGCTAAACTTATGCCGAGCGAGTTATCAGGCGGTATGGCGCGACGAGCGGCACTGGCGCGTGCCATTGCGTTAGACCCAGACCTCATTATGTTTGACGAGCCATTTGCAGGCCAAGATCCTATTTCAATGGGCGTACTGGTTAAGCTGATTCGCGAACTTAATGATGCACTAAACTTAACCAGCGTGGTGGTCACTCACGATGTAACTGAAGTACTGACTATTGCAGACTACATTTATATTTTGGCCGACAAACGCATTATTGGCGAAGGCACTGCGCAGCAAATCAAGGACAGCGATTCTGAGCTTGTGCAGCAGTTCTTAAAAGGGGAAGCCGATGGCCCAGTGCCATTCCACTATCCCGCTTCCGATTTGAAGGAGAGTTTTTTGGGAGCAGATAAGTAATGAAGTTCTTTCAATCGCTAGGTGCAAAAACCATAGGTAAGGTAACCGCCATCGGGCGCGCCGCGCTTATGTTGTTTGGTGCACTAGTGGCCGTACCGCGTCTTAAAAATATACCGCTTATTATTAAGCAACTTTATGTTGTGGGTGTGCAGTCGCTGCTTATCATTATGGTTTCGGGGCTGTTTATCGGCATGGTTATGGCGCTGCAAGGCTATACAATACTCGTAGACTACGGTGCAGAGGGAAGCCTTGGGCCAATGGTGGCGCTGTCGTTACTCCGTGAGTTGGGGCCAGTGGTAACTGCACTGCTGTTTGCAGGTCGTGCTGGCTCTGCACTTACAGCTGAAATTGGTTTAATGAAAGCTACAGAACAGCTAAGCAGTTTAGAAATGATGGCTGTTGACCCATTGCGTCGTATTGTTGCGCCACGTTTCTGGGCTGGCATGTTAGCCATGCCAATGTTAGCCATTATCTTCAGCGCTATTGGTATTTTAGGTGGCCATTTAGTGGGCGTTGACTGGCTAGGTGTTGATGCAGGTAGCTATTGGTCAATTATGCAGTCGACAGTAGATTGGAACCAAGATGTGATAAACGGTGTGATAAAAAGCCTTGTTTTCGCCTTGGTTGTGACCTGGATTGCCATATTTAAAGGTTATGATTCTATTCCTACGTCGGAAGGGATCAGCAAAGCAACAACTGAAACAGTTGTGTATTCATCATTAGCAGTATTAGGGCTGGATTTCGTGCTAACCGCCCTTATGTTTGGTATCGAGTAGGGGACAAATATGAACAAGTATAAAACGGAAGTAATGGTTGGCGTGTTTGTCATGCTTACAATTGGGGCGCTACTTCTATTGGCGCTCAAAGTGGCTAATCAAACAGTAGCGACTGAAGGTGATACCTACACCCTGTATGCGAAATTCGACAACATCGGCGGGCTTAAACCACGCTCGGCGGTGAAAGTAGGCGGTGTAACGGTAGGCCGTGTGTCTTCTATCTCGTTAGACCAAGAAGACTATACGCCAGTAGTTACACTATCTATTTTAAACGATTATAAAGGTTTTCCAGAAACCAGCTCGGTATCTATTTTAACGTCTGGACTTCTTGGTGAGCAGTACGTTGGTTTTCAACCAGGCTTTTCGTTCGACGGTGTAGCAGACTTAAAAGATGGCGACTATCTGCAAGACACCAAGTCGGCGCTAGTACTTGAAGATCTTATTGGCCAATTTTTATTTAACCGAGGTGGCGAAGACGAATAAGTCGTCGCACTTAGACACGATTAAACGCAGATTAGATGAAACTTTACAGTAGTTTATCTGGTCTGCACTAAAGAATGATTTGTTAGGAGAGATACTTTGAAAAAATTTATAGCGGCGATGGGCATTTTTATGATGTCAGTTGTGGGGATGGCGAATGCACAGGACGTGAATGAGCAAAACCCGTACGCATTGGTTCAGGATGTGGCGAATCGCACGTTTGAGCGTATTAAAGCAAACCAGGAGTCGATTAAGGCCGACCCAGAAATGCTGCGAACCATTATGGAAGAAGAGCTTGTGCCGCACATCGATTATAAATTCGCTGCTTTCATGGTATTAGGTAAACACTTTAAGTCTGTTCCTCAAGAGAAAATGGGCGAATACATTAGCGTATTCCGCCAATACCTTATTACCACTTACGCGGTTGCAATGGGATATTACGACAACCAAACCGTAGTGTTCGAGCCAGAATCTAGCTTTGATGACAAAAAGTCAGTAACTGTACGCGCTGTGGTTCAAGACCCTAATCGTCCAGAAATTAAAATTGCATTTAAGGTTCGTAAAGACAGCAAAACCAACGAGTGGAAAGCTTATGACATGGTGGCTGAAGGTATAAGCTTACTAAACAGTAAGCGTAGCGAGTTCGAATCTATTTTGCGTCAAGACGGCATCGACTCAGTTATTGCCCTGATGCGTGAAAAAATTGGCAAGCCAGTTGAACTTAAAACTGGCGAGCCTATTGAAGTTGAGGGAGAGGCTGAGTGAGCCTGTTCGAGGTAAACAATAAAGGTAATATCATTGTTCACGGTCACCTAGACCGTGACACCCTATCTACCAATTTCTGGCAAGGCTTAAGTAGCAGTGAGCGAAGCGTGTTAATAAATGCCAAGCAAAGTGCTATTGATTTAAGCGATGTTGAGCGAGCAGATAGTGCTGGTTTAGCATGGTTAATAAATGCGGTTAGGGATGCAAAGCAAAATGGTGTTAGCATTACGCTATTAAACATGCCTGAAAAACTCCACAAGCTAGCAAAACTTAGCAGTGCCGATAGTTTTTTACCGGTAAAATAGTGACCAATCAGCAAATTAAGAAGTAAGTTATGGAACTGTCAGAAATCGAAAAAATCTTGAAAGACGCGTTAGATCTTCACGATGTTGTTGTGAAAGGCGAAGGTTCTCATTACAACATTGTCGCGGTAAGCGATGCTTTCAGCGAGATGAGCCGTGTAAAGCGCCAGCAGGCAGTGTATGCACCTTTGGCCGATAAAATTGCTGATGGAAGCATGCATGCTATCACTATCAAGACGTTTTCAGTAAAAGACTGGGAGCGCGAGCGCCAGTTTCATATTCCTCAGTAATAGGCGACTTTCGTGGATAAACTTGTAATAAAGAAGAGCCCAGCCCTTCAGGGTGAAGTGCGTATTTCTGGCGCGAAAAACGCGGCACTTCCGCTGTTAATGACAAGCCTGTTAACAGATGCTCCTTGCCGCTACACCAATGTGCCGCGTCTTCGTGACATTAACACCACTACCGCATTGCTGCGTGAGTTAGGTGTTGAAGTAGCGCAACCTGCGCCAAACGATGTGCTAATTGATGCAAGCACTCTTGAAAGTGTGACGGCGTCGTATGAACTTGTGCGAACCATGCGTGCATCAATTTTAGTGCTCGGCCCGCTGCTTGCCAAACAGGGAAAAGCTAACGTGTCGTTGCCAGGTGGCTGTGCCATTGGTGCAAGACCTGTAAACCTTCATTTGTCTGGCCTCGAAAAAATGGGTGCGCAAATAGAAGTAGACGAAGGCTATATTCGCGCAAAAGTCGACGGCCGCCTAAAAGGCGCTCGTATCTTTATGGATATGGTAAGCGTAGGGGCTACTGAAAACCTATTAATGGCGGCTGCACTAGCAGACGGTACAACGGTACTTGAAAATGCCGCGCGCGAACCTGAAATTGTTGACCTTGCCAACTGCCTGATTCAAATGGGCGCAAAAATTACCGGTGCAGGTACCGATAAAATTACTGTCGATGGCGTTGAAAGTCTGAACGGCTGCGATTACTCAGTGTTACCAGACCGCATTGAAACAGGAACATTCCTCGTTGCTGCAGCGGTAACTGGCGGTAAAATTCGCTGTACCCATGCTGCACCTGACACGCTTGACGCTGTACTTGATAAGCTTGAACAAGCGGGTGCCAACATCACCACTGGTGACGACTGGATAGAGCTTGATATGCAAGGGCGGAAGCCAAAAGCGGTACGCGTTAAAACAGCGCCACACCCAGCATTTCCTACCGATATGCAAGCGCAGTTCGTTACCCTTAACTGTGTTGCCGAAGGTACGGGCGTAATTACTGAAACCATTTTTGAAAACCGCTTTATGCACGTACCAGAGCTACAGCGCATGGGCGCTGAAATTGCACTAGAAGCAAACTCTGCAGTGTCGAAGGGCAGTTCAGTGTTAAAAGGCGCACCAGTAATGGCGACCGACCTTCGCGCATCGGCAAGCTTAGTGATTGCTGGCCTATTGGCAGAGGGTGAAACTCACGTAAACCGCATATATCATCTAGATCGTGGTTACGAGGCCATTGAAGAGAAGCTAGGTGGTTTAGGTGCAATTATCGAGCGTGTAAAAGACGTATAGCGCGCTTAGTTATAGAAACACGCATCAAAAACAGCTAATAAAAAAGCGCGTTGTGTAAAACATACGCGCTTTTTTTATATCTGCTTATAACCTAAGGGTTAGTTCGAAGTTCGGCGACGGTGGCCTTAATTGTGAGGGGCTGACCATCTCGGCTAAGCTCTATAGTGAGCGTAGTACCGGGTTCGGTTTCGGCAATCATATCCAGGGTTTTCGATGCACTTTCAAGGCGCACGCCATCAATAGCAACAATAATGTCGCCAGGCTGAAGGCCGGCAATATCGGCAGGACTTCCTTTTGCCACAGCCGTTACGTCTATACCAGGACGATTGCGAATTTCACTGCCAATAAAGCCCAGCTGACCGCGTATAACGCGCCCGTTACTGATTATTTCGTCCATTACCCGTTTGGCTAGCGCATAGGGTACGGCAAAATTAATGCCGTCTACGTTTCTTACGCGGTTACGTGAATCTCGTACTTGGAAGTTGGCATTGGTAATACCTACTAAAATACCGTTACTATCAACCAATGCACCGCCAGAATTACCTTGGTTAAGCACCGCGTCGGTTTGAATAAAGTCGACATAGTTAGATAATCCGTTACGACCAGCACGACTGACAATACCTTGCGTGATGGTTTGGCCTAAATCAAATGGATTACCAATTGCCATAACAACGTCGCCAACCTGGGTATCTGGGTCGGCAACCTGAGGGATAATGCTAAGGTTATCTGCTGTTACTTTTAAAACTGCAAGGTCGGTAAGCGGGTCGGTGCCGGCAATTTGGGCTTCTAGTATGCGACCATCCTGTACAGCAACATAAATACTGTCTGCATTTTCAACCACGTGGTGGCACGTAAGAATATAGCCGTTTTCGGTCATAATAACGCCCGAACCTAAGCTTGCGCGCTCTCGTGGTTGATTTCTAAATAGGCCGCTGTCGTTTTCTATACTTACACTGTAAATGTTTACTACTGCTGGGGCCGAGCGACTCAAGGCGTTAAAGTAGCTTTCGCGATTTGCTCTCACCGAAGGTTCAGAAAACCAGCTTTGCGTAAAGCCATTCCCCTGACGTAAATCAGGCAAAAACAACAACAGCAATACCGCTACGGTAGTGCCAAGTAAAACAGACTTAATAACAAAGCTTAAAATTGAACGGCCAATCACGGTTTACACTTATTTGTTGAGTATGTTGTTGTGCGTTGTGATAGAGAACTGACCAATAAATGCGTTTTCCTGAGACAAAATTTTCCCAAAGACACACTTTTTGCTTAGAGGCATGGCCAACATCTACACCATTACGCAGCGTATTTATTCGAATACTGAATAAAGGATATCACTTTATTCATTAAACTACCGTAACGAAACAAAAATTTTGCATGTGTGCTAATCCGAGTTGAGGCAATATATGGCGTATAAAAAGAAAGGGCGCTAAAGAGCGCCCTTAACTGTACAGTTTGTAAAGCGTAAAAATATTACTGGCGGATAACCAAGTATAAAGTAGAGCTACCGCGTTTAACATTTAACGCAATCACGCCTTTTGCTTCATCTAGTGCATTTCTGAATTCGGCCACGCTTGATGTGCGCACGCGGTTTACGCCAATAATAACGTCTTCAGCTTGTAAGCCAATGCGTGCAGCTGGTGCGCCGCGTTCAATCTCAGATACCATTACACCTGCATTGCCGTCGGCATCTTCACCGTTGGCAAGCGTAGCGCCTTCCAGTGCTGGATGAATTTGCGCAGCAGTAACCGTTGTATCGGTTGCGTCATCAAGCACTACATCCACATTCATTGTTTTGCCTTTACGCATAACCGTTAGCTCAACTTCAGCACCTGCGCCCATGCTAGCAATTTTGGCGCGCAGCTCTTGGAAGCTGCTTAACTGACGACCGTTAATGGCAGTAATAATATCACCCGCTTGTAGGCCGCCTTTATCAGCTGCTGAGTCTGGCTGAACTTCGCTAACAAAAGCGCCAATGTTAACTTCGGCATTCATTGCTTCGGCAAGACCCGCGTCGATGTCGCTACCCAATATGCCTAGTAAGCCACGGCGCACTTCGCCGTATTCAGCAATTTGGTCTACAAGGTTTTTCATCATGTTGGCAGGAATAGCGAAGCCGATACCCACGTTGCCACCATTAGGACCGAATATAGCGGTATTGATACCAACAAGCTCACCGTGCAAATTTACCAGTGCGCCACCTGAGTTGCCGCGGTTTATAGCAGCATCGGTTTGAATAAAGTCTTCGTAGCCACCAATGTTCAAGCCAGAACGACCCAGCGCGCTAACAATACCCGAGGTTACGGTTTGAGACAGGCCAAATGGGTTACCAATAGCCACGACAAAATCGCCAACGCGCAATGCGTCAGAGTCGGCAAGCGGTAGCGCTTTTAAATCGTCGGGTTCAATTTTAAGTAGTGCAATATCGCTTTGCTCATCAGAGCCCAGCTTTTTAGCCTTGAATTCACGGCCATCGGTGAGTTTTACTGTAATTTCGTCTGCATTATCAACCACGTGGTTGTTGGTAACCACATAGCCGTTTTCCGCATCAATAATTACGCCCGAGCCTAAACCGCGAAATGGGCGCTCTTGCACTTGTTCCTGTGGGGCGCCAAAGAAGTAGCGGAACATCTCTGGTACGCGCTGGCGCGAGGTTTGTGTTCCCTCTACCGCAATGCTCACTACCGCTGGGGTAGCTTCTTCAAGCATAGGGGCTAAAGAGGGAACTTCATCTTTCTTATCTGAAAAAAACGGTAACGCCGCCTGTGTGCTAACAGTAAAGCCCAATGAACTTACAACAACGGCAGACGCCAATAAACAATGGCGGAAAGACATTTTCATGTTCGCTTACACTCCTTCATGTTAAATGCGACATAGCATGATTTAAATAAAAGAGCCTGAGGGCAGTGAAAAGTTCCCGATGTTACTGTTTTTCTGCGTTATTCTGCTCGGTTCTGCCGACGAATAACCCAGAGCCAGCATTAGCAAAGTCTTTTGGTTGCGTATCAGAAACGCGCTTCACTCGTGCCTTATCAGACTGTTTAAGATTATTTCGTAAATACGTTGTGGCTTGTTCGCCGTAAAAAGGTACTTTGTTGCCTTCTTCGTCGCTGCCTTGTTCTAGCAACAATTCATATTCTTCAATTTGCTGTTTAAGCACTTCGCACTGGTTTTCAATGCTTTCTAGGCTTTGACGGGTTTGATGAATATGGTGCTGTGCCTGCTGCGCAAGAATTTCTTTCACTTGCTTTTCAGTTTGCGCTGCATTGCCTGCACCTTGTTTTTGCTGGAAAAAACGGCCTACAAAAAAACCAATGACTAAGCCAACAATTAACAAAGCAAGAGATACTAACAATTCCATTAAATTCTCCGAATCAATCTACATCTTGCAGCGCGTTAAATTATTACGGTAATCGCACTGCTTTCGACCACACTTTGAATATAGCAAGGTCGAACCCGAAAAGCGCATACAACATGACGTTTTTTCAATGTTCATGATATAGCACAATTAACTGAGTGCGATTCTACCGTGATTTCCAGTAAAATTAAGGTCATAATTGAGAAATTCAAGCAGGTCGGTGCAGCATGCGCCGCTATTGACTTTTGTACGGAGTGGTTTAGGCGATGACGCCATGGGAAAAATATCAGCTAGATCTTCAGTCGTCTGATTTTCATTATGACGCGGCACAAGAAAACGCAGTAAAAGAACTTCAGCGTTTATACGACGAACTCACTCAGCCAAAGAAAAAAGTAACGTGGCGAGTAAAATTGAAAGCCGCGTTTGGAAAAGGCTATTCGAAACCGGGTATTCAAGGCATTTACTTTTACGGCGGCGTTGGGCGAGGAAAAACCTATTTAGTTGATACCTTTTATGACTGCTTGCCGTTTGAGAAAAAAATGCGTGTGCATTTTCACCGTTTTATGTACCGCGTACACGATGAACTTAAACAGCTTAAAAGTGCCCAAGACCCTCTTAAAATAGTCGCGGCTAAGCTAGCTAAAGAAGCTCGCGTAATATGTTTTGACGAGTTTTTTGTGTCTGATATTACCGATGCCATGATTCTAGGAACATTAATGGAAGAGCTGTTTGGGCACGGTATTGTGCTGGTGGCCACATCGAACATTGTTCCGGACGACTTATACAAAAACGGACTGCAGCGCGCACGTTTTCTGCCTGCTATCGATTTGTTAAACCAAAATACCCGTGTTGTGAATGTAGACAGCGGCATTGACTACAGGTTGCGCACGTTAGAACAAGCGGAAATTTATCATTACCCGCTAGATGCACAGGCCACAGAAAACCTGCATAGCTACTTTACACAGCTTGCTCCAGAAGAAGGTACCAGTGGCGAAGATATTGATGTAAACAATCGCAAAATTACCACGCTTCGAAATGCAGATGGCGTGCTGATGATTGATTTTAAAAACCTGTGTGGCGGCCCGCGCAGTCAAAGCGATTACATTGAACTAAGCCGTTGTTATCACTCGGTGTTGCTGGCAAATGTAAAACAAATGGGGCAGCACAATGACGATGTTGCACGACGTTTTATTGCCATGGTAGATGAGTTTTATGAGCGTAACGTAAAGCTTATTATTTCTGCAGAGGTGGCACTTGAAGATTTGTATACAGAAGGCTTGTTAAACTTTGAATTTAGACGCTGCCTTAGTCGATTAAAGGAAATGCAGTCGCACGATTATTTGGCGACGGAGCATTTACCTTAAACCTACTGAAATTTAGCGTTTGCTATAAAGCGAGTGCTGTAGCCAACTAAAACGCCATTAAGGCTGTATTGTTGGGTATAAAATAGGGTAGAATTTTGCCACTTTTTTTTGTGTTTGCGACTATGTCGCTAATCTTGCGATACACGAGTATTGCATAGCCAAGTTTCAAAGCTTAGGTAGCAGAGCTTAATTAGCAGAGTTTAGCCTGCTAAGCTTAGAAAGCCGCACAGTAGCCTATATAACCGCAACGCAGCATTCCAATTGCGAGAAAGAGAATTTTAAGATGGGAAGAGCATTCGAAGTACGTAAAAACGCCATGGCAAAAACTGCCGGCCAAAAAACGAAAGTATATTCTAAGTACGGTAAAGAAATTTACGTGTGTGCGAAAAACGGTGGTGCCGATCCTGACACTAACCTATCGCTGCGCCGTTTAATGGAAAAAGCAAAGAAAGACCAGGTGCCAAGCCACGTAATTGAAAAAGCCATCGATAAAGCAGCGGGTGGTGCAGGTGAAGACTTCCAGCCTATGCGTTACGAAGGCTTTGGCCCGGGTAACTGCATGGTAATTGTTGACTGTCTATCTGATAACGCTAACCGTACTATTACTGAAGTGCGTAACTGCTTTACAAAGACAAACGCAAAACTGGGTGCACAAGGTGCGGTATCGCACATGTTCGATCACCAAGCGGTATTCCAGTTTGAAGGCGACGATGAAGACGCTATTCTTGAAGTACTGATGGAAGCAGACGTAGACGTAACTGACGTTGAAGTAGATGACGGCAAGGTAACGGTTTACGCTCCTCACACAGAGTTCTATCAAGTTAAAACAGCGCTTACGGAAGCTTATCCAGACATTAACTTCATTGCAGAAGAAATGAGTTGGATGCCACAAACTGAAACAGAGATCAGTGAAGACGATATGCCGATGTTCGAAAAATTCATGGATATGCTAAACGACTGTGACGACGTACAAGACGTTTACCACAACGCGGTGACACCTAACTAAATGATTTGAGTAAATAAAACGTTTACTGGGATTAAATAAGTCGTTTACAGTAAATAAAGCGTTTAATAGATAGCTAAAGCCCACTTTAAAGTGGGCTTTTTAGTTTTACAGTGTCATCCCAGCGCCGTTAAATTTAAGCCACTTCTTGGCTTCACCATAGTCTGGCATTACTTTTTCTATCGTGCGCCAAAATTTGGGAGAATGGCTTTTGTCTTCTAGATGAGCAAGCTCGTGAACAATAACGTAGTCTAATACGCTTAAAGGCAACATGGCACACTTCCAATGAAGGTTTATTGCTCCTTTCGAGGTGCATGACCCCCAGCGGTTTTGTAATTCCATAACTCGAATGCTGGCAGGTTTCAGTTTCATTTTTGGCTGGTAGAGCTTAAGCCTTTCATCTAAACGCTGCTGTAATTTCGTTTTGTAAAAGTTCTTAAAGTGATCAGGGGCGTTAGCCACTTCTGAATCCAACAACTTAAATTGGCCGTAATGAAAAGTTAGAGGCTCTGATTGGTCTTTCACTAGTTGCAGACGGTAGTTTCTGCCAAAATATAAAAAACTTTCACCGTTAACATACTCTCGATGGATTCGAGTTCTGTTAAGGTCCTCCCACTCGGCTAGGCTCTTATAAATCCAGCTTCTCTTAGACTCTATGATCTGTTCAATTTTCTCGACATCAAATGGTGATGGCGCTATCACTAAAACGGTACCATCACGTTCAATGTAAATACTTGTTGTCTTCCTATCACTTTTCTTTAGTTTGTAGCTGATATCCTTATATGTGCTGACATTTAAAGTATCTGCCACTAATTACCATCCTGTTGTTTTCTGTTAGACAAAATATCTAGCTCTCTTCTTTTGGCTAGATTCAATAACTCTGTTGTTACTAGCTCAAATGATTCTTCTAGTGCCGGAACGTCACTCAATATAAATACTTCTTGGATTTTACCTTCAAGTTCATCAACCATATTAGGGCGATCCCAGAAGTTTAACCCTTCAATTTTATTAGCCATTATTTCTAGTATTTGTTCAACAATACTCTTAACGGCTTCCATCTCACTTGGCTGGCAAGACCCATCAAACGCCAACTCAACGATTAGATCAGTAAACGGATCTCCAGCGGATGAATCATCACCTCTACCTTCATCTATTTCTTCTCTTAATTCATCCAAGTGAAGCAGCATCTGATCCCACTGTTCATTGTACTTCTTAAGAATATCATCGAGCTTTTCACTGAAGCGCTTGTACATTACAGGGTCATCAGATTCATTCACTTTACAATGCTTACGAATAGCATGTTCCATTTCACTAGCCGCAGCTCGATCATCCTTATGCTCTTTTAAGGTGGTTATGAATTTGTCTGAGAATAGCTCTACAGGTGGCACTTTAGGGTTAATACCTAGGCTAATTAGGTGTTCATTAACTAGCTTGCGAACTTTTTCACCAGCACCAGTAATATTGATAGAGTCATCTTTATACCGCTCCCTCGCTCTAGCTTGTAGATGACTAAATTGGTACATAGGTATTTTGTATGGATGTGCCAGTTTGTTTGGCAAAATAATATCCATACTTTGCATGAATTTCTTAAGGTAGACATTAAAGCTATCGCGAGTTTTAACATCCTCTAAAGTTTGAATAACGGACTCTGTAACTTTGTACCTTTCAATATCTGAAGTTAGCTTTTGTTGGACGAGACTTTCTATTTGTGAGATATCTTTATCTTCAAATAGTTGAATCAACTGCCTATAACGACTTTGAAGTACAGGCATTTCAGACTCGACCGATTTAAACGTATCTAAAATGTCTTTTTGATCTTTGCCTGAGTATAGCGATAGCGCTTCTTTTAGATTCTCAGTTAAGCCTATGTAATCGACAACATACCCAACTGTTTTACCGGGATATGTTCTATTAACACGAGCTATTGTTTGCAGTAAGTTATGTTCTTTTAGCTTCTTATCAATGTACATAACCTGTTCAATAGGCGCATCAAAACCAGTAAGAAGCATGTCACAAACTATTAAGAATCCGATGCCTGTATCTGGCTTGTCGTAATTAAATTTCTTCTTAAAGTTTTCCACCGCATTACGTTTGCGAGACTCGTTCCTAGCAGCAACAAATGAAGCCTTTTCATTCGTTCCATCAGAAGAAATGACAACCATAGCATCGAGAAACTCAACCTGTTTGAGTAGCTCTTTATCCTGTTCTTCAGTAGATTTTTGCTTTTCTTCTTCTGCCCAGTCATTAAGCGCTTTTCTAATAAACTTTTGATAGTGCAATGCCGCTTGTTTTGAAGAGCAAACAACCTGAGCTTTATAGCCACTAGGCAACACTTTTTGTATATAGTGATTAACAAGGTCGTTAGATATTTCTTCAATACGATCTTCAGCTTCTAATATATCGCCAGTTGCACCATACTTTTTGCGGATTGCAGCTATTTCCTCATCGGTTCTTTCTTTAAATAAGTTTTCAAATTTTGTATCAAAACCATGTTTATCATAGATTGCTGAGTCGGCTGTTTTGCCCTCATACAATATTTGCAGAGTAGCACCATCATCTACGGCATCTTGCAGCTTGTATTCATCAATATACGGTTCATCAGGGTTATTGCCAAAGCGCTTCCAAGTTGGATCATTATGATGGTCGGCAATTAAAGGGGTACCAGTAAACGCCAAGCGAGTTGCATTGGGGAATGCATCGAACATATTGTCCGACAAACTAGCTTTATCTTGTCCTGTTTTCTGTGTACGGTGCGCTTCATCAATCATGATAAGCACTTTGTCTGATGGATTAACCTCGCCAAAGCTTTCAAATAGCTTCACAACACTGTCTTTGTCAACTTCAGAAGAATACCCAGAAGAAGATTCTGCGACAGATTTACCCAAAGCTTCATTTAGATAGTCTGGCGTATTTCTGTTATACGCTTCTCTAAACTTATGCACCATTACCATATTCAGAGTTGAGCGATCATCACACAGCTCAGTTTTAACTTCATCACTGCTAGAAATGCGATAAACCTTTTCGCCTGTTAAATCAGCCGTTTCACCAAGCTGTTTATCTAGATCTTTCCGGTCATTGACCATCAATACTTTGTAATCTTTCAAGTCTTCGGTACTACGCATTTTGCGTACTAAAAAGACCATTGTTAGAGACTTACCGCTACCTTGTGTATGCCAAACGACACCAGAGCGTTCATCACTTGTCTCACCAGTTCTAATTCGTTGAATAATCTTATTAACCGCACGATATTGCTGATAGCGAGCAACAACCTTTATACGTTGCTTTCCAGCATCCATGAATAATGTAAAGTTATTTGTAATATCTATAAGGTTTCTTGGGTGCAACATACCTTGAACAAGCGTTTCTTGTTTACGATGCTTCCCTGTCGTGGGGTCTACATAAGGAGTATCATCTGGGTAAATTGTTTTCCAATTAAAATAATACTCTTCTGTTGATGTAACTGTACCGAACTTGGCGTTGTCACCATATGTGCCAATCATTAATTGATTGGTATAAAAAAGTTTTTCTTCTCCTTCAATCAGTTGAGAACCTTCCGGCTCCCTTAGGTCAGCATATCGCCTTAATTGCTCTATTGATTGATTCATTGGGTCTGACGTAAAGCTATTTACATCTTTACATTCAATAACAACCAGAGGGAGGCCGTTAACAAACAAAACAATGTCAGGAACGATGCAACCTTTAACGCCAGCAGGGGTATCAATACGAAACTGATTTATTGCAACAAATCGGTTGGCCTTCCAATTATCAAAATCAATAATCTTAACTGTAGGGTTCTGCTCACCAGTTACGGTGTTCTCATCTACCTGCCACTTTTTGATTCGCTCCATAAACTCTTGATTGTTTTCAAGCAGGCTCTTAACACCAAAGTCAGTGAAGTCTTCATAAAGTCCATCTATTTGAGCATCAGTTAACCAACATTGGCCATCAATAATGTTAAGTGTACTAATAGCCTTGGCAAACTCTCTCTGAATAACACATTCTCTGAAGTGTTTACGATAACTGATACTAGGATCATTAGGAATAACACTAGAGGAATGCTCAATAACTTGCCATCCCATAGCTGCCAGTTGATTTAGAAGAGGCTTTTCTACAAATACATATTCAGACATTAAACCTCTCCCACTGGCTCTGGCACTAGCTCATAAAACACGAACTCTAAAAAGCTAGCAATCGTAGTCCTTTGATTTTCTATATCGTCATCCATCCAAACATGATGCTCAGGGTTAAGCTCTTCGCGCCAATCATGCAATTGCTTTGCAATATCCTGCGATACTATTTTTTCTTCGCTCAATGCATCAATCCGCTTACTTAACGATTCATTAGTAATTTGTTTTTTACGTATCTGTTTCGAAAACCTTAAACTTAGAACTTCTTCAAGATAAACACGTGGCTTACAACTTAATTTATCAATATTTCGTTCAACAAAATCGATTAACTCTTCAGTGTTTAAATGGTGAGCTGATTTTAGAAAGGCACTTTTGTTCCCTACTTCAAGATATGAACCTTGAGCATTTTTCTTAATTTCGATTAAAGCAATATCACTCTTTGAAAACCCATGCACCTTTAAAAAGTTCGCTACCCCATCCTTGAAGTGGCTAAGCATTATTACTTGTCGGCACCTATCTGCCAACTTCACTAACTTACTATGCGTTTGCCCGACTCTGTTCTCATCAAATGAGGTTACTGGGTCATCAAAAACAATAATTGTTTTACCTAAGACTTCGTCTTCAAGTGAGTCCAGTGATGCTAAAAAAATTGATAAACCAAGAGATCGCCTATCAGATTCACTAAAAATTTTATCTAAATCGCTCTCGGCAATGCCAGTCCCTTTAAACTTTACTTTAAAGCTATAAATGGGTTTATTGCCAAGAGGTTCAGGCTTATATTCAAGTTTAAAGTCTCTACTACCTAAATCATTAAAATGCTTATTAATTTTAGAGAAATACAGATTCAAAAAGGCGCTTTGTTCATTCCGTAGCGATTCTTTTAGCTTTGGAATATCGCCCTCAAGATCGCAGATGCTTTTTGATAAAGAGATGTGCTCTTCACAGGCGTCATTCTTTTCGTATCGTTCAATTTTTAGCGCAATGTCTTTACCTTGCTGTGCAAGGCGTTCAAGATCTTTTTCAATTTGGTCAACTTCAAATCTAGCTTTGAATTCGTTAGCTCGTTTATTAAACGAAGAGTAAAAAGTGTTTAGACTGTTTATGTCGTTGTATAAGTTATTTAGCTGTTGATCTAGTTCAGCAGCCTCAACCGTTTCGAACTCTGCTTTAGGGTTCGCCAATTTAGCATCAATCTTTGCAGTAAATGCTTCTACTATTTGATTTACTATTAAGGTTATTTGTTCGATCTTCCCTTGTATGGCTTCATGAGAGATTCTGATATTGTTTACAGTATCAGGAATTTCATGTTCATTAGAAAGCTCTGGGTAGCTATCAAGAATTAAACTAGCGCTAGCTATTGAAGAATCAAGTTTCTCCAGCCAGTTCGCACCCAGCAAGTGCTGATGCCTCTCAATTGTTGTTTTCACAAAACTTTCATGCCTAGCAAACTGGTCATCAAAACATTGTCGATATAAATCCAGTAACTCATTTGCTTGTGGTGTAATTGCCTGCCCACAAAAATGACAGTTATCACCATCAAGTAAACTTAAGCCTTGTTTAATCCATTGTTCAGCACCTTCAGGCTTAACAAAATGTTTTTCAATATGACGATTTAATTCTGCTTTGGCTGCCTCATGTGGGTTGTCTAGCCCGGTTTTCAGTACAGTGTTAATTGCCGTTACCGCTTCACTAAAGTCTGTAGCTACTTTAAGCGGAAATAGATTCTTTCTTTTCCTAATCGCCTTACTTGCTTTCTTTTGTGAGTTAAGCAAAGCATATTCTTCACGTTTTTTGTCTAGTCCTTCTTTGGTAGCGTCTATATCCGCAATTACAGGTTCAGCTATAAATGATTTTAGGTCATCAACTTTTGAAAACTCGCTCTGAACTAACTTTTTGAGATCTGACTTCTTCTCTTTTAGTTCTTTATTTTTCGCTGCGATGTTTTCTGCTTCAGCTACACCTTGCGACCCCAAGATAAAATCGCTAAAGCTCTCTTTGGTGTTGCGAGTTAGTGTGCGACCCAAGAAAACATTTTTGTGGTAGAAAGCATCATCGTAAACTGCTAGCCTTAAATGATCGGGTAATTTATTTTTCCAGTCATTGTTGTTAAAGATAGCTTTTATTTCTTTCTTGCCATCAGCACCTAAAAAGTTCAGTTCGACCTTTTGTGTTGTTCCATCGTCAGGAATGCTCTTTCGGGCGCTTATGGTAGTTGACTCACCAGAATTGAGCGATGAAAAAATATCACCCAACGTGCTTTTTCCGTATGTATTTCTACCATAAACGAGCGTAAGCTTTTCAAACTGGCTTTGGCGACCATTGCAGTCTTTATAGGTGCCAATATTTTTTATTGTGGAAATCCGTTTTAACAAAATATCTCCCTAACTCACTAATATGCAAAGCTTTGCACATCAACAAGTAAGTCTTTAACTTGTTTATTTATTCTTTTATTAAATTCAAACTCAACTTCGACTTTTCTCAGCTTACTGACATTGACCTTAAAGTAGTCCGTTAGGACTTTTTTCTTTTGCGCTAATGTATATTCATCGAAATTTGGAATATAACTTGTTTCGTATTTTCTGTGGCTCAGCTCTTTGAATGCCCTGACGAACTTTTTAGGCTGAATAGACACGTTAAAGCGTTTAATAAGCTTACTTACATAATGATCAAGCGTATGTAACAGTTGTTCATCATTAATCTCTGAAAAGAAAAACAGCCAACCTTTGGCTTTATTGTCGAAAACACAACCCGTAATCCGAAGGTTAAGTCGCCAAAGTAAAAACTCTTCACTTTTCTGTTTTGAATGTTTGTAACTGGTAAAAATAGATACAAGTGAATGCTTCAACCTTTCAATAGAGCCAAGCCTAGCGCTAATTGTTGAGTCGTAAAAGTGATAACCTAAATAGTCAAAAGAACGCCCTAATTGCTCGATGGTGGACTTATCTGGGCGCTTGATAGGGTCGTACATTTTCAACCCGATACGACCAAACCGTTTCCTTATATC
>NZ_JAZETR010000009.1:0-193856 GCF_036864375.1 Alteromonas sp. S167
AGCGCCGATGGTAGTGTGGGGTTTCCCCATGTGAGAGTAGGACACTGCCAGGTCCCAATTCTAAAACAAAGAACCCAGCGAAAGCTGGGTTTTTTGTTTTAAGGACTAGCACTAACGTGCTACTCCGCGGTCAGCCATCCCGAAGGGGGCTCCCATGGTCTCGCAGAGCTCGACCGTTCATCACTTGCCGCATGCCATCAGGCATCCGACATGCACCTGCGGTGCAGCGTTCTTCACGCAGTGTGCGTCCAACCCCAAGTGAGAGTAGGACGGGCTGGCCCTCCAGACTGCCAGGTCCCATTTAAAGAAACCCGCCTTACGGCGGGTTTTTTGCTTTCTGCGTTACAAAAAATCTCAATTTCTTATTCAGACAATGCTAGGCATTTCAGGCATAAGCAGAGTAATGTAATAGGTTTTATAAATACGTAAAGTCGTTCGCTATAAATATGCTGACTACACGTAAAGATTAACGATAGCTACCGAGCTACCGAAAAAGCGACTTAAACAAGGAAATTGTTATGTCTGAAAGAATAATACTGAATGCTACTTTTAACCCTGCAGTAAAAACGTACTGGCTTATAAGTCTATTGTTGGTATCTACTATAAGTATTGTGGGTATTCCTTTCTTAATTATCTCTATCCCTATTTTCTTCCTGATCAGTAGTAAAGTGCTTGCTGCTATGTCTGCCATAGTGACCGAAAGAAAAATAGTGGTGAAGCGTGGCGTGTTTAACAAAGAAGAAAAGTCTATTCCTCTAGAGAAAATAACAGATGTTGCTATGGTGCAGGGCCCATTAATGCGAGTGTTTAACTTGTATCGGCTGTCTTTTGAAACTGCAGGGCAATCTGCGCAAGGCGCTTTGGTTTCACTAATTGGCATCAATGACGCAGATACGTTTAGAGAAACTATTTTGGCGCAAAAAGATAAGTTGTTAACAAGTACTAGTGTAGTGCCAGAACAAAACACTGATGAAAGCAGCGATATGAAAGAGTTGATAGAAAGCGTAAAACGTATAGAGCTTTTACTAGAGAAAGCACTAGAGAGTAAATAACACCGTGCAGAGGTAATAATTCTAGAAATATAGATGCACCTGCAACACGGCTTACAGAGTAATGCCTAAAGGCGGATAAAGTTGCCTTACGCATTTTGGTTCTGTTTTCTAAACTGCCGTCAGTATTTCTACACAGTGTTGTTAAATAAAACCGCTAATTCAGTCGACTAACTTTTAGAAAACTGTGTGTTTTTTGGTAAACTACCACGATTAATAAATAGTGAAGTAAATAGGACGAACTAATGGCCGTATTCGGTACAGTATTTATGCCACAAATGGCACTAACTACCTTTGTCAACGATAAGTGGACTGACACCGAATTTGTCAGCGCAGACAGTATTCAGATGCACCCTGGTGCCCATGTACTTCATTATTCAAGTACGTGCTTTGAGGGCTTAAAAGCGTTTAAGCACGAAGATGGCAGTATCAATATTTTTAGAATGGATAAGAATATTGAGCGCTTTGCTCAAAGTAGTCGCCTTCTTAACTTGCCTGAAATAGACAAAGCACAAGTTGAGAAAATGATCATCGATATTGTTGCTAAGTACGCCTCAGAAGTACCTGAACCTCCAGGTTCTATGTATATTCGTCCTACTCATATTGGTACAGAAGCTTCTATTGGTAAGGCTGCAGCTCCTTCTGCAAGCTCAATGTTATATGTATTGTTGTCTCCTGTTGGCGATTACTTTGCGGGCGGCGCTAAGCCACTTCGCTTGTTATTAGATGAAACGGGAATGCGATGTGCCCCTCATATGGGAATGGTAAAAAGTGGCGGTAACTACGCCAGTGCTTTACCTCCTATTCTTAAAGCTCGTGCAGAAGTTCAGGCTGACCAAATTCTATTTTGTCCGAATGGCGATGTTCAAGAAACGGGTGCAGCAAACTTCTTACTTATTGATGGCGATGAGATAATCACCAAAGGTCTAGACTCTACCTTCTTACACGGTGTTACTCGCGCAACGGTTCTTCAAATTGCTAAAGATCACGGCATGAAAGTAAGTGAACGTGATATTACAGTTGATGAACTACTAGAGCGCTCAGCAAAGCCAAATACTGAAGCTGCGCTTTCTGGTACGGCTGCTGTTCTTACTCCGGTAGGTACCTTTATCCATAATGATAAAGAATATCAGGTGGGAAGCGGTGAAGCAGGCCCTGTTACTATGAAATTAAGACAGGCGCTTAATGATATTCAATGGGGTAAAGCTGAAGATACCCACAATTGGTTAGTAAAAGTACCTAACTAGTTAGAAACAATATACGAATAAAAAAGCCTGCGTAAGCAGGCTTTTTTGTTTCTAAACGTGGTTAGCTTATTTTGCTTGCCCTTGTTTGGCCACTGCATCCATCATCGCTTTAATGGCGTCAGCGTCACCCAAATATTCTTTTGAGATAGGCTTCAAGTTTTCATCTAGTTCGTAAACTAGTGGAACACCTGTTGGAATATTAAGGCCTAGTACTTCTTCATCAGACATACCGTCTAAATACTTAACCAATGCACGCAGGCTGTTGCCGTGTGCTGCAATGATCACTCGCTTACCTGCTTGGATATCAGGGCGAATAACGTCATGCCAGTATGGAAGTACACGCTCAATAGTTAGCTTTAAACTTTCTCCACGAGGAAGAATGTCTGCATCAACATGGCTATAACGTGGGTCATGGCCAGGGAAATGCTCGCTGTCATCTTCTACTGCAGGAGGTGGGATATCAAAGCTACGGCGCCAAATTTTAACTTGTTCTTCGCCGTGCTTCGCAGCTGTCTCTGCTTTGTCTAGCCCCGTAAGTGCACCATAGTGACGCTCGTTCAAACGCCAGTGGCGTTCAACGGGCAAATAGTGTTGACCCATTTCTTCTAGCGCTATATTTAGTGTTTTGATAGCACGTAGCAATACAGATGTGTATGCCTGATCGAATGCGAAACCCGCATCTTTAAGTAGCTTACCTGCGGTTTTGGCTTGTGCTACACCAGTGTCGGTCAAGTTAACGTCGTGCCAACCAGTGAATCTGTTCTCAAGATTCCACTGACTTTCTCCATGACGAATAAGTACCAATTTATACATAGTTGGGTTACCTGCGGCGTTAGAGTGAAGGTCTGTTTGTAGCCCGTAAATGGACGTTCAGACGTATATTAAAAAACTTTCCGTATCATCCTTGATTAGGCCGAAAAAATCCAGTTCGACCACTGACAAAAGTGCAGCGGCATAACTGCAAAACACGGTGGGAATTCACAGCATATATTAAATAAATTTGGCAAGATCAGGGTGTGCTATATCTAACCATTGCTTCATAGCGGGTTCTTCAATAAAGCTAAAGTCGGCAAAGTCAAAGCCGGGTGCAACCGTACAGCCTACTAAAGAGTATTCGCCCATACTTTGTGCTGCTTGATAGTTACCGGCATTGACTACCTCTGCATACTCGTTCCCTTGGCCACCAATTCTTCGTTCCCATAACTGTTGTTGATGCAGTTGAAACAATTGAAGTGGTGCTCCTTCGTAATGATTCCATACCTCGTCATGTAAAACGCGATGGAAGCGGCTTACCTTCCCCTTCAAAAGAAGGAAGTAAATGTGGGTTAATGCCGGTCTGGTTTCACCATGTATATATGAAGAGGTCTCATTCTCTGAACGGAATACTTGTCGATAAAAGCCGCCTTCGGGATGCGGGGCTAGGTTATACCTTTTTACAAGAGGGTGGGTCATAGCAACATCTTTATTATTATGGGCGCCCTTTTTACCTCATCCTACTTTGGCTAAATGATTTGCGTGCCAAATAAGTATGTTAAGAGCTGTTCTAGTCAACAGTCAGAATACATTCTGTTAGTTCATTTGAGAATAGTAATGTTGCAATAATGTAAATTGTGAATCAAAACCCAGTATAACGTATTGAGTGCAACCTAAGTGTTTTTAACTATGAGGTAATGTGAACTTTTTTTCATCTGTAGTGCGTACAAATACATCACAATTGCAGCAGTATTAACTACTGCGCGTCTTGCACAGGTAGTGAGTGTAAGAAACAAAAACTGAACAGGCAATAAGGATGGATAGCGCAATGACATACAAGTCTTTTTCGCAGCTTGATGTGGAAGGTAACACTTTCAAAGCAGTTAGTTTCAATGACATTGGCGATAAATACGAATTAAGCAGATTACCTTTTTGTATAAAAGTATTGCTAGAGAACCTAATACGTCACGAAGACGAAGAGTTTGTTAGCAGTGAAGACATCGAACAAGTAGCTAAATGGGATGTCAGTAATCATGCCGACCATGAAGTGTCTTTTGTTCCCGCTCGAGTAATCTTACAAGACTTTACTGGCGTGCCTGCCATTGTAGATTTAGCAGCAATGCGTGATGCGGTTGATAGACTTGGTGGAGATGCCCAAGCCATTAATCCGCTAAACCCTGTTGAGCTGGTAATCGATCACTCTGTAATGGTTGATCATTTTGCAGAAGAAAATGCGCTAGAGAAAAACACAGACATTGAAATTCAGCGAAACAAAGAGCGTTATCAATTTTTAAAGTGGGGGCAGTCGAGCTTCGATAACTTTAAGGTTGTCCCTCCTGGTCGAGGCATTGTCCACCAAGTGAACCTGGAATACTTGGCGCGTTGTGCTTTTACAAAGCAAGAAGGTGATGACACTTTCGTCTACCCCGACACGCTAGTAGGGACCGATTCTCACACAACCATGATTAACGGCCTTGGTGTGCTTGGCTGGGGTGTTGGCGGTATCGAAGCTGAAGCGGCAATGCTAGGTCAGCCTGTTACTATGCTTTTACCTAAAGTGGTTGGATTTAAGCTATCAGGTAAATTGCCAGCAGGCGTTACTGCAACCGACATGGTATTAACCATTACTCAACAGCTTCGCGCGCACGGCGTAGTAGGAAAGTTTGTTGAGTTTTATGGACCGGGACTGAAGCACTTAACCACTGCCGATAGAGCAACCATAGCAAATATGGCACCTGAATACGGTGCGACATGCGGTATTTTTCCTATCGACGATGTAGCTTTAGATTATTTGAAGCTAACAGGACGTGAAGAATCACAAATAAAGTTAGTTGAATCGTATGCTAAGTTCAGTGGTCTATGGCACGACGATACAACCAAAGATGCTGAGTATCACGAAACGCTTGAACTAGATCTTGGCGAAGTTGTACCGTCAATTGCTGGTCCGAAGCGCCCGCAGGATAAAATTGCATTAGACAAAGCAGCCGAAGAATTCAAGACCTGGCATCGTAGCCAAATTGACGTAAAAGTAATGGATGAAGAAGCAGACTTTGTTGCAGAAGGCGGGCTTGGCACAACTGACGAAATTGATGAATCGCACGATTCGTTTGTAGAGTTTAGAGGAAGTAAATTCAATTTAGAGGACGGCGCAATTGTTATCGCAGCGATAACAAGTTGCACAAACACGTCAAATCCATCTGTTCTGGTAGGTGCAGGTTTGCTTGCGAAGAAAGCAGCTGAAAAGGGGTTAACACGCAAGCCATGGGTGAAAACCTCACTAGCCCCCGGCTCGCAAGTGGTAACCCAGTATCTTGAAGATGCGAATTTGATGAAACCTTTAGAAGCACTTGGGTTTAACTTAGTGGGTTACGGCTGTACAACATGTATCGGTAATTCTGGGCCGCTTCCTGATTCAATTACTGACGCCATTCGAAAAGCAAAACTTACTGTTACTTCGGTATTGTCTGGTAATCGTAACTTTGAAGGGCGTATACATCCTGACGTGGCGGCTAACTACCTTGCATCACCGCCTCTCGTGGTTGCTTATGCCCTTGCTGGTAACATGAATATCGATATTACTACTGAACCGTTAGGTAAAGACAGCGACGGTGCGCCGGTTTATCTTAAAGACATCTGGCCAACAGAAGATGAAATTCAGGAGTACATTGCAGAAAACGTTACTGGAGATTTATTTAAGGCTAAATACGCTGACGTATTTAAAGGCAGCGGTGAGTGGAACTCGTTGCAAGTAAGTAAAACATCGGTTTACGACTGGCCTGAATCTACGTATATAAAGCATCCTCCGTTTTTCGAGGTGATGGGTAAAGAGCCACAAGCTCTTTCAGCGATAGACAATGCTCGTTGCTTGGTGAAAGTGGGCGATTCAATTACAACCGACCACATTTCGCCAGCCGGCGCTATTGCTGAAGACAGTCCTGCTGGAGAATACCTAAAAGCGCAGGGTGTTGAGCCTAGTGACTTCAATTCTTACGGTTCACGTCGTGGCAACCATGAGGTTATGATGCGCGGCACCTTTGCCAACGTGAGGCTGCAAAATCAACTGGCGCCCGGCACAAAAGGAAGTGCTACTACCCACTATCCAAGTGGCGACAGCATGTCTATCTTCCATGCAGCAATGCGCTATAAAGACGACGGAGTTCCTGCCGTTGTGATTGGTGGCAAAGAGTATGGTACCGGTTCAAGTAGAGACTGGGCTGCCAAAGGGCCATCACTAATGGGTGTTAGAGCGGTTATGGCTGAAAGTTATGAGCGTATTCACCGTTCAAATCTTATTGGTATGGGTATTCTTCCGTTGCAGTTTAAAGAGGGAGATAGCGCTTCTTCACTCGATTTAAAAGGAAACGAACAATATTCAATTGCCAAAATAGAGCGTGGGCAAAAAGAAGTAGACGTAACAGTGACCACTGATAGCGGTGAGTCGAACACATTTACCATGGATATCCGCATTGATACGTCTAACGAGTTTACCTACTTCGAAAATGGCGGCATTCTGCACTACGTTATTCGAGAGTACTTGAAAAAATAGTGATACAGAATTGAATAACGTTACGAATTGAAAAAGGGGCTTAAGCCCCTTTTTTATAAATTAAAATACACTATTAGTATGTGCGCTTTTCGCACATAACTTGTTTTATATTCGAGCCAACAGCTGCGCGTTTTTCGCATCTAAGATCTTGTGCTTCAGCTCCATATAAGGCGATATGTTCATCCACATAGGGCTGTAGAGCTTTTACGTATTCTTCAGGAAGTGCCTTTTTAATACGTCGATAAGAAAGGTTCCACTCAGCATTGCGCTGTTCAATTGCTACGCTCATCCACAGCCAACCTTCTTCGTAATTGATTGGCACTCCCCAGCCTTGGAAGTACATTTGCGCCAAGTAATATTGCGCCTCTTTATTTCCTAGCTTTGCAGACTCGGTTAACTTTTCGAGTGCCCTTTCATAATCTTTAGCATGTAGTGCACGCATACCTTGTTCAGCAATCAGTAAATATTCAGATTGCCACATGCCGTCAATTGTTTGCTTTTGCTGTGCGTATGCTGCTCCCGACGTCGCAAGACACAGGGCAGCGGTAGCCGCTATGAAGTGTTTTTTCATAGAATCCTTCCTTATAAATGTTCAATCCATTGGTAATGTAGTTTTTAAAGTATGTATGTTCTATCGCAAGGTGTAATGGCGTGTGTCTATCGAAACAGATAGACACATCTGCAAATACACCTTGTGATTCACATAGGTTTAATCGCCCCCAACAATCTGCACTTGCGCTAAGTCGGTATCACCTTTGAGCACTTTGAATATGGCGTCTTGTACCAGCGTACGCATGCCATCATGGGTTGCTTGCTGTTTCATATCAGCTACGCTGGCTTCTTTATACACCAGTGAACGCAACTCTGGCGTCATGCCCAGTAGTTCGTGTACGCCGGTTCGGCCTTTGTACCCCGTGTTGCCGCACTCTTCACATCCTTTGGCTCGATACAGTTCTAGCGAGGGGGGCAAATTCAATTCTGCAAGATGTTCCTTACCGTACTGGCGTTCAATGAAAGCCATATCGGTTTCACTCGCCACGTATTTTTCTTTGCAATTACCGCAAAGGGTTCTAACAAGTCGCTGTGCTAATATTCCCACACATGCATCTGAAAAGTTAACTGGATCTAGGCCCAGGTCTAACAAACGCGTAATGGTTTCAGGTGCAGAGTTTGTGTGAAGTGTAGAGAGCACTAAGTGACCTGTTAACGAGGCCTCGATACCCGCATGGGCGGTTTCTTTATCACGCATCTCACCAATTAATATAATGTCGGGGTCGGCACGAAGGAAGGCGCGAAGCGCATTGGCAAAGGTAAAGCCAATTTTGGGGCTTACTTGTACTTGTTGTAAACCTGGCTGCGTTATCTCAACCGGGTCCTCTGCTGTCCAAATCTTCTTCTCAGGCGTGTTTAAGTAGCCTAAAATGGCGTGCAGCGTTGTGGTTTTACCTGAACCTGTTGGGCCCACAACAAGCAAAATTCCATGCGGCTTCTTTATCATCTCTTCAAGGCGAGAACGATTATTGGGAGCAAGATTCATCTTATCAATCGGCATGGCCCCACCTGACGCCAAAATACGCATCACAACGCCTTCACCAGCCACGGTTGGAATAGTGGCTACACGAACCTCTACTAGCTGGCCGTTCATTCTAAATGCCAGTTTACCGTCTTGCGGAATACGCTTTTCCGCAATGTTCAAATTCGACATTATTTTAATACGGGCTATTACTGCACTGTGATGCGAATTGGGCACCTGATTCATATCGCGACAAACGCCGTCTACACGCATACGTACGCGAGTGGGGGCATTTTTCTCGGGATCTATGTGAATATCAGAGGCATTAAGGCGCTTAGCGTCGTGTAATATACGGCTAACAAGTCGCACAACGGCTGGAGCGTCATCTGATAGTTCGTCAACGTGTTCGTCATTATCTTCAGTGGACGACCCTATCTCGTCAAGGATATCGCTCATTTCACCGGGGCCACCGCCACCGCTGTTTTCGCCTAAATACTGAAGAATAAGATTGGGTAGACTAACCGCTATTTCATAGCTGTCTATGCCCATAGCACTTTCTATTTCCATTAGAAGCGCAGCATTGTTTGGCTCTGCCATCAGCACGATTGGTTTATCGTGAGCATCGGCAATCACAGCCACATAGTTGCGCTTTAAGTATGAAACATTAAGGCGACTTTCATTTTCAAATCTATGGTATTTGTCTGGTAAATAGGGAATAAATGGTACTTGGTAATGTATAGACAGTGAATTACCTATTTCCGACTCAGCTACACGGTGCTCAGATATAATACGTTGTACTACAGTACGTATATCTGATGACGACGATTGTAATTCTTCTAAAGTAGGTTCGTTTAATAAGCCCTTGTGTACCAGAAGGTCGAATGGGTTGTTGGTGCCACCCAATTCAAACCTAAATTTGTCACCTAATATAGAAGCAAGCTCATTACCCAAATTTAGATCGTCGCTATTGAACGGCCCTGCTTCCTTATTAATTATTTGCATGACGCCCATTAGCACGCCCGCATTCATAACAGGAACGCAAAGAATATTCTGTGTTTTAAAATCGTTATCTTTATCGAACTTATCTGCAAACCTAAGGCGCGGATGAATATTGTGAAGCAGTGAAGGATTGTATGGGTCGTCGATAACCACAGACTTTTGTGAAAGTGCAACATAACCCGCGATAGACATTGGGCTAATAGGAACCTTTATCTCAAGGGTTTCTTTACCCGTTTTAAAACGAGCTACTAAATCTTGGTGTTGACGGCGACGCTGGAAAATACTCATTCGTTGGGCGCCAAATAACTCAAGGATAATGGGCTCTAACACGCTGTAGGCTTCTAAAAGCGTTGAATGATTATTAAGAATGCGTTTTATTTGAGAAAATGCCTGTTGGCTATTCAATACTTCCATATTCACTCTATTTAAAGGTTTACACCCATTCCCTAGGTTTTATTCATCGCGGTTCCATACGTTATCACTGCATTCACACCAGTATAGAGAATGTGTAGCGAAACGATATTACAAGTGTCCGTTATAACATGAATTACGCAAGATATCGTATAAAAGCGCATATACAATCGTATAGCTTTAGTAGCAAGACAACCTTGTATCGCCAACTCTCAATATTGAGTAACCGCTACGAATCAGTTGGTGTTATTATACGATGATTAATTACTGAACATTAATAGTCATTCTCTTGTTGCATTAGTCCAGCGTTTCTGTATAATCCGCGCCCACTGCCCAATAAGGGTATGTACTTTTTAGCCGCGACCTCACTGCTTTTAGGGTGGTTGCCGAAGTAACGGATTTATCTTCATAGATTAGCCTGTTGCTAGCGTGCTAGAAAAAAGAACAGGGTTCCAATTGGGAACCATCGGTTTACGCACATCTTTTCTTTCCGGAATTAATGGAAGAGAAAAGGTGAATTTTTTTGTTCTTTCGATTGGAGCTTAATCGATGCCAAATCAAAGAATTCGCATTCGTTTGAAAGCGTTTGATCACAAGTTGATCGATCAGTCTACGGCTGAAATCGTTGAAACTGCGAAACGCACTGGTGCTCAGGTAAGTGGTCCTATTCCTCTACCTACTCGCAAAGAACGCTACACAGTTCTGATTTCTCCGCACGTTAATAAAGACGCGCGTGATCAATATGAAATCCGTACTCACAAGCGTTTGGTAGACATCATCGAGCCAACTGATAAAACAGTTGACGCGTTGATGCGTTTGGACTTGGCTGCTGGCGTTGATGTTCAAATCAGCCTGGGCTAATAAGAGAGGGTTATAACAATGGCGATTGGTCTAGTCGGTCGTAAAGTGGGTATGACTCGCATCTTCACTGAAGATGGTACGTCTATCCCTGTGACTGTTATTGAAGCGACCCCAAACCGCGTTACTCAAGTTCGTACTGAGGAAACTGACGGTTATCGCGCTCTTCAGGTTACTGCTGGAACTAAGAAAGCTAACCGCATCAACAAAGCTGAAGCAGGTCACTTTGCTAAAGCTGGTGTTGAAGCTGGACGCACTCTAGTAGAATTCCGCCTAGAAGACAACGAAGGTGCCGATATTGAAGTAGGCAGTGAAATCACTGTTGAAATCTTTAACGACACTAAAAAGATTGATGTAACTGGTACATCAAAAGGTAAAGGTTTCCAAGGTGCTATCAAACGCTGGAACTTCAGTTCTCAGCGCATGACACACGGTAACTCTTTGTCACACCGTGCTCCTGGTTCAATTGGTCAAAACCAATCACCAGGTAAAGTATTCAAAGGCAAGAAAATGGCTGGTCAGCTTGGTAACAAGCAAGTGACTACTCAGTCTTTGGAAGTAGTACGTGTTGACGTAGAGAACGGCCTTATCCTAGTTAAAGGTGCCGTACCTGGCGCAACTGGCAACGATGTAATCGTTAAGCCAGCTGTTAAAGCGTAACGTCTGGGGAGTGAAGTGATGGAATTAACATTGAAAGACGCGCAAAGCGCTCTTGAAGTATCCGAAGCGACCTTTGGACGTGAATTCAACGAAGCCCTGGTTCACCAGGTAGTTGTAGCTTACGGTGCAGGTGCTCGTCAGGGTACAAAAGCGCAGAAAACTCGCGCTGAAGTTCGTGGTGGCGGTAAGAAGCCATGGCGTCAAAAAGGTACTGGCCGCGCGCGTGCTGGTACAATCCGTAGCCCAATTTGGGTTGGCGGTGGCCGTGCTTTCGCAGCGAAGCCTCGTGACTTTGACCAAAAAGTTAACAAGAAAATGTATCGCGGTGCGATCAAGAGCATCTTGTCTGAACTAATCCGTCAAGACCGTTTGGTTGTTGTAGAGAAGTTCGGTGTTGACGCACCTAAGACTAAAGCTCTTATTTCTGCACTTAACGAATATGAACTAAACGACGTTCTAATCGTTACTCCTGAAGTTGATGAGAACTTGTTCCTAGCGGCACGCAACTTGTACAAAGTTGACGTACGTGACGTAGCAGGCATCGACCCAGTGAGCTTGATTGCATTTGAAAAAGTGCTAATGACTGCTGATGCGGTTAAACAACTTGAGGAGGCGTTAGCATGAAAGAAGAACGTCTACTGAAGGTGCTAGTAGCACCTCACGTTTCAGAAAAGTCTACAATGGCTGCTGAAGCGAACAACACAGTTGTATTTAAAGTAGCTAAAGACGCGAACAAAGCTGAAATCAAAGCAGCAGTTGAAAAACTGTTTGAAGTTGAAGTTGAAGGTGTTCGTACTGTGAACGTTAAGGGTAAAACCAAGCGTCACGGCATGTCTTTCGGTAAGCGCAGCGACTGGAAAAAGGCCTATGTGGTTCTTAAAGAAGGTCAGGACATCGACTTTGTCGGTGGTGCTGAGTAAGAAGGGGATTAGAAATGCCATTATTGAAAGCTAAGCCAACTTCTGCCGGTCGTCGTCACGTTGTTCAGGTCGTTAATCCTGACCTGCACAAAGGTGCACCTTACGCGCCTTTGCTAGAGAAAAACAGCAAGTCTGGTGGTCGTAACAACGGTGGTCGTATCACGACTCGTCACATCGGTGGTGGTCATAAGCAACACTATCGTGTAATCGACTTCAAACGCAACAAAGACGGCATTCCAGCTAAAGTTGAGCGTTTAGAGTACGATCCAAACCGTTCTGCTAACATTGCTCTAGTATTGTACGCAGACGGTGAGCGTCGTTACATTCTAGCTCCTAAGGGTATGAAAGCAGGTGATGCTATCCAGTCTGGTTCGGGCGCTCCGATCAAGTCTGGTAACACTCTACCTATGCGTAACATCCCTGTAGGTACTGTTGTACACGCAATTGAAATGAAGCCTGGCAAGGGTGCTCAAATCGCACGTTCTGCTGGTGCTTACGCTCAGATCCTAGCACGTGACGGAAACTACGTTACCCTACGTCTACGCTCTGGCGAAATGCGTAAAGTTCTTTCTGATTGCCGCGCCACTATTGGTGAAGTTGGCAATGCAGAGCACATGCTTCGTTCACTAGGTAAAGCTGGTGCTACACGCTGGCGTGGTGTTCGTCCTACCGTTCGTGGTGTTGCCATGAACCCGGTTGATCACCCACACGGTGGTGGTGAAGGTCGTACATCAGGCGGTCGTCACCCAGTAACTCCTTGGGGTGTTCCTACTAAAGGTAAGAAAACCCGAAGCAACAAGCGTACTGATAAGCTTATCGTACGTCGTCGTAACAAGTAATAGCGAGGATTCACCATGCCACGTTCTCTCAAGAAAGGTCCTTTTATTGACCTTCACTTGCTGAAGAAGGTAGAGGCTGCAGTGGAAAAGAACGAACGTAAACCAATCAAAACTTGGTCTCGTCGTTCTATGATCATCCCAGATATGATTGGGTTGACCATTGCGGTCCATAACGGTCGACAACATGTACCTGTCATTATTAGTGACGAAATGGTCGGCCACAAGTTGGGCGAATTTGCGCCAACGCGTACTTACCGCGGCCATGTCGCGGATAAGAAAGCTAAACGTTAAGGGGTAGGAAGATGGAAGCATTAGCTAAACACCGTTTTGCCCGCACGTCGGCTCAAAAAGCACGCTTGGTTGCGGATCAAATTCGCGGTATGCACGTTGAGAAAGCTCTAGAGCTACTTACGTACAGCCCGAAGAAAAGCGCAGCGCTAGTAAAGAAAGTATTGGAATCTGCGATTGCTAACGCAGAGCACAACGAAGGCGCAGACATCGACGAATTACGCGTGTCTAAAGTGTTCGTTGACGAAGGTCCAACTATGAAACGTATCAAGCCACGTGCTAAAGGCCGTGCTGATCGTATCTTCAAGCGCAGCAGTCACATCACTGTGGTTGTAGCGGATAACTAGGAGTAGATAATGGGACAGAAGGTACATCCTACAGGTATACGCCTGGGTATCAGCAAACCATGGACATCTACCTGGTACGCTAATACTGCAGACTATGCAGACAACCTGTATAACGATCATCAGGTACGTCAGTATCTGACTAAACAACTTAAGAACGCTTCACTTTCTAAAATCGTGATCGAGCGTCCTGCTAAGAGCATCCGTGTGACTATTCACACTGCTCGTCCAGGCGTTGTAATCGGTAAGAAAGGCGAAGACGTAGAGAAGTTGCGTAACTACGTATCTAAGCTAGCCGGTGTGCCAGCTCAGATCAACATCGCTGAAGTACGTAAGCCAGAGCTAGATGGCCAGCTAGTAGCTGATAGCATCTCTAGCCAGCTAGAGCGTCGTGTTATGTTCCGTCGTGCTATGAAGCGTGCGGTTCAAAACGCAATGCGTCTAGGCGCGAAAGGTATCAAAGTTGAAGTTAGCGGCCGTTTGGGCGGTGCAGAGATTGCACGTTCTGAATGGTACCGTGAAGGTCGCGTTCCTCTGCACACTTTCCGTGCGGACATCGATTACGCAACCTCTGAAGCGTCAACTACTTACGGTATCATCGGCGTTAAAGTATGGATCTTCAAAGGTGAAGTTCTAGGTGGTCTACCTACAACTCAAGAGCAAGCACCAGCTGCTCAACCTAAGAAGAAAGGCCGCAACGCTAAGCGAGAGGGCTAATCATGTTACAACCAAAACGCATGAAGTTCCGTAAGATGCACAAAGGCCGCAACCGCGGCTTAGCAGCGGGTAATACTGTTGCCTTTGGTACTTACGGCCTTAAAGCAGTTGGCCGTGGTCGTATGACTGCACGCCAAATCGAAGCAGCGCGTCGTGCTATGACTCGTCACGTTAAGCGTCAAGGTAAAATTTGGATTCGAGTTTTCCCTGACAAGCCAATTACTGAGAAGCCTCTTGAAGTGCGTCAAGGTAAAGGTAAAGGTAACGTTGAGTACTGGGTATGCCAAATTCAGCCTGGTCGTGTTCTTTACGAGATGGAAGGTGTTCCTGAAGCTCTAGCACGCGAAGCGTTTGAATTGGCAGCGGCTAAACTGCCATTTAAAACAACCTTTGTAACTCGGACGGTGATGTAATGAAAGCGACTGAACTGAAAGACAAAAGCGTAGAAGAGCTGAACGCAGAGTTGATTAACCTGCTACGCGAACAGTTCAACCTGCGCATGCAGCACACAACAGGCCAGCTTGAAAAAACTGACCAGTTGAGAAAAGTACGTCGTAACATCGCGCGTGTTAAAACCATTCTGACTCAAAAGGCTGATGCGTAATGACTGAGCAAAAAATTCGTACAGTACAAGGTCGTGTGGTTAGCAACAAGATGGATAAAACCATTACTGTTGTAGTTGAACGTTTTGTTAAGCACCCTATCTACGGGAAGTTCATCAAGCGCTCTACTAAGCTTCACGCCCACGACGAAAACAACGTGTGCAACCAAGGTGACGTAGTAACAGTACGTGAATGTCGCCCATTGTCTAAGAACAAAACTTGGACTCTAGTAGACGTTGTTGAGAAAGCTGGCGTTTAATCGCTAACTTTTTTTAAAGTCTTAAAAAAGCCGCTTTCGAGCGGCTTTTTTGTATGTGTTATCCACCTGAATACTGCTTATCAGTACTGAGCTGCGTGTTTATATAAAAAACATAGGTGTACTAAGCACGGTATTCTTTTATCCTGTAACTATTTGAAGTCTGCGTGTCGACGCCTATATCGTTATTCAACGCTCAATAGTAAATAGAGAACCCAAGGACGCTATATGTCTGATGCTGAACGTTTCAGCTATAAACCATCACTATCAGAAGAAGCATGCCGTTGGCTGTATTCATTGCTTCTCGTGGTACTTATTCCTTTGGTTTATTTTCAGCTTGCTGCAAAAAGTAAGAAAGAAAAGTCGGCGCATAAGTCGCGCTTTCTTGAAAGAATAGGCTTTGTACCTCGTTCAAATGAAAAGAGCGGGTACTTGTTTCACTGTGTTTCTGTTGGTGAGGTTGTAGCGGCGTCTTGTTTAATAAAGCGTATCATGGCGCTTAATCCTTCCACTGCTATTACGATTACCACAACCACCGCAACGGGCTCAGCGCGTGTGAAGGCCATTTTTGGCGATAGCGTACAACATTTTTATTTACCCTTTGACTTACCTTTCTCTATGAACCGCCTGTTAAGGCGCGTACAGCCAAAAGCGGTGTTTATTACTGAAGTAGAATTATGGCCGAATTTAATTCACGCGTGCTGGAAAAAGCATATTCCATCTATCGTGATTAATGCGCGAATGACAGAACGCTCTGCTAAGCGCTATAACAAGATAAGTAAGCTATTTATGCCGATGCTTTCGAAGGTTAGTCATGTGTGTGCTCAAGGCCAGCGTGATTACAATAACTACAAATTGCTTGGCATAAATGAAGACAAACTTACGCTTACAAACAATATTAAATTCGACCAGGCAGCATCGGTTCAAGATACAGGTCAAAATACACAGCCAGGCTTTTTAGGGCTTTCATCTACCGCTAGACCTATATTTGTTGCAGGAAGCACTCACGAGGGTGAAGAGACCGTCGTAATAGAAACGCTAATAGCATTATTAAACGATGATTCGCTGTCATTCACAGCGTCAACGTCGCCGTTAGTTATCATAGTACCTCGCCACCCAGAGCGTTTTGCTCATGTTGAAAAAATACTGGAAGGCACGCCATTACGTTTTATCAAAAGCTCTGATGCTATCAGCGTAGCTGACGATACAAACATTGTGCTACTTAATGAAATGGGCAAATTGAACAGCGCTTACAGCGTGGCGACGTATGCTTTTGTAGGTGGCTCTATTGCTAATAAAGGGGGGCACAATGCACTTGAGCCCGCTGCTTTTTCATTACCCATCATGATGGGTCCTAATAGGTATAACAACCCTGTAATTTGCGAACACCTCTCTGAGTGTGGTGCACTTTCAATTGTGACTAATGCGGCCGATATGACAGCATGCTTAAAGCATTGGATCCAAAATTCTTCAGCGGCAGTTAAGGCGGGTAGTGCAGGGAAAGAGGTGTTACAACAGAACAGCGGTGCTATTGATGTAACGCTTAAATGCATAAGCAAGTACGTCACTATATAAAAGCAATCTGCATAGAAAAGATAGAGACTAATTGATTACCAATTGCAGTATGATTGCGCTGACAGCCCACTTTAGTTGTGTGAAATGTAAACCCTAAAATGGTGCGTTAAACATAATGAAGTGCACCACAAAGATATAGTCACCGCTTAAGATGCTTCTAATTCTTCTTCGCTTATAAAGTAAGTCTATGAAAGATAAAGCTTTTGAAAAACTGGTTCACTGTTTGCTATGTATGTCATCGACAGTGTGAATTCCGTAAAACAAAAACAGCAACGCTATAGTTAATAGCACGGTGTCGCATGTTCTCCAGGGAGAGGCCTCCTGCCATTGGGCAGGAGGTTTTCTTACTTTATGCCTTATCTACTCTTTCTTTACTCTCTGAGTTTTGCTCGGGTGCTATTAAGCTAATCACGCGCCAACCTGCTTTAGGCTCAATGCTATTGCCATTGATAAACGTGAAGCTTTTTCCTTCGCTGTTAATGGCAATAAGGGGGGTTGCACGTTCACCATATTGGCTAATGTATTGTTCGTAGCTAAACTCTTCAGACAGCCTTGTGGTTTTAACTGCTGCACCACGTGAAATGGCTGACGCTAAAAACGCGTACGTTACTCCTTCGTCAAACAGTGTTAATTTTTTAGCGTACTGTTCACTTACTTGGTGGCTAGGTCGAGTAGACTGCTCGTTATTGGTTAATGCCCACACTTTTTCCTTATCAAGCGTGTATTCAAAGTGATAGGCAATAAGCGGGTTTAATTGCTTATAGGGTGACATGATAAGCACGGTGCCAAACGACGCGATATCCAAGTTTCTTGCTGCGTGGTCAGACATTGGGTTTCCGAAATAAACTGGAATTTTCATCATTCTAGCTTCGCGAATAGCATCCCAGTTTGTATCTGCAATGGTAACGTCTAACTTTTGATTCATCATTTCACACGCTAGTGCGCGATTGAACTTACTTCCTCCAAAAATTAAATAGCCTGTGGGAGCTGGCGCACGTACTTTAAGTATCTGTGCTACTGAACGCGAGGTCAGGCTTTGTACCACTACTGTTGCAATGATGACCATAAACACCATTGGCACAATAATACCTGCACCTTCGTAACCAATTTCCTCTAGCTTTAAAGAAAAAAGTGCTGATACGGCGGCCGCTACAATACCTCTTGGTGCTATCCAGCTCAGCAGCGCAAGCTCATTAAGTTTAAGGCCAGTGCCAATAGAAGACGCTAACACTGATAACGGGCGCGCTACAAACATAACTGCAGCAAGTACAATAACCGAGCCCCAGCCCACATCAATGACCGACTGCAGATTAAGCCTTGTGGCGAGCAAAATGAATAAGCCAGAAATTAACAGTACACTTAGGGTTTCTTTAAACTCTAATATGTCTTCAACTTCCACGTCTTTCATGTTGGCCAGCACCATGCCAGTAATGGTTACCGCAAGTAGACCGGATTCGTGTGCAACGTAATTGGAAGCGGCAAATACGCCTAAAATGATGGTTAAGACTGCAGTGTTTAAAAGGTAATGAGGGATCCAACCCCTTCGTATTGAAAGCCCTAATAAATAACCAGACGCCAAACCCAACACCGAGCCAATACCAATAGTTTTACCGAACGCGATGATTGTATGTGTAATAGCGTTGTCTTGAGAAGCGACGATAAATTCAAATACCAATACCGCTAGCAATGCACCGATGGGGTCGATAACAATACCTTCCCAGCGCAAGATGCTGGCTAAATTGGACTTGGGTCTCACGGTACGAAGCATGGGGACAATTACCGTAGGGCCGGTAACTGTAACGATGGCACCGAACAAGAATGAAAGCTGCCATGTAAGGTCAAGACTAAAGTGCGCTGCGGTAGCGGCAACAATCCAGGTAACTACAACGCCAATTGAGCACAAATTTCTCACCATATTGCCGTGGCCAGCAATGTCGCTGAATTTTAGCGTAAGTGCTCCTTCAAACAAGATAATAGCTACCGACAGTGACACCACTGGAAACAGTAAATTGCCAAACAGTGCATCTGCATTTAATACGCCAAATACTGGACCTACAATAATGCCCACGATAAGCAGTGGTAGAATTGCAGGAAGCCTAATCTTGTAGGCCAAATACTGACAACCAATGGAAAGTAGGCCAACAGCTACAAGGGATAGAAGCGGGTCTGACAAAATGACATCCTTAAAGTGTTTAGTGGTATTGCATCGTCCGTAAAGCTAAATAACTGTGATAAAAAGACTTTATGCTACAAATTATTAAATAACTATACGTAGACGTCTTCAGTTTAGACCAACAAGCCGAATTGCGCTTTTAAAGTGTCTACTGTGGACGCAAGGTCTGATACTATTCTGGTTAGCGTTATTTATTTTGTCTTTTTTCTTTTTGGGGAGCGTAACGTTTGCGCCATTTTATAAATGTTTCTTTGATATGCTTTGTAGCAATTTGCCTTTCGGCGTGCAGCAGTATTTACAAAGAATCATCTAAAAACGCCACTATTTCTAAGGTTGCTGAGCTTGCAAGTGAACTTGAGGAAACTTCCGGGCTTTATTGCTCTACCAACACACTCCTTTCTATTAACGATTCAGGCAATACCCCAGTTGTTTTCACGTTAGATTATGAAGGTAATATAATTCATCGCACCCAGTTGGCGGTTACCAATAAAGACTGGGAAGCAGTTACCGCAGATGAACACGCTTTATACGTTGCAGATGTAGGCAACAATAAGGGCAAACGTGACGTGGTAGAAATATACAAAGTACAACGTGATAACGTTAACAGCATTAAAGCACTTAACATTCGGTACCAAGGGAACGACGTCACCAGTAATATTCCGTATGCACACGACTTTGATGCTGAAGCAATGATAAAAACAGGCAACGGATTATTGCTATTTTCTAAAAGCTGGCGTTCGTTTGTAACGAAGATCTACAAGGTTGACGAGACTAGTGCACAACAAACGCTTTCTGCTTTCGCAACCATTGAAGGGTTACCAGGTGTGGTAACAGGGGCCGATTTCGATAGTACCCGTAATCAGTATGTTGTGGTTGGGTATCGTTCAGATCCGTTTGGAAATTTTGCGGCATTTCTTGCAACAACTTCTGCACAATTTGAAGTGCTTAATTTGTGGCCGTTAGAAGACTACAAGCAGGTTGAAGGCGTGTGTGCAGACACTAAAGGCAACTATTGGTTTAGTGAAGAAGCTATCGATTCTCGCCCTGCATCACTGTCGAAAATGGTAATAAATTAAATTTTTTGATTATTTAATTAGTTAGTTATTTTTTGCACTCTATTCGTCATTAGGCTAATACCCAACTTCGTACTTTCCTGTCTATACTCAAACGAAGGTTAAACGAACGCGTTATTTTAAACGCTAGGGGCAGCAGAAGTGCAACGACTCACCAAGCCATTGGTAGTGCTGTGTTTGGGCGCTAGTCTACTTACGTCATATGCTGCAACAGCATCTGTGATTGAAAAAGCCGAGCAGTGGCTAAACAGTTACAGCGGCCATGATAATCCTTTCTCGTTAACCCTCACCAAAAACAAAATTCAGTTTAAAGGATGTAAGCAAAAGCAATATCAGCTGGCCTTTAGCCAACAATTTACCAGCCAGTTCAACTTAGAAGCTGTGGTTTATTACAACAAGGGGCGATTAGATGATGGTGTTCTATCTCAGCGCGTGAGAAGCCATGAATTTGAGGTGGTAAGCTGGTGGGACAGAGGAGACTATCGCGTTGGCCTTAGTCACAAAGTACGGCCACGACACGAAATGCGTGTTCCTATTGCAGGTGCAATTCAATTACCTACGAGTACTACTGCGGGGGTGTACGTTGAAGTACCGTTTAATGATAACAGTCATATTCTTACTATAGGTGCACTGCAAGAATCATGGGATTCAGACAGTGCTTCGGCCACATTACCATGGCGCACAAGCACTGATAATCAACTCACGTTTCAATACGCCGTCGCTTTTTAAACGATATATTACAATTTAAAACGGCTTACTTCGGTAGACAGTTCGTGGGCCAATTCGTCTAGCCTGTCACTCACGTTCACCAGCAGTTGTGTAGCGTTCAATGTCTCTTCACTTGATGCACTAATATCGTTAATATTTCGGCTTAGGTCTTCTACCACAGTAGTCTGCTCTTCAGTTGCGGTAGCAACTTGAGTGTTCACGTCATTAATATGTGATATTTCTTCAGCTATGTCTTGCAGCAGGCGGTCAATTTCATTGGTTGCAGCTACAACATCATCTGTACGCTCTCTACTCGACTCCATTTGTGATACCGCTGTTTTTGAGTCTTGCTGAAACTTATCAATTTTAACCTGAATTTCGTCAGTTGCTTGTGCAGCGCGCTGAGCAAGCGTGCGTACTTCGTCCGCCACAACAGAGAAGCCTCTTCCATGGTCGCCAGCGCGAGCAGCTTCAATAGCGGCATTTAGCGCAAGTAAATTAGTTTGCTCTGAAATACCTCTAATGGTATCTAGTATGCCGCCTATCGCCGAGGTATGGGCATCAAGTGACTGAATGACGTTACTTACGTCTTCAATTTGCCCCGAAAGTCCAGTAATAGCATGCACGGCACGCTGCGTTACTTTTCGACCGTGTGCAGAGTTAGATGTTGCAGTATTCGCGTTCTGTGCTGCTTGTGTTGCAGACTGGGCAACCTCGTGTACAGTGCTTCCCATCTGGGTAAGTGCAGCTGCCGCTTGCAGCGTTTGATCGCGCTGGCTCTTGGTTGAAAGCTCAGTTTGATGAGATTGCTGTGCAAGGTCTTGCGAAGACGCCTTTAATGCATGGCTGGTTTTGGCCACTTGAGAAATGGTGCCGTGTAGATGGTCAATAAAACTATTAAAGCCCTCTACAAGACGTGCAATTTCTTTTTGTTCAGGCATGGGAATACGTGAGCGCAAGTCACCCTGTCCTTGTCCCAACTGTTGGAAAACATCAGCCAGTGATTCTAAAGGACGAGTGAGTGTGCCGGCTAGCCATATTCCAATCAGTGCAAAGCCGCCAGCGATAGCAACCGACCACAGAATAATCTGTCGACTGCCAGCATTTATAGAGGCATAAAGCTCGCTTTCGGGTACCTGCGCAATTACATACCAACCTGCTTTTTCGACATACGTACTCGCAAAGAGCAGTGTGCCTTCGTCATGTTCGCTCGTGGTCATGGCAAAGTCTTGTTTGGTTAATAACCTGCCGGCCGCTTTGTTGTCACTCAAAGTGCTTAGTTTAGCTTTGCCCAGCAGATTTGTATCAGGGTGGGCAATGATAGTACCGCTGCCATCAACCAAGTAAACGATGCCGCTTTCTGCAATTTTCACTTTGTTAATGATGCCAAGTAGTTCGTCAACAGATTTAGCAACACCCGACATACCTCTGCCATTAAGCTGCTGGTAATTAGCGAATAAGCGATAACCTTGTCCAGGTTCGTTATAAAGACTTAACGAGATAGGTTGACCGCTGTCTTTGTAAGCGAAAAACCAGCCGTCGAATTCATCGTTTTTTAAAACCCGCAAAAAGCCGTCTTGGTTCCAATATTTGTAAGTCTGTCTATCAACGAACGAGGCAACCGTTAAATCGTTAAATGCCACTACATCGTTCAAAAAGTTCAGTAGTCGCTGTTCTCCGTCCTTGTTTGCTCCCTCAGAAGACCAAGCAAGTATGTCTGGGTTTGACGCGATACCGTGGGCGACCGTAAGCATCACACTTGCTTCTCGGTCAACGCGGTTTCCAATTTGCTGTAATAAAGAGGGGAGTTGCTGTGTCTCAACGTTCTCTTTTACCAAATCGTGAGCGATCCATTGGCTAATCGAGCCCACCAAGATAGAAGCGGCAAGCACCGCAATCATTAAAGATATAATTAGTTTTTGTTTAATACTGAAAGTCATTACTTTCGACCACGTAAGTTAATGCTGAAAAATGACGTGGCATTGCAGGCACCGCAACGTCTCATAGTGTTATTTATCATCGGATGAAATGTGCGCGATTTCATTATTATTGTTATCTGCGCAGTCTAGTTATCGACCTAAACATATTAAAGTTTAGACTTTTGAGTAATAGATCGTGAGCTTTGAATTGTGCGTTAAAATTGACTGTTAGGTCAATAAAAAAGCCACTCTAAGAGAGTGGCTTTAACATAAGTGAATAGTTTTACGTACTATTCTTCGGTGCTGCTGGGAATAGGAAAGCCTCGATCTCGCATTAAGGCATCCACTTCTGCATCTCTGCCGCGGAACTTGCGGTATGCTTCAGCAGGATCCATTGCATTACGCACAGCAAACAAATACTTCACTAAGCGGTCGCCAACTTCTTTATCGTAAAATCCGCCAGGCGCTTCCATAAATGCTTCAGCAGCATCAGCAGTAAGTACCTCTGCCCACATGTAGCCGTAGTACGCTGCGGCATAACCCTCACCAGAGAAGACATGACCAAAGTGCGGAGAACGATGACGCATCACAATCTCTTCAGGCATGCCCAGCTTGGTAAGCTCGTCACGTTCAAAGGCATCTGGCTCAATTTTACTAGGGTCCGTAGTATGGTACTTAAGGTCCATAATGGCTGAAGCCATATATTCAGTAGTTTTGAAGCCTTCGTTGAATGTCGACGCTTTCTTAATTTTTTCTACTAATTCTGCTGGAATCGGCTCACCAGTTTCATGGTGTACCAAGAACTGATTAATCACCTCATCGGTAGTTAACCAACGCTCAAGCAGTTGTGACTGGAACTCGGTGTAGTCGCGTACGCCTGAATGAGATGATGGGTATTTAACGTCAGAAGCTAAGAAGTGAAGCGCATGGCCGAACTCGTGGAAATACGTTTCTGCATCGTCAAATGAAATAAGTGTAGCTTCGCCCTCTGCACCTTTCACAAAATTCGAGTTGTTTGACGACAGCACCGTTTTCTTGCCATCAAAGGTCGTGTACGAGCGATACGTTGTTGCCCATGCACCAGAACGCTTACCTTTACGCGAGAACGGGTCTAAATACCATAGGCCGATATGTTCGCCGCTGTCTTTGTCGGTAACTTCCCATACTTTCACATCGTCATGGAAAACAGGTACTTTGCCTTCTTCAACAGGTGTGAAGTTAAAGTTGAACAAGCGACCTGCAACATAGAACATTGCTTCACGAAGCTTATCTAGTTGAAGGTATTGCTTAACTTCGTTTGAATCTAGGTCGTACTTGGCTTGGCGTACCTTTTCTGCGTAAAAGCGATAGTCCCATGGCGCAATAGTGATATCTGCACCTTCGGCATCAGCAATAGCCTGCATGTCTGCCACTTCTTCCTCAACGCGGGCAATGGCTGCAGGCCACACCTTCATCATTAGATCCATGGCGTTTTCTGGATTCTTCGCCATACGATCTTCTAAGCGCCACTGGGCGTAGTTTTCGTAGCCTAGAAGTTCAACACGCTCGTCGCGCAACGTTAGAATACGCTTAATAATGGCATTGTTGTCGAAGTCGTCTGCGTTGTCACCACGGTTGTAGTATGTGCGCCATACTTTTTCGCGTAGTTCACGGTTGGTTGAATAAGTTAAGAACGGGTCCATCGAAGAACGAGTGTTAGTAATCGCATACTTACCAGACTCACCACGTGATTCAGCGGCAGCCTTCGCGGCTTTTACAAAAGAGTCAGGAAGCCCGTCAAGCTGGTCTTCAGTGATGTAAGTCACGTAGTTCTCTTCATCCGCAAGAATATTCGATGAAAACTTCGTATGCAGCGTGGCGAGTTCTTTATTAATTTCAGCGTAGCGTTTCTTTGCTTCATCATCGAGCGTAGCGCCATTGCGTGCGAAACCGTTGTAGGTCATCCACGTAATACGCTGTTCTTCAGCTGTTAAGTTCTTTAGCTCTTCCGACTCATAAACCGCTTTTACGCGTTCGAAAAGCTTTTCGTTTTGTGTAATTTGGGTGAAAAATGCCGACATTTTAGGCGACATTTCTGCTTGGATTTCGCGGAACTCGGGGCTAGATTTGTTTGCACTCCAAATACCGTAATAAGTGAATACTCGGCCAAGCTCTGCGCCAGCGCGTTCCATTTCTACAATTACGTTTTCAAATGTAGGCGGCGCTTCGTTGTTTGCAATTGCTTCAATTTCTTTCATGTTAAGCGCCATTGCTTGTTCAAGCGCAGGCTTCAAATCTTTAAGGTTCATTTTGTCGAAGGCAGGTACGCCGCCGTATGGCCCTTTAAACTCTTGCAACAGTACGTTTTCAAATTGTGCTTGTTCAGATACCGCTTCTTTCTGCATTTCTGTGCTGGTGCTTTCTGGTGCTTTTTGTTCTGAGCAGGCACCTAGTGCTACCACTACCGCCATTGCGGTGAGTGATGATTTAAATTTACCCATGAGTTTTCCTGTCTATTTTTATCTTAACGTTTTTTGACAAATATCATCTTAAGGTAATGTAAATGTAAGTTAAATGCTCTTTAACGTTAATGTATGCATTACAACGGCATATACAGCTAAATGGCGTTTTCAGTAAAGCTACATATCAATGACAAGGTTCTGGCCTCTCTTTTAAATTAAACTGCATGACTTTGGAACAGTATTGAAAGTGAAACCGCTTTGTGATGTATTTGGATTTAACAGAACACAATATGGATATTGAAAGTTATGCAGGGAAGGTCCCCAAATATAAAGGTGACAAAAAGGCTAAATAAGGCTTTGTTCTGGTGTACGCCAGGGATTATGTCGCTTCTCTTTATCGCTAACATATATCGCAGCGATGGCCAATCGAGCGCGGTATCGGCGTTAATTATCGTTATTGGTATAGCCTTTTGGGGGTATTCAAGAAGTGCCTACTATATAAGAAAACACCCTATTGAAACGCTTATTCACAATGACGGTGAATATATTGTGTTTCATCAAATGTACAAGTTGCATGAAGGGTCTATTAAGCTTAAATGCGACAGCATTTATGCGTTTAACTTTGGCTATCACTACTTAGGCGTAATAGTAGGAAACAACGGTAAAGGGTTCGACTTTCAATACCCGCACAAATCTGAAGTGATTAAAGCAAGGTTGCGCGAAGTGATGGGTGAGGAAAGATTCAACCAAGCGAAGATAAATGTGTGAAGTACCTGTAATTCGTAAAAAGCCCAGTACTTACAAAATACCGGGCTTGTAAGATGAAAAACGTGAGGTGCTTGCCCCTTTAAGCAATAATGGCTTTTGCAAATATCGCTAGGCCAATCTTACTAAGCAAATACCACGGTTTTATTTCTGTGAATAATAACGCGGTCTTCCAAATGGTAGCGTACGCCGTGGGCAAGTGCGGTAACTTCACAATCTTTACCTTTTCGCACCATATCTGCCGCACTGTCACTATGACTTATACGTTTAACGCTTTGTTCAATTATAGGGCCTTCATCTAAGTCTTTCGTTACGTAATGGCAGGTTGCACCAATAAGTTTCACGCCGCGATCGTAGGCTTGCTGATACGGCTTAGCGCCAGCAAAACTAGGCAAGAAGCTGTGATGTATATTAATGGCTTTCCCTTCTAGTTCTTGGCACAGCGAGTCTGGAAGAATCTGCATAAAGCGCGCAAGTACAGTGAGGTCTATTTTGTACTCTTGCAGCAACGTGCTTATTTGGGCAAAAGCAGCTTCTTTTCCCAACGCTTTAAAATCAACCCAGTGGAATGGCACTTTATACCAGTCGGCAAACTGCTTCATTTGCGGGTGGTTGCCAATAATAACCGGAATATCACAGTGTAGTTCGCCTGTATGCCAGCGGTGTAACAGGTCAACTAAACAGTGAGACTCTAGGCTTGCTAAAAGCGCAACGCGTTGTTTTTTTGCAGAGTCACTTAACTTCCAATTCATTTGATATTCGTTAGCAAGCGGCGTGAACGCATCAACAAAACTTTGATGGTCTAGTTTTAACGAATCGGTACTAATTTCGTGTCGCATGAAGAAACGGCCAGTCTGAAGATCGGTGTGATGACTGGCTTCAACGATAGTGGCGTTGTGATCGGCTAAGAACTGGGAAACACTGGCGACAAGCCCTATTTGGTCGGGGCAGTCGATAACTAATCTAAATGTTTGTTGCATGAAAATTTTGATAATCGAAAAACGGTCTATCTTTGTACCGCTGCCATTAAAAGAAGTAAAGGCAAATAAGGCGCGCCAGGTCAGGCTAAAAAAGCATAAGTCATTCTAGGGCGTGTTACTCGTCCGTAATACCGCGTCTAAGCTTTTCTCTTACCGACATACTATGCTTTAGCGCCCAGGAATGACGAATAGGGTAGGTCACCCCTTGTGGTGTCGACACCGACTCGAAGAGATGAAACGCCGACGCATGTACTTCAACGCTCGGACTGTATAACGGCAATGGTAGTGCCGCGGTGGCTTTTCTCACCATGGTTACATGAGGCTTGTAAGGCTTGTTCTCTACTTGAATGCTGGCGCGGCGCGCTGCCTTTCTAGATGCTTTTGCCAGCAACATCAAAGGCTCAGGTGGATTATCTGGTGCGCTAAACAAGATTTTTGGCCCATTCCATACACCCGTACTGTCAAGAGTCAGGCTGAAAGGCTCTGCTACAAGGTTGTCTAGCTCGTAAATTAACGCTTCGTGCTGACGATGTGTAATGCTGCCAAGAAAGCACAGCGTTATATGATAGTTCGCCGCTGGTACAGCGTAGGGCTGCGTAGAGCCTTGAGGACCACCGTTAGAGAAACCTTTCGCGGAAGATGGTGTTATTTGACGAGGCATGACTTCGGGCAGAGCTTGCTGGCGCCAACTGTCTAGTGCCAGCTTTTCTGTTGCGCTTAAATCCAAACCAATAAAACACCGCATATCACACCTTTTTAAATCGAATGTCGAAAGCCAAATTACAGCAATAACATATGTTCAGAAGGCAAGCGTTTAGCACGTGCCTTTACGTTACGGTTATATCTTACCTTGGTTAATAGGCAATGCGATCAGTTCTGTATTTTAACTTCTCGTACTGTGCTGGTGATGCGAGCAAACATATATACGATAAAAACAGGTACAATAGTGCCAAGATTAGCGCACCAATATTGTCTTTATGTTACAGATGTTTTCCCACCTTCCTGCATTTGAGTTAGTAGAGCCGTTGCAGCACGCCATAGCAAACAGCAATGTTGTGGTGGGTGCGCCGCCTGGAGCCGGTAAGTCGACAATATTACCGCTAGCGTTACTGCAAGCAGATATAGATGGAAAAGTACTGCTTATGCAGCCAAGAAGAGTGGTGGTAAGAAATTTAGCCGACTTTCTTGCAAAACAACTTGGTGAACAGGTGGGGCAAACGGTGGGTTACCGCATTAAGGGAGAATCAAAAACTTCCGCGTCAACCAAGCTTGAAATAATTACAGAAGGCATTCTTAGCCGAATGATACAGCAAGACCCAGAACTAACGGGTATTGGTGCCATTGTTTTCGACGAGTTTCACGAACGCAGTATTCACAGCGACTTTGGGCTGGCCCTTGCGTTAGAAGTACAAGCGGGATTGCGTGACGATTTACGATTAGTCGTTATGTCGGCTACGTTAGATATAGAACCACTGAACGAGTTAATGCAGCAACACAGCGTGTTGCCTACTCAGAATTTGAATTCTGAGGGGCGTACTTTTCCTGTAGAAGTGCGTTATACCAACGATGTACTTGCCCGAGATGTTAATGCAAAAGTCACCGACATAATAAAGCGCTCAGTTGTGCAAGACGACGGCGATATTTTGGTTTTCCTGCCAGGCAGAGGCAGTATTTACAGCGTTGCAAGCAATATAGAAGCACTAGTAAAAAGCGAAGATATTGCGCTTCATTTTTTATATGGTGCTTTGAGTAAAGAGGCGCAACAAAACGCTATAAGCACAGACGTAAATGGGCGACGCAAGATTATTCTTTCCACCAATATTGCCGAAACCAGCTTAACCATTGAAGGGGTTAAAGTGGTTATCGATAGTCTGTGGGAAAACAGTGCTCAGTATCATGCATCAAGCGATATCACTCAGCTAACACAGCAGCGTATTTCTCAAGCAAGCGCAACACAGCGTATGGGACGTGCGGGACGAGTGAGCGAAGGCGTGTGTTACAGGCTTTGCAGCAAGGAGAGCTTCGAGCGACTAGCTAAACACGGCCTTGCGCAAATAGAAAAAGAAGACTTAAGCGACTTTTTATTAAGCACTTATACGTGGGGAAGCACGCCCAATTCATTGGCACTTCTTACAAAGCCATCAAGTGCACAGCTAAATGCTGCTCGCGATAAACTTAACCGCATTGGCGCGGTAAGCTGTGTATCTGATAAAGCAAATTCACCGCTGTCTACCGTTACGCCTTATGGAAGAGCGCTGTCTGGGTTACCTTGTCAAGTGCATCTTGCACACCTTCTTCTGTCGGTAAAAAATGGCATTAGCGGGTTAACTGATGAATTAAACCGACAATTAAAGCTAGCAGCGCCAGTTGTTGTGGCGCTTAGTGAAGGCCAAGTGCAGTTAAAACAAAGCGCCTCTTCTAGCCACACAATGGTGGCAGATGTCTTGTTGCGCTGTTCGGCAAATGAGCGAAATACAATTTTACGGCAGGCACAACGATATGCACGGTATGTTGGGCTGCAAAAAACGGATATTGATCTGTCTTCAATAGACGAGCAAGCTTTGGGGCTGTGTATTGCCATTGCGTATCCAATGCAGGTGGCGTACTTAAAGAATAGTAACGCCGCAGTGCTCAACTACAAGTTGGCCAGCGGTAAAGGCGCAGAGCTATCAATTCAGACGAACAACTCAAGCGCGCTCACATGGCTTGCTGTGCTTGATGGGCAGCTTATTAATAGTAATGTTGCTATAAGACAAGCGCAGCCTGTTCAAGAAGATGTATTACAGCGTGTGTTCAAGCATGCGTTTACCGAGTCTTTTAAGGTGATGATAAACACTGAAACGGGACAATTAGAGGCACGCAGTGTATATGGGTTTTATGGCATTGTATTGAGAAGTGCGCCAATTACGGCGCAAGAAAAAGCGAAAAACAAGGCGTTTATTAAGTCTGCGACGGTAAATGCATGGCTGGCCTATTTACAGAAACTTCCTATCCAGCAGTGGCCGTTGTCAGATGTCGATTGGCAATGGTGGAATCGCGTTGCCCTTGCAGGTCAAATAAACCTTCCCCAAGAAAAAGCATTCGATGAGCCCGAACGTTGGCCGCGATCATTAAAAGCGCTTTTAGAATTGTCGATTGAAAGCGTAAACGAAGCGTTAGCGGTCTGTACGTCGATAAAAGCGCTTAATGCGATTGCGTGGAACACGCTATTAAACAATGCGTTATCGTGGCCCCAGCAAGATGCACTAGCTCAACTGTTGCCCACCGCAGTTACCATCCCTACGGGTAGACAGGCAAAGCTAGATTACCGCGCAAATGGCGATGTAGTGCTGGCGGTAAAAATGACAGAAATGTATTCACAGGCTGCGCCGTTAACGGTGGCTAATGGCAAGGTGCCTGTGATATGTGAATTACTCTCACCTGCGGGTCGTCCACTGCAAACTACCAGTAATTTACAGGCCTTTTGGCAGGGCAGTTACAAAGAAATACAAAAAGAAATGAAAGGGCGCTACCCCAAACATTTTTGGCCTGACGACCCATCAACGGCGTCGCCAACAGCCAAAACTAAGAAGAATATGTAGTCAGAAGAAGCACTTTTTAAGGTTACAGTAGTTTGCAAGGCGCCCTTTATTGAGCGCCTTTAGCTAATTGCTAGGTACGCTTTTTCTCAAGCGGGACCTCTAGCGCTGCCATTAGCGCAAGGCCAGGAAAACCATCAGCAATCATGTTATTCGCAATTTGGTAGTTGCGAATACCTTCGCGTGTGGCAGGGCCAATAATGCCGTCGGGTTTGCCAACATCGAAGCCCAAAGCATTCAGTTTACTTTGAAGCGTGATAATGTCGTTGCGGCTATATGCCGGCAGGTCTGGCAATGCAGCTTTGATACCTGACGCGCCTGCAATGCGGTCGGCCAGAACGCCAACAGCAATGGCATAAAACTCTGAATTGTTCCAACGCATGATTACGCGGAAATTTTTATAAGCAATAAACGCGGGCCCTTCATGGCCTGCTGGCACAATAACATAGGCACTGGTATCGCCTTCGCCTAATGCGCTACCGTTTGCTTTCTTGATGCCTTTCTCATTCCATTCAGACAATGGCTGACGATTCTTGTAGCCTGACAGTTGGAAGTTAAAGTCGTTGGGTAATTGTACTTCTCGGCCCCATCTATAGCCTGCTTCCCAGCCCAAATTGGCTAGAAAATTGGCCGCCGAAGATAACGCATCTTCTTCGCTAGCCCATAGGTTTATTTGACCGTCGCCATCACCGTCAATGGCATAGTGTGTGTACGCCGACGGCATAAATTGCGTGTGTCCCATGGCGCCTGCCCACGACCCAATCATTTCTTCACGGGTAAGTTTTTCGCGTTCCATCAACTTAACAGCCACTAAAAACTCTTGAGTGAAATATTGGCTTCTACGTTTGTCGCAAGCAAGTGTAGCAAGCGAATCTAGTACCGGCATTTTCCCTTTATAGCTGCCAAAGTTAGTTTCAAGACCCCAGAAGGCAAGAAGGTAATGTGGGGGCACACCATATTTGTCGCTTAGTTTATGCAGCAAATCTTTGTGCTTTGCATACATTTCTTTGCCTTTATCGGTGCGCCACTGTGTTACGCGTTTACTGAAGTAACCGGGGAACGTTTGCACAAACTCAGGTTGGCTTCTATCTAGTTCGATAACTCGGTCTTGGTGAACTAACGAGGGAAAAAGCGTGTCTATGGTAGTCTGGCTTACTCCTTCTTCTTTGGCTTTGTTAGCCAAATCGGCTGTGCAGTTGGCGAAGTTATCGTTAGCGTTAACAGATGTTGCTGAAAGCACAGTTAAGATAAAAGCGGCAGAGGCGCGCAGACTAATTTTAGAGCGCGTAAAACCAGAGAAAAAAGAAGACTGAAAAGAAGCTAAGCGCATAGTACTATTCCTTTGTTGCGTATAGGCATGCTATCGCATTGTGACTGTTAAACGCGAGTAAAATTCAATGTGTAAAGTAAACAACTGATGCGTACTGCTGTATTAATTAGGCAATTCGGTTGTTGGCAGGTAAGCCCAATGGTAATGTTTATCGCTCTTAAGGGTAGTACTTTCATCTGTTTTCAGTGATTAACAGTAAGTTATCACTTTTTCTTCATGGCGTATTTTTGTGGCAAAAAAACAATCAAACAAAGCATCACCTTCAAAGCGTAATTCTAAACAACCTGCAGCGAATAAAACCGCGGGAAAGCGCGCATGGTTTTTTAAACTTTTCTTGCGCTTGTGCTTAATTGGGTTTGTTGTTTTAGGAGCATATGCATTCTACTTAGACGCGCAAATAAAGCATTCATTTTCGGGGAATAAATGGGAAGTGCCAGCGCAAATTTTTGCTCGTCCGTTAGAGCTTAGTAAGGGCGAAGAAATTACGCCTCAAGAAGTTATCGACGAACTCAACTTACTTGGCTATCGAAAAGTTGCGTTTGCTAATAGTAGTGGCGAATACAGCTACCAAAACCGCGTGCTGAATGTTCAGCGAAGAGCGTTTCAATTTCCTGAAGGGGCCGAGCCATTAAGACATTTGGTTATTACCTGGAGTGGTGCCCGCATTGGCGAGATATATGATAAATCGGAAGATCGCCCCTACGGCTCAGTGAAGTTAGAGCCGTGGTTGGTAACCCGCATGACTAGCGGCTCTCATGAAGACAGAATGTTGGTATCGCTAGACACTATTCCCGACATGCTGCCACGGGCATTAACCTTGGTGGAAGATAGGAACTTTTATAACCATCACGGTGTAGCACCGCTTTCTATTATTCGGGCTTTAATGGCAAATATTGCCGCCGGCCGTACTGTGCAAGGTGGTAGTACGCTAACCCAGCAGTTAGTGAAAAACATGTTCTTAACTCGCGAGCGTTCTATTGTTCGAAAAGCCAAAGAAGCGCTAATGGCGGTAATTATTGACGCGCGTTACAGCAAGTCTGAAATTATTGAAGCCTATTTAAATGAAGTGTTTTTGGGCCAAAATGGCGATATGGCTGTGCACGGTTTTGGATTGGCGAGTTACTTCTATTTCGACCGCCCTGCCAACGAGCTAAGCACGCCAGAAATTGCAACGTTGGTTGCAATTATAAAGGGGCCTTCATACTACAACCCTCGTAAATATGCTGAGCGCACCAAGGAAAGACGTGATTTGGTGTTGCGAATGTTGTTCGACGAAAACGAAATAAATCGTGAGCAATATGAGCGTTATATAAACATGCCTTTAGGGCTTGCAAGCGGCGCAAGCTTAGCAAGCGGAAAACACCCAGCCTTTATGGAGCGAGTACGCAAAGAGCTAAATGAAATTCTTGCAGAGCCAAGTTTGCGCGACTCGGGGGTTAAGGTATTTACAACCCTCGATATAGTAGCGCAGCGCCGTGCAGAAAAAGCACTTGCTGGTACATTAAATGGACTACAAAAAGACCGAAAGGCCGCCTTGCAAGGCGCAATGGTAGTTACTGACAGTAGCAGCGGTGAAGTAAGGGCGATTGTAGGTGGTAAAGACTATGCGTTTAAAGGCTTCAATCGTGCATTGGATGCCAAGCGGCCTATTGGCTCGCTAATAAAGCCGGCAGTTTACTTAACGGCACTTGAAGATCCTACTCAGTTCAACTTAGCTACCCCTTTGATGGATGAGCCTATTACTTTAGAAAGTAAAAATGGACAGCAGTGGTCGCCTAAAAATTATGACAAAACTTTTAGAGGGCAGGTGCCGCTTCTACAAGGGCTAACTGAATCTTTAAATGTACCTACTGTTAATTTGGGTATGCAGGTTGGCTTAGATGCTATTGCTGACACGTTGGCGCGCTTAGGCGTAAATACCCCAGTGGAGAAAGTGCCTTCGTTAACGCTAGGCGCCTTTGAGCTTACTCCTTTCGTCACCAATCAGATGTATCAAACACTATCTAACAACGGGCGTTACGTACCTTTACACACGGTTACCTCTGTGGTGACAGCGGAGAACGCGTTATTGTGGAAGAAAGCTGAATTTTATTCTCAACGTACCGACGAAGCTGCTACCTATTTATTAAATTATGCGCTCTACAAAGTAACCACAGATGGCACTGCCAAGCGCGTTGGTGCAAACTTTGGGCGTGTGAATATGGCAGGAAAAACGGGTACAACCGATGACTACCGCGATAGCTGGTTTAGTGGCTTCGATAGAAACAACGTGGTAACGGTGTGGGTTGGTAACGACGATAATCAGCCGGTTAACTTAACCGGAGCCGGTGGTGCGCTGCCCGTGTTTATCAATTACATGAAGTCTCAAGCGCCGAAGTCATTGTCACGCCGTTTTCCTGAAGGTCTTGGCATAGCACACTTTGATGCTAAAAGTGGTGCAGTAGTAGTGGCTGGATGTGCTGGCAGCTTAAGCGTTCCCGCCATTCTTGATGTGCTTCCCCCGGCACAGCAAGACTGCGCAGGCAAGCCAGTTCAAGAGAAACGTAAGCAGAAAAAGAAAAGCTGGTGGGAGCGAATTTTTGGATAAAAAAACTCCAGTAAGAAGATAGAAAACACCATCACTTGGCAATAACTGCGTGCTTTCTATCTCCCTCTGGAGCGAAGTGCCCAGGGAAGGCAAGGGAACAAATTGTGGTGCCGCAAAGCGGCTAAAAACGTAACGCGAAGGTCAACACGCTCTAGCAATCTTAATGACCTTTTTGCAAGAACATGCGTGCTGTTGAAAAAAGCAAGGCACTAACCATAAAGGCGATAAACGGGCCAAGCACTAACATAAACAGTGTACCGGCGGTTAACATAGCAAGCTCCTTATGCGTCGTTGTCGTCTGCGTTCTTATCTTCGACTTCTGGCTCAATAGACGTAATCGTGATTTCCGCAATCAGTGTGTTGTCGTCGGCTTTTGGCTCAAATGTGTGGCTAGCAGTAAGCACGTCGTACGTTACGCCTAAAGACAAATCTTGTTTAACACTATAAACCGCACTTTCAACAATCATATCTGTGTAAGCTTCAACGCTGTGGTTGGCTTCTGCCATTGCCGATGCGCTGAATGCGCCAGTAGCCAATACAGCAGATAATTTAAGTGCAGTGAAAAGTTTGCGACCGAAAAGCATAATAATCTCCAAAAAGTAAAGTTAGACACTGCACTGAAACATACTGCGTGGCAGCTATCGTGTTGCTAAGGGTTTCGATATTAAGTCGTTATCAATTAACAATTAGTTTATAGCGAGGGATGTGCCACTTTTTGGAATTGTTGTAAGTGTTTGAATTTTAATGGTTATTAATTTATGAAAAAGATCTTTTAAGAATGCCAAAGAAACAAGAAAACTAAAATTTAGCGTTTTTGAAACCAAGTTGGTCAAAAACACTAATTAGAATTTTTTGGGGGATTTGGGTTTGTTTTGGCGCTTTTAAGAGGAAAGGGCTAAGAGGAAAGGCTTAAGAGGTCAGTGTTAATAGAAAAAGATAGAAAGCGCCCAAATGCGCTCTCTATCTAAAGGGACTTGAAATAATTACTTTCTTAATTTGGAAACTAAGGCGAATACGAGCGCGATAATACTGCCGGCAACAACACCTACCATGCCATCAGCAAGAATAGACATCACCAATGCGGCATTTGGCGCAGCACTTACGAACAAGTCTGTTATTACATGCATAAAGCCAATGCTGTGAGTTAATATACCGCCACCTACTAAAAACATGGCCACGGTGCCCACAACCGCCAATGTTTTCATTAATGCTGGTGCTGTAACAAGTAGCGCCCTTCCAATAAAACGCTGCAGTCCGTTCATACTTCCAGTAAGCGACTTGCGAAGCATATAAAGACCGACGTCATCCATTTTTACCAAGCCTGCCACAAGTCCGTATACTCCAACGGTAATCGCAAGGCTAAGCGCAACCAAAACACCTATTTGCGTAGTTAGAGAAGCATCGCTTACTGTGCCAAGCGCAATAACAATGATTTCTGCCGATAAAATAAAATCGGTTCTTATAGCGCCTTTTATCTTGTCTTTTTCGAAGGCAACCATATCAACGTCTTCTTGAGTAAGTGCCTCAATACGAGCTTCTCGTGCCTGAACCTCATCTTCGTGGGGTAAATACTTGTGCAGCAGCTTTTCAGCACCTTCAAAACAAAGGTACAGGCCACCTAGCACCAACAGCACGGTTATTAATGCTGGAACAAATGCACTTATTGCTAAAGCGGCCGGCACTAAAATAGCTTTATTGAGTAACGAGCCCTTAGCCACGGCCCAAACCACAGGTAACTCGCGATCTGCTTTTACACCTTGAACTTGATCTGCGTTCACCGCTAGGTCATCACCCAGCACGCCAGCGGTTTTTTGTGCTGCTACCTTCGACATAGTAGCAATATCGTCCATTAATGTTGCGATATCGTCGAGTAGGGCAAGTAAATTGGCTGCGGCCACGTTAATATCCTTGTATCGTTAGTTAGGTAAAGCAAAGCATACGCTGAGCAGTTTATCGTTGGCAATAATGACATGAATACATCTGATTTCGCATCACTTTCTATTCGCTCTTATACAAAGGCTATGTGTAGTCACGCGCACGACCATTTCCAGCTTGTGCTTCCAATAAATGGGCACATAGAAATAACCCTGGACGACTACAGTGGCAGCGTTGGTGTGGGGGAAGGAATTTGTATTTCACCAACACAGCAGCACAGTTTTAGAGCCAATGAGCTTTCGAAGTTTGTTGTTGCTGATATGTACGATGTTCCCGAACAACTAAAAAATGCCCACAACCCTATTTTTCAAGTTGACCATTCGCTACAGTCTTTTTTGCATTTTATTGAAGTACATCTATCGTATGCAGAGCGCACCGCCCAGCAAGAAACATCACGTTTGTTTTGGGCGCTGTTAGCACAGGCGAAGGCTGGAATTGCGAACGATAAACGCATTACGCCAGTACTTTCTCACATTCACAATGACTTGTCTGAAGCTCACACAATTTCATCGCTTGCAGCTATTGCCTGTATGGGACAAACTCAATTCAAAGTGCGCTTCAAAGCCTCTACCGGTATGAGCTTACGAGATTATTTAGTGCATGCAAGAATGGAAAAAGCTCGTGCGTTATTACGAAACACAGATACACCCATTTTAGACGTTGCCTTGGCGACAGGTTACGACGACGTTACGTCCTTTTCGCGACGCTTTAAGATGACATTTGGTCAGTCGCCTGGTGTGTATAAAAGAAAATAGCACATACCTTTTTGTATTGTCTCATTATGCGCCTATTGCCCTTCTTTGGGCGTTTTTTGTACTCTGGCATCAATAAAACGATTATGGTCGTCCATTTTGGTGCACGTTAACGTACCGCCAGCCATTCCACTTAAAAACGTTATAACCTTGTTAGTTGTGCTAGCGCAGTTCACGTTTTTCACTGGGCGAGGTGGTATTAAAGGCTCCGGCTCTCCTTTTCTTGTATCGACTAAGTCTGGGCTTTGTTTTTTACTTTGATACGCAGAAGACTCTTGTTGGGCCACGCCTCGTAGTTGCTGTCGATTATAGCCATCAAAATAGTTGGCTACTGCTTCCTTAGGGGAAAGCGTTAAGCGACCCGCTCTTTGATTTGGGGTTGTTGGTGTTGCCTGACTCGCGGGAGGCGGCACCTTGGAAGCAGCAGGCGGAGGTTCATTAACGTCGTTGGCTTGTTTAATTATTGGCGCTACTGCATCTGAAACAGGCTTTTCATCAACAACTTGCTGCTTAGGTGTAGGTTTTTCTGCCTCCGATGGTGTCTCTAATTGTGGCGTGTCGCTTTTAACATTGTTAGGCGTACTTTCAGAAGGTAATTGAGGTTTGGGTATTTGGGGGAAATAGAGCGTAGCTTGCACTGGTGCAGGTAATGGCTTTGATTCAGCAGGCTCTCTTTCAACAAGATGCCACTGCCCTGCAACAATTATTATGGCTACCCCTAAAAAATGAACGAAAAAAGACGAGAACAATGCCCGCCATCCGAATGCAGGTCGAGTAGCGCTATCAGAACTTAATCCGCCGTTATCGTTGGTATCGAAACGGTTTGGGGCGTAAAAGTTGTCAGAAATAGTCGTCATAGTTATCAACAGACCCTTACCCCTAACAAATAGTTCCATCCTAATTTCATCGCACTTTTTAGTTTACTGAACGTGCGAGCAGGCTTTTCCGCGCCATCATTGGGCAAAAACAAGTCATTGCACCATGTTGGTGCGTTATTTCGTGCGCAATGTCTGGTTTCTATGACTATATATATGATTTTGTTGAATAATTATTTGTGGCATAGCTCTTGGTTTATCTCTTGTAAATCACGCGATTTATCGAATAACAACACATAAAACTGGGAGCAACACATGAAACTAGTCACAGCTATCATCAAGCCGTTCAAGCTAGATGATGTTCGTGAAGCCATTTCAGAAATCGGTATCGACGGCTTGACCGTTACCGAAGTAAAAGGCTTTGGACGTCAAAAAGGACACACTGAACTTTACCGCGGCGCTGAATATCAGGTGGATTTTCTACCAAAAGTCAAACTGGAAATTGCTGTTCAGGATGATCAGGTAGAACGCCTGGTTGAAGCCATCGTTGGCGCAGCCAAAACAGGCAAAATTGGAGACGGCAAGGTGTTTGTATATGACCTTGAACATGCCGTTCGTATTCGAACTGGTGAGTCGGATAGCGACGCGCTGTAAGCCACAACGATATATTTTGCGGAGAAAACCATAATGGAAATCACTTTTGAACTTGGGTATGCGCTAGATACCTTTTATTTTCTAGTTTGCGGCGCATTGGTAATGTGGATGGCTGCAGGCTTCGCGATGCTTGAAGCAGGTCTTGTTCGAGCAAAGAATACCACTGAAATTCTAACTAAAAACGTAGCGTTATTCGCGATTGCATGCACCATGTATATGGTGTGTGGCTACGGCATAATGTATGGCGGCGGCGATTGGGGTCCTTTCCTAAGCGGCATTATGGCTGATGGCGCAACTGGCGTTGCTGAAGAGCCAGCAACCTATGCACCTTCTGCAGACTTCTTCTTCCAAGTAGTATTTGTTGCAACGGCAATGTCTATTGTATCTGGTGCGGTGGCTGAGCGTATGAAGCTTTGGGCATTCCTTGCATTCGCTGTTGTTATGACAGGTTTTATCTACCCAATGGAAGGCGCTTGGACATGGGGCGGTGAAGCAGTATTCGGTATGTATACGCTAGGCGACCTTGGTTTCTCTGACTTCGCAGGTTCAGGTATTGTTCACATGGCTGGTGCAGCAGCTGCACTTGCTGGTGTACTAGTACTTGGCGCTCGTAAAGGTAAATATACTGCTGACGGTAAAGTAAATGCTATCCCAGGTGCTAACTTACCGCTAGCAACACTAGGTACATTCATTCTTTGGATGGGCTGGTTTGGTTTCAACGGCGGTTCTGTACTAGCTACTGCTACAGTAGAAAGTGCAAACTCGGTTGCCATTGTATTTATGAACACTAACGCTGCCGCTGCGGGTGGTTCAATTGCTGCGCTTATCGTTGCACGCATTCTGTTTGGTAAAGCCGACCTTACAATGGTACTAAATGGCGCGCTAGCAGGCCTAGTTGCTATCACAGCAGAGCCTTCTACACCTACACCGCTTCAAGCTACGCTGTTTGGCGGCCTTGGCGGTATATTGGTAGTACTTTCAATTGTTGGTCTTGATAAGCTTAAGATTGATGATCCTGTAGGTGCAATCTCTGTTCACGGCGTAGTAGGTCTACTTGGTCTTATCCTTGTTCCTTTCACTAACGACGGTTCAAGCATTACAGGTCAGCTAATTGGCGCAGCAACAATCTTCGTTTGGGTATTCGTAGTTAGCTTAATTGTATGGCTTGTACTTAAAGCCGTTATGGGTATTCGCGTAAGTGAAGAAGAAGAGTTCGACGGCGTTGATATGAGTGAATGTGGTTTGGAAGCATACCCAGACTTCACTAGCAGCCGCTCTTAACAGAGTCTTGATTAGGCAATGTAAAACAATAATTTTAATGCCTTAATTACTTCGCTTAAGCCCCGCAATCGCGGGGCTTTTTTCATTTGTCTTATTTTTATTCCACTTTTCAGCGTGCTGTGCGTATTATGACAATATTGCTACATCATGGCGTTGAAATAGCCTTAGTCTGATGCAAATGCAATGTGGATGTTGTCTGAACAAAGCAGGCCAAGCCAAAAAAATCTAAGTTGCTTGAGTTAGGCTTTTTAGCACCATCCTCCTTGCTGTCGGCAAATGATTTCTTGAAGGGAAAAATATGCGAAATACTGTGCGTTTACTTTTAGCTGCTTTAGCATTTACTAGTGTGTCAGCCGCCGCTTACGATCGAATTACCGGAAAGCCTTTTGCCAGTCGTTCTGAAGTTATTGCTAAAAACGGAATGGCAGCCACCAGTCAGCCGCTTGCTACACAAGTTGCGCTAGATATTTTAAAACAAGGCGGAACCGCAGTAGACGCAGCTATTGCAGCTAATGCCATGCTAGGGCTTGTCGAGCCTACGGGGTGCGGCGTAGGCGGTGATTTATTTGCAATAGTGTGGGACGCCAAACAAAAGAAGCTGTTTGGGCTTAACGCATCAGGCCGCTCGCCGCGCCAACTCACTAAAGAGGTGTTTGCAGAGCGCGGATTAAACAAAATTCCCAAATTTGGCCCATTGCCAGTATCGGTACCTGGCGCAGTAGACGGTTGGTTTTCGCTTCATGAGAAATTCGGAAAGCTGCCCATGTCTACCTTACTCACACCTTCGATAGAGTACGCAAGAAACGGTTTTCCGGTATCAGAGCTTATTGCCTACTACTGGGGAATGAATAACGCACGTATTGGTCACTATGATGGCTTTGCAGATACTTTTTTAATTGACGGTAAGCTTCCGCAAAAGGGTGATGTGTTTAAAAACCCAGGCCTTGCTGTTACGTATGAAAAGATTGCTACGGGTGGCCGTGATGCGTTTTACAAAGGCGATATTGCACGCACTATCGACGCCTACATGCAGGCGCAAGGCGGCTTTCTTTCCTATCAAGATTTATCGTCGCACACGTCTGAGTGGGTTGAGCCCGTATCGGCTAATTATCGTGGCTATGACGTTTGGGAGCTTCCACCTAACGGTCAAGGTATAGCGGCACTACAAATACTTAACGTATTAGAGCGTTACGATATTGAAGGTATGGGGTTTAACTCTGCAGACTATATTCATACGTTCGTTGAAGCGAAAAAACTGGCGTTTGAAGATCGTGCTAAGTTTTATGCCGATCCAGACTTTAATGATATTCCTGTAGACTGGTTAATATCGAAAGAGTACGCAAAGCAGCGCCAACAGCTTATTGATAACGACAAAGCAGCTACGCGAGTTGATTCAGGTAAATACGAGGGCGATACCATTTACCTCACCGTTGCCGATAAAGAGGGCAATATGGTGTCGCTTATTCAAAGCAATTACCGCGGTATGGGATCGGGAATGACGCCGCCAGGCCTTGGTTTTATTCTGCAAAATAGAGGCGAAATGTTTACCTTGGAAGAAGGACATTTTAATGAATATCGCCCGGGCAAACGTCCTTTCCATACCATTATACCCGCTTTTGTTACCAGAAATGGTGAGCCAGTAATGAGCTTTGGTGTAATGGGAGGCGGTACTCAGCCTCAAATGCATGCGCAAATCATCGTTAATATTTTAGATTTTGGCATGAACTTACAAGAAGCCGGTGATGCTCCACGCATTTTGCATAGTGGCTCAAGTAGCCCAACCGGTGAACTGATGATGGATGGTGGCTACGTAAGCTTAGAGTCTGGCTTTAGTGAGACTGTTCAGCGAGAGCTGATGGAGCGAGGCCATAAACTACAACGGGTAGTCGGCGCCTTTGGCGGGTATCAAGCGATAGCGTGGGATAAGCAAAAAGGCGTGTATTTTGGTGCATCGGAAAGTCGAAAAGATGGACAAGCTGCCGGCTATTAAGCACACTATGAGAAACATCTACATGCGGTAAAAGGTGGTACCGTATAATGGTAGATATGCCGAGCAAGTAAAAAATTAAAAAGAGCTGCAATGACACAACCACAAAAAGGCATCTGCGCTGAGCCTAATTTGCATGCACAATACTTAATGCTGAACGTTATTGATGACGACAGTGAGGCTGTGCGAGCAAAGCTATCGCGCGTGCTAGACATTTTTGAGCATTTTGAAAATGAGCACTATGAAGCTATGGTAACCGGTGTTATTGCTATTGGTACGGGATATTGGAACGAAGTATATCCAGGCCTTATCCCCGTTGAACTTACCCCTTTTCCTGACATGCAGTGCGAAGACAGAAGCGCGCCTACCATGCCATGCGATATCTTTATTCAAATACGCGCCGATCGACTAGATATCTGTCACGCTGTTGGTATCGAGGTGATGGATTTACTTCGTATTCACGTTGAGCTGGTAGAGCAAATACGCGGTTTTCGTTATTTGGACGGAAGAGACTTAAACGGCTTTCTTTATGCTGCGGATAATCCTCGAGGCATGAAGCGTAGGAAAGTTGCCATCATAGGGCAAGACGACCCAGATTTTGAGGGCGGCAGTTATTTACATGTTCAGCGTTTTCGCCACGATTTACGCCGTTGGAACAGTTTGTCTGTCCGTCAAAAAGAGCAGGTAATGGGCACAACGCAAGAGCATAACCTAGTGAGTAACGAGCAGTCTGCGTCGTCTCATAATGTACGTGCTAGTAGCGCTACTCCTGATAGCGACGAGCCAAGGCTTATTAAGCAAGGGATGCCTTATGGTGATATGGCTTCACAGGGGCTAATGTTTGTAAGTTGCAGTGCTAGCGCAAGACCGTTTAAAGATATGCTACATAGTCAAATTTACGGAAACGGTGAGGGCGACTACGACCGCTGGTTAGATTTTACCAGCGCAGAAACCGGCGCTGCGTTTTTTGCCCCTTCGATTAGCTTTATAAGACAGCAGGCTAAGCTATTACAGAGTGAATAGGTAAAAGCCAGAAAATAACTGTCTTAAACAGCACTAATTAAAACGTTCCTTCAAACAAAAAAAGCCCCGATGATCGGGGCTTTTTAGTATGTATTGTATGGCTACAGCTAAATCTGCACTTGCACACTTTTAAAGCGTGCTAAACACCTTGTCAGCAGCCGCTAGTGTTTTCTCAATCACACTGGCGTCATGGGCTTTTGATACAAACCCTGCTTCATAAGATGCAGGAGCAAGATATACGCCTTCGTTTAGCATGCCGTGGTAGAACTTATTAAATTGCGCCGTGTTACAGTTAATTGCCTGCTTGTAGTTCGTTACCTTTTCTACATCGGTAAAGAAAATACCGAACATGCTACCGGCAACGTTCGTGGTAAGCGGCACGCCGTACTTGTCGGCAATGGCCTGGAAGCCGTCTACCAAGTTCTGTGTATTTTCAAAAATTGAATCGTACAAACCTGGCTGCTGGATTTCTTCCATTGCTGCAAGGCCGGCTGCCATGGCTACTGGGTTGCCTGATAGTGTACCCGCTTGATATACAGGTCCTGTAGGCGCGATGTGCGTGATAATGTCTTTTCTACCACCAAAACAGCCTACTGGCATACCGCCACCAATGACTTTACCTAAGCAGGTAAGGTCTGGTTTAACGTTATAGCGCTCTTGCGCACCACCGCGCGAAACACGAAAGCCAGTCATTACTTCGTCGAAAATAAGTACGCTTCCATATTCATCACATATAGCACGAAGCCCTTCTAAGAAGCCGTCTACAGGTGGTATACAGTTCATGTTTCCAGCTACAGGCTCAACAATAATACAAGCAATGTCGTCGCCGTGCGCTTCGAAAATCTGCTTAACGCTGTCGATGTTGTTGTACTCAACAGTAAGCGTATGCTCAGCGACATTTTCTGGAACACCTGGCGAGCTTGGTACGCCAAGCGTAAGGGCGCCAGAACCCGCTTTAACTAGTAAAGAATCGGCATGGCCGTGATAGCAGCCCTCAAACTTCATAATTTTGTTGCGGCTGGTGTAGCCACGTGCAAGGCGAATAGCCGACATGGTGGCCTCAGTGCCCGAGTTAACCATACGTACCATTTCCATTGATGGTACTAGCTTGCTTACGGTTTCAGCCATGATAACTTCGGCTTCAGTAGGGGCACCAAACGACAAACCGTTGTGCGATGCTGCAATAACAGCTTCGCGAATTTTAGCGTTGTTGTGACCCAATACCATCGGGCCCCACGACTGGATATAGTCGATGTATTGCTTTCCGTCAGCGTCCCACATATACGCGCCATCTGCTTTGGTGATAAAGCGAGGTGTACCACCAACGGCCTTAAAGGCACGGACAGGTGAGTTAACGCCACCGGGGATAGTTTGTTGCGCGCGGGCAAATAATGCTTCAGATTTTTGCATGTAATTACTTACTCTTATTGCTGTACCAAACCACGTCGCGTTCGTATTTCGACACCAAGTGATCAACACCCAGCGTTAAAGCGAACAGTGCCATTCGAACCAGCACTCCGTTGTCTGTTTGCCTAAAAATGGCAAGGTTTGGATTAAGGTTTAGATCGTTATCCAATTCGTTGGCTTCCATACGCGAATCTCTTGGAAGTGGATGCATGATAACGGTCTTTGATTGGAAGTGTTTGGTGTAAATTGAGTGATTTAATCTGAATTTACCGCGATACTTATTCGCTTCTTCCTGTGATGGGAAACGCTCTTCTTGAATGCGAGTTTGATAACAAATGTCTGCATCCATATTACCTTCTAGCGTATTGGTAATAGTGAGCTTATGCCCTGCATTTTCGATAGCATCGATAATAGGCTGCGGCATGGCTAGTTCTTTAGGTGAGATAAGTGTAAAGCGAATATCTTTAAACAAGCAAAGTAATCGCGATAACGAATGAACGGTCCTACCGTAGCGCAAGTCGCCAATCATCGCGATGTGCAGGCCATCTATGCCTCTGCCGTTATACTCAAGTTCACGCTTGATGGTAAATAGGTCTAGCAGCGCTTGTGTAGGGTGCTCATTCGCGCCGTCGCCGCCATTAATAACAGGTACGCGGCTGCCTTCGGCAAACTCTGCCACCGAGCCAGCGGCAGGGTGACGCATGGCAATGATATCTGAATATCCACTTAGCACACGAGCGGTATCGTATAGCGATTCGCCCTTTGCAAGGGCCGAACTCGACATGCCTGTGGTTTCCCGAACCTCGCCGCCAAGCAAGTTAAAGGCAGTACCAAAGCTTACACGAGTACGTGTACTGGGTTCAAAGAAAAGGTTACCTAAAATAGCACCTTCCAGCACGGTGGTGCGTTTTTGGCGTTTAGCATAAGGCTGCATGGAATCGGCAACTGAGAAGACTCTCTCAATGGCCTCGCGATCGAATTGATTAACCGAAAGAATGTGGTTACCGGTAAAGTCAGACATGCGCTACTCAATCATCAACGAAAACGGCGCTAGTTTATAATACCAACTGGTATAAGTCATTAACTGTGCATACGTGCAAAGGCTATTCGCGAATATGTGGATAAAGCTTAACGAATGTTACTGAAGGTAATAGTCAAATAGCAGACAGGTTTTCTTCGCTGCTTTTGAAACATGTAACTCTATCTCGCTTTCGGTCATTGGCTTGCGAATGCCACACAGCATCATGGTGTGTAACTCGCTTTTAAGTAATGCACAGAAATCTAATGCTAACTCGTGGGCTTGCTCACTGGTTAACTTACCTGCGCCACACTGCTCTACCACGTCCTTCAAAGTAATTACTGATGCCTGCGGCCCAGCTTCATAAAACAGTTTCGCCACATGCGTATTGTTTACCGCTTCAGCAATGATAACCCGAAACATAGCAACCGCTTCTTGGTCTTGAATAAGGCGTACAAACTGTGCACCTACTTTTTTTAGACCTTCATACAGCGACAAAGTACCGTCAGTTATGTCGATAAGTTGCTCGGCATCAAGCTGATACGACCGACACTTAGAGGTAATGGCTGCCTGAAACAGCGCGTCTTTGCTGTCGAAGTGTGAATAAACGGTTTGTTTTGAAACCCCAGACGCCTTAGCAACCGTATCCATGGATGTTTTAGAAAAACCATCGTGTAGGAATAGGTGCGAGGCGGCATTAAGCACTAATAAGTACTTTTCTTCACTTTTAGGGCGACCTTGTTTTCTAGGCGTTGTCACTGTTTTTCTCACAAATTTAACAAAAAATAAATACCAAACTGGACGGTCTAGTATTAATATACTAGCATAGCACATAACGTGAACAATAGTACGTTAATGTCGCTTAATACACGTAAGCGTAGGGTGTACCTCGCAGTATCAATGTTAAACGTGATTGATAACCCTGCTTAAAAGGCTGATTAGCAGCGACTTTCAAGGCTGCACATAAAGGAAACACTATGACTGCTGCGCAGAATTCTTCAATTAATGGCAAAGCGAAACTTATTATCTGTATTGCTGCTTTTGTCACAGTGTTAGTGGTTCTACTTGCCACAGCTGGTTTAGGGAACGCAACTCAAACGCCAGAAGCGCGAGTGCCGATGACCGTATCTACTGGCACAGTAAAAATTCAACAAGGCTTTGAAACACCCATAAACGTGTTTGGGCTTATCGAATCTCCCCGCGCGACATTGCTTTCCTTTGACACAGGCGGCCAAATTCTACAAATGATGGTGGAAGAAGGTGATGTAGTATCGAAAGGCGATGTACTGGCGCAGCAAGACATCGCGCGTTTAGAGGCAAGACAGCAAGAGTTAAAGGCGTCTCTAGCACGCGCAAATGCCGACCTTGCGCTTGCCAAGGTGAATAACCAACGAACTATTTCCTTAGTTGAGAAAAAGCTTGAATCTGCACAGCGTTTAGACGAAGCAGAGGCGGCGCTAAATGTAGCCGTTGCTAGGGTTAATGAAACAGCGGCGGCAATTCAGTCACTTTCAGTCGAAATAGACAAAGCACAGCTAATTGCACCTTTTGACGGTATTGTAGACGAGCGCTTGTTCGACGAAGGTACAGTAGTAATGGCGGGCAGCCCAGTACTTGGTATTACCAGCACAGATGATTACCAAGCACGCTTCGCTATCCCCGCAGATGTAATAGACCAGTTCAAGGTAAACGAATCGGTTTTGATGCAAGTGGGTCAATATGAAGTGAACGGTACTGTGCTACAGCGCTTACCAACACGTAATGTACAAACTCGTACTATCGATATATTGGTTACGCTTAACAGCAGCAGCCGTGTTCGCCCAGGCGATATGGCTACGCTCTCTGGCGCTCGTAACCACACCGAAACCGGCGCGTGGTTGCCTGTAAATGCCTTAAGCAACGGATTAAGAGGCTTATGGCGAGTATTCGTACTTTCTGACGGTAAAGAAACAGAAATAGAAGCCAGAGTGGTTGAGGTGGTATATACCGACGGGCGTAATGCATTTGTGCGTGGCGCACTTAAAAACGGCGATGTTTATGTAAATGAAGGTACACATAAATTAGCACCGGGGCAGGTTGTGTCGCTGTCTAGTAAAAAGCAGCCTGAGGTGCGTTAATGAACTCGCTTGATATACATGGCATGGAAGGCGAGAAAGCCTATCCTTGGTACACATTATTCTATCGACGTGGCCACCTACTGGTGTTAAGCCTAGTTATTCTGATCACAGCTGGTCTATCTGCCCTAGGCTCTCTTCCCCGATTAGAAGACCCGCGAATTGACACACGTAACGCCCTTATCATCACCTCTTACCCGGGCGCATCAGCAGAGCGAGTGGAAGCACTTGTCAGTGATGTGCTTGAAGACAGGCTTCGAGAGATTTATGAAATTAAAGAAGTGAAATCGACCTCTCGCGCCGGTATTTCTGTGGTTTCTATCGAAACGCAAGATTGGGTAAACAACAGCAGTAATGAAGAGCTATTTAGCGAAATACGTGATGTTATTGGCGCGGCCGCTGAGTCATTCCCAGAGGGCGCTATGGCCCCCGTTTTCGACGAAAAGCGAGGTGCGACAGCATTTACACTGCTTTTATCACTTCGTGCTACTTACCCCGATACCACGCCTATTACGCTGACTGCGCGTTTAGCTCAAGAGCTTACCGATAGGCTTCGTAATGTAAATGGCACCGAGTTAGTGCGCGTTTATGGCGAACCGCAAGAAGAAATAAGCGTTAACATCGACCCAGTTAAATTAGCGGCAACGGGTCTTAACCTACAACAGGTAAGTAGCCTTATTAGTCGCGCCGATCCCAAGCTGCCTGCAGGCGTGTTAAACAGCGAGCAAAATGACCTTCGTTTCACGGTAGGAGAGGGGTTGAACGGCGTTAACATGATTGCCTCTATTCCTTTAGTGAATCAACAGGGGCGATACCTGCGCGTGGAAGACATTGCAACGGTGACACGCGGTTATGCCACACCGCGAAATGAAATTGCATTTTTAAATGGTGAAGAGTCCATATTTGTTGCGGCACGTATGCAAACATCGTTGCGTTCAGATGTGTGGACTACGAATGCATTAAAGGTGGTTGACGAATTTAACGCTGACTTTAAAGGCACGCTAACCGCTACCGTTGCTTTTGAACAGAACGAATATACTGCATCGCGCTTATCTGAGCTGTCGATGAATTTGTTAATGGGCTGCGCAGTAGTTATGTTTGTTATCTTATTATTTATGGGCTTTAAAGCAGCATGGATAGTAGGACTAGCGCTTCCGCTTTGTGCAGCATTTGCGTTGTTTAGCTTAAGCTTTTACAACGAGCAAATTCATCAAATGTCGATATTCGGTATGATTATCGCCATCGGTCTACTTATTGATAACGCCATCGTTATTACCGATGAAATAAGAATAAACCTTCAAGATCCTAATCTCACGCGCGTGGGTGCAATGGCGAAAAGCGTGTCGCATTTATTTGCCCCGCTATTAGCATCAACACTGACTACCATATTAGGCTTTATGCCCATTTTCTTACTTGATGGCAATATCGGCGACTTTGTTGGCCCAATTGCCATCAGCGTAGTTATGGCACTCATTGGATCGTTGTTTATCTCGCTAACTATTATTGCCGCCCTGGCTGCCCGCTTTTTACCAAAACACGATAGTGCAGCCGTAACCGCTAATACCGAAAAAACGTCATCGTGGTGGCAGGTTGGTATACAGGCGCCTTCTCTTAGTTTGGCCTTTAGCAAGCAGCTAGGTCGCTGGATTAAGCAGCCCATACTTGTTTTACCAGTAATCATCGTATTGTGCTTGTCTGGATTTGTACTTTCATCAACACTTGCAAACGTGTTTTTCCCAAGTGCAGACAGAGACCAGTTTGAGGTTTATTTATGGACTAAAGAAGGTACAAGCATTGATAGCACAACGCAGTACGTCAAGCGTATCGACCAAGCTATTCGCGCGGAGGAAAGCGTTACACAAGTAAGTTGGTTGGTTGGCGGTTCGGCACCTTCGGTGTATTACAACCAAGTTATGACGCGAGACAATACGCCATACTTTGCCAATGCCGTAGTAAATACCGACACCGTGGAAAATGCCGCGGCATTGATAGGGAAGCTGCAGCGCGATTTGGATATTGCCTATCCAGAGGTGCAAATTGTCGTGCGTTCATTTGGTCAAGGGCCACCGATAGCAGCACCTGTAGAAGTAGAGATTTTTGGCCCTGACTTGAACATCCTAAACGACCTTGGCGACAAGGTGCGTATGCTGATGTCTGAAGTCGATGGTATTTCGCAATCTACGGCCAGTGTTTCAATGGGTGAGCCAGAACTGAAAGTGAATGCAGATAGCGATAACCTGTCCTATCTAGGGTTGACACTTACCGAGCTTGCCAGCCAAATGCAGGTAAATTTCTCTGGTGTAACGGGTGGTTCAGTGCTGGAAAGTACCGAAGAAATCCCGGTAAGAGTGCGCCTTAATGAAGCATTTAGACAAAACTTAGCGGGCGTTGACGCCATGCCTATTCCGGTTGCTACCGATAGTGCGATGTCTTGGTCGCCTCTTGCGGCAGTAACTTCGTTAACCCTTCAGCCAGCAACAAGCAGTATAACGCGCCTAGATGGCGAAAGGCTTAACCGCATTCAAGCGTTTTTATTACCGGGCGTACCCGCGGTAGATGCCAGTAATCAGTTGCGAGAACTACTTGAAAGCCGGCTAGATTTGCCTAAGGGTTACCGTATACATTTGGCGGGTGATGCTGATGAGCAGCAGCAGGCACTGGGTAAACTAGCCACCTATGCACCGGTGTTACTTGTATTAATGGTTACCACGCTCATTCTCACCTTTACCAGTTTGCGTATGGCGGGTGTTATAGGGCTGGTGGCTATTTTATCTGTAGGGCTAGGTATGTTTAGCCTATGGATCTCTGGTCTTCCGGTTGGGTTTAACCCGCTACTTGGCTGTGCAGGTTTAATTGGTGTGGCCATTAATGGCTCCATTGTTGTTATTGCGGCTATTAACGCTAACCCCAAAGCTAAGCAGGGCGATACAAAAGCCATTGTTGAAGAAACCATGAGCTGCAGTCGTCACATTCTTTCCACTACCTTTACCACTGTGGGCGGTTTAATCCCGCTGCTACTATTCAGTGAAGGTAGTTTTTGGCCGCCACTGGCTGTTGTGTTAGCAGGTGGCGTTGGCTTCTCTGTCATCTTATCCTTGGTATTTACACCTACTATCGTTGCAGCGTTTCAACGTTACCGCTTTAAAGACAACTATGCTCAAAGCGAACTAGCATAATCACAATGCTTTTTTGGCAGTGCATTTGTTGCCAAAAAAGCACTTCGACATCATCGGTATTATAAGTAAACTGTGCACCCGTTTAATGCGTAAAACGGTAAGTAGGTAGGTGAATTACAGCCTGTTTTATCGTATCTACACACCGTAAGGCGCAGAATATCTGAGTGATTTATGGGTAATTTTATTAAACGCTGGTGGCATACAGACTGTGTTAAGTGTAGGCGAGTTCGTCTTTATGTACTGTGGGCCGCAATTATGATGGTGGTGTATTTTTATGTCTGGCGCTAACGCAGATTCTATTTTCATTCGAGCAGCATCAAAAAGTAACGGTATCACTAGTGTTGTGCTTGGTGTGCTGGGGTTAGTTGTATCGGCACTCTGGCTAAGTTTTTTACCCGAGTGGTTATTTCTGGCGGGCATCTTTATTACCAGTGCAGCCTTAGTATGCTTATTAATTGGCTATTTCAAAATAAGAGAGCCTGAATACAGCCTTGAAATTGCAAAAGACTACATTACTTATCGCCATCGCTTGGGAAGCTGGCGAATTCATTGGGACAATTTACAGCGAGCCGACTGTCCTCGTGTTCGTCACGGCCTTGAGCATGTACCGCTACAAACTATTGGCTTTAAAATAAAAAACTATACCGATTTTTTAAATACCATTTCACCGCGTTTAGCTACGCATTTGCTCATGGAGCAACGTCCGCTTTTAATGCAGGGAGAGGATGAGAACTGCGCGTCTGGCAGCTGCTATCAACAGTCTATGTTTGATGACAAACATTATGTGATGGACGACGGCACAACCATAAAAGGTATTAAAGCCATGCTAGCGCATCGTATGGTTGAGCTTAGGAAACGTCTAGGCTTTGATATTTTTATCTCTAGCTCTGAGCTAGACCGCGATGCCGATGAGTTTGCTGCGTTAATTATGAAATGCCAAGCAACTAGAAACGCAGCACCAGAGTCAAACTAGCGTTAATGCTGCGCACTCTCTCGTACAATTTTATTACCTTCCTCAATTAGCGAAGGCAAAAACTCCTCCACTAGAGGGTGCTGACCGAGTTTTAAGGCAGTTTCAGTCTCGTTGGCTAAATGCTGCATTTTTGGTAGGCCGGTATAGCAACATGCGCCATGCAGTTTGTGTACTTCTAACTTCAGCGCGTTGTAATCTTGCGCTTCCCACTGCTTGGTCAATGTTTCTAATGTTTCTGGCAGTAGCTGAATAAAGCTTGTCAGCAATTCTTTTGCGGCGTCTTCATTCTGATTAGCTCGCTTTAGGGCAAGCGGCCAATCTATCGATGCTACCTCAAGTTCTGCAGGCTCAATATGAACACACCACGATTTAATCAAATCGATTAGCTTTTCTGCCTCAATGGGTTTTGGTATGTAATCATCCATACCTGAAGCAAGTAAGCGTTCCTGTTCTTCTTTAAAAGCATGAGCGGTAACCGCAATAATGGGCGTGCCCATGTTAAGCGGAGACTTACGAATCTCTCGTGTGGCCTGCAAGCCGTCCATGCCTGGCATCTGCACGTCCATCAAGATCAGGTCGAATTCTTGTGTCTGGCATCGGTTAACCGCATCTTGGCCACTAATAGTAGTGGTGAGTGTAACTGGAGAACTATCGAGCCATGTTTGCAGTAGTTTTAAGTTCATCTCCATATCGTCAACGGCCAGTATCTTAGCTTTGGGCAGCAACGCGACCTTTTCATGGAATGCACTTTGCACCGGTGCAGACTGGTTATGAACTATGCTGTCGAGCTTTGCTACTGTCATTGGCATTCTTACTTGCGAATGAAAGTATTGAGACAGTCGTGGGTATTGCGTAAAAGGCTCTGGTCCTGAGTACCATAAAACACGCTTTTGCGCTGAGAACGTTATAAAGCGTTTTAGTAAGGCATCGCGCTTAGACATTTTACTTACTGGTATGGTTGCCATTAAAAAGTCATACTGCTGTTTCAACGACTGAAGAAACTCAAGTGATTCCACTGACGTTACCTTTGCGCCTAGTGCTTTGAGTATTTTTGCGCTGGCACGACGGGTTGCAGGTATAGGGTCGAACAAAACCACGGTTTTGTTTAACCAATCGTCGTTTGATGAGGGCGAGTACTTTTGGCTTAGCCTGTTCATTCGCATGCTTACGCTAAATGTAGAGCCTTGCCCTAAAATACTCTTAAGCGTTACTTCGCCCTTCATCAACCGGACCAACTCACGACTAATCACAAGGCCTAGTCCAGTTCCCTGGTAGTTTCTATTTAGCGCATCATCTACTTGAGAAAAGGCGTTGAATAGCTTTTTCCTATCTTGACGACTAATGCCTCTACCAGTGTCCTCCACAACTACAGTAAGTTCGTGCATGCCGTGGTCGAGTGAGTGCCCACTTACTGCTAATGTTATAGAACCAGATGATGTGAATTTAAGCGCATTGCTTAAAAGGTTATTCAGCACCTGCTTTATCCTAAACACGTCACCAATGAGTTTTTCAGGTAACGGGTCGAGGTCGAAGATAAATTCTATGCGTTTGCTGTGCGCCGATTTCGCCATAATCGTTACCATTTCCTCAAACAGTTTGTTTGGCGCAAATGGTTGATTATTGATTTGTAGTTTTCCGGCCTCAATTTTCGAGAAATCGAGTACATCGTTCACAATGGTAAGCAGGTTGTCAGCTGCAGTGTTAACAATGCGAACTTGTTCTTGTTGGTCGGTAGGTAGGGACGCATTGTTAAGCTCTTTACTAAAGCCTAGGATAGCGTTTAGTGGTGTACGAATTTCATGGCTCATGTTCGCCAAGAATTGAGATTTTACGTTACTGGCTTTAATAGCGTCTTTACGAGCAATATCTAAGCGCGCATTTTGCTCTTCGATTAGCTCCATGTTATTGCGTAAATCGTTGGTAGCTTGCTCTACTTCATTCTCAAGTTGGCTACGACTTTTTTCCATCAAGGCGAAAGAGAAAAGCCCTGCCTCAAGGAATACACCCACTTGAAAGCAATAGGTGGTAAAGTCGTTTGAAGGTAAAACGCCCATAAGGCTAAGCATGCCCACAATGGCGCCTGTGGCGAGCATGGTCCATGCAAAGATAAAGTAACGAGCTGGTTTAAATCGGTTTATAAAAGCCTCAAACCCAGCGTATATGTAGCTTAAAATAGCAATAAGCCCAACACCATAAACTAGGTTGTTTTTCCAGATAGGGGGGAGTAAATCAACAAAACAGACAAGCCCTGTAATCCCTTGGCAAACGAGCAGGAACTTTATAACGGGGTGTGATGTTGGTGCATTTTGTTCGGTTTCTAGGAACGTCATAGCAAATAAGCCAGAGCTAATGCCGATAATGACAAAGATAAGCTCAGAGTGGCCGACTAGCCAAGCTGGGATACCTTGTGTAAACACTAAATGCGTATGCCCGCCCCATACAAACTGCCATATAATCACCGCAGCAATATATCCAACATAGGCCACAAGGCTTTTTTCTTTTACACCGAAATAAAGGGCTAGGTTGTACACCGCCAATATAAGCAGGCCACCATAAAATAGCCCCCACAGTAAGCTATCCATTTGAAAATAACTGCTGTGAACGGGCTCAGCCTGCACTTTCAATGGTGTGATAAGGCTTGATGAATGGCTTTCTACTCGAATAAACACATCAACAGGCGCGCTGTCTTTTAACTGTGCCCGCAATGTGGGCACTCTAAAACGCTGTTCTTTTTGGGCCTTACCCTGATGACTTTGCTTAATGACGTTGCCGTTTTGCACAAGGTAAAAATCGACACTGTCTAGTTGGCTAAAGTTAATTGAGAACACCCAGTTCTCTTCATTCGACACATTAGCTACCGAAGTAAGCAGCCACAGACCATTGTTTCTAAATCCAAAGTTCGGATTGTCATACGGATACATGAGGAAATCGTTGCGACGGCGAGAGACATCGCTAATGGTAAGCTGGTAATCGGTTTCGTACAGATAGTAAAAAGAATCTGATAAATCAACCGTGCGCGTTTCATCGTAAAGCTGTTCTATTTGTTGTGCTTGCGCGCCCGGCGTTTTGATAAAACCGGCAAAACAAAGCAATAGAAAAAGTGCGCGAATGAAAGGCATTGTCGTCTGTACTTCTTAATTATTTTTATCATTAAACCATTGTCTTAACAGAATGACAAAATCTAGCGCTTTCTGCATTAAATTGGGCTTCCACTCGTATCAAATTCACAGTTTTGTTTTCAAGCATTGCACACACATGCGGTTTACCCCACAATAAGGTTTATGCGCAAAGCTGTGTACTATCGCAGAGCATCGTTATAAGGGCAGATAAGCCAACTAGGTGAAAACTGCCGCGTGCACCAAGACTAATAACAAAACGAAAAATATCATGAGTGACGAGATCATCATTAATCGCGATGGGGTAGAGCAACTTCCTCTTCGACGCTTCACCGAAGACGCTTATCTAAATTATTCCATGTACGTCATCATGGACCGTGCGTTACCGCACATTGCCGACGGTTTAAAGCCGGTTCAGCGCCGTATTATTTACGCTATGTCTGATCTTGGTTTAAGCGCCAACGCCAAATATAAAAAATCTGCCAGAACGGTAGGTGACGTTTTAGGTAAATTTCACCCACATGGCGACTCGGCATGTTATGAGGCCATGGTACTGATGGCGCAGCCATTTTCGTATCGATACCCACTGGTTGATGGCCAGGGCAACTGGGGGGCGCCAGACGACCCTAAGTCTTTTGCTGCAATGCGTTATACCGAAGCAAAGCTGTCGCGCTTCTCTGAAGTTCTGCTTAATGAACTTGGTCAGGGTACAGTAGACTGGGTACCAAACTTTGACGGTACACTGAATGAACCTAGCGTGTTACCTGCTCGTTTACCGCACATACTGTTAAATGGCGTAACTGGCATTGCCGTGGGCATGGCTACCGATATCCCACCGCACAACGTAAGAGAGCTTGCGAACGCTTGTGCAATGCTGCTGGATAACAGCAAAGCCGATTTACAGAATGTGTTAGAGCACGTTAATGGCCCCGACTATCCTACTGAAGCTGAGATAATTACGCCCAAGTCAGATATCCATAAACTGTATGAAACGGGTCGTGGCTCAATAAAGATGCGCGCTGTTTACACTGAAGAAAACGGCGATGTGGTGATTACTGCACTTCCTCACCAGGCTTCTGGTGCAAAAATACTAGAGCAAATTGCAGCGCAAATGCAGGCGAAGAAGCTGCCTATGGTAAGTGATTTACGCGATGAATCAGACCATGAAAACCCAACTCGCTTAATTATAACGCCGCGCTCTAATCGCGTTGACGTAACGCAGTTAATGCAGCACTTATTTGCTACTACCGATCTTGAGAAAAACTATCGTGTTAACTTAAACATGATTGGCCTTGATGGCCGTCCTCAAGTAAAAGATTTGCGCACTATCCTAGCCGAGTGGCTAGAGTACAGAAAAGATACCGTCACTAGACGTTTACAGTACCGTTTAGACAAAGTACTTGCGCGTTTACACATTCTAGAAGGCTTATTGATTGCCTTTTTGAATATTGACGAAGTTATTGAAATTATCCGCACCTACGACAAGCCAAAGCCTGAGCTTATGTCGCGTTTTGGTCTAAGTGATACGCAAGCCGAAGCTATCCTAGAATTAAAACTTCGCCATTTAGCCAAGCTTGAAGAAATGAAGATTAAAGGCGAGCAGGACGAGCTAGCTGAAGAAAGAGATAAACTCCAGCAGTTGCTAGGCTCTGACCGTCGTTTGAAAACATTAATTAAAAAAGAAATATTGGCCGATGCTGAGAAATACGGCGACGATAGACGTTCTCCAATTGTTGAGCGTGGCGAAGCTAAGGCGCTGTCGGAAAAAGAATTAGTACCTGCTGAATCGGTCACCGTTGTGCTTTCTGAAAAAGGCTGGGCGCGTTGTGCCAAAGGTCACGATATTGATGCACAAGGTTTAAGTTATAAAGCGGGTGACGGTTACTTATCAAGTGCTGAAGGTAAGAGTAATCAACCTGCTGTATTTATGGATACATCGGGACGTACCTTCGCCTGTGATGCGCATGGTCTTCCTTCTGCTCGTAGTCAGGGAGAGCCGTTAACAGGGCGCTTTAGTATTGTAGGCGGAGAGTCGTTCGAGCACGTGTTAATGGCACAAGATGAGAGCAAATTCTTAGTTGGCTCAGATGCGGGCTATGGGTTTGTTGGCACATTTAAAGACATGGTAAGTAAAAACAAAGCCGGTAAGGCTTATCTTTCGCTACCAACGGCTGCGAAAGTAATGAAACCGACTTTGGTGAATAATCCTGATGCAGACTGGTGTTTGAGTATTTCAAACGAAGGCCGCATGCTCATGTTCCCGTTACGTGACCTCCCAAGTCTAGGTAAAGGAAAGGGCAATAAGTTAATTAACATTCCTTCGGCCAAAGCACAGTCTCGAGAGGAATATGTGAAAGTGCTTGCCGTTGTGCCAGACGGCGCGTCGATAAAAGTGTCGGCGGGCAAACGAAGCATGACGCTGTCAGCCGATGACCTTACTCATTATCAAGGCGAGCGCGGAAGGCGCGGAAACAAACTGCCAAGAGGGCTTCAGCGCGTCGATACGGTAGAGGTTGTAGAAGCTGAACCCGTTGAGCAAACCAGCAATGAAAGTGAATAAACTGGGCGAGTAACCCATCTGTTATTATCACGAAAAATACGACTAAAAGCGTGCAAGTTATTGCACGCTTTTTTGTTATAAAGTCTAGGTTGTTCTTACGCTTACCTGAGCTACACTTTTAAAAGTAATCGCTTGAGGTAGTGTTATGCTGGGAATTGTATTTACATCGTTAATCGACATGCTAGAAGAGAAGGTGTCACCAGAATTCGCTGATGATGTCATTGTTGAAGCACAGCTTGAAAATGATGGCGCATATACAGCTATAGGTTATTACCCGTTTGAAGACATGCAGCGATTGCTGACTGTATTGGTAGATAAAACGGGGAAGTCAGCCAACGAGTTGTTGTACGACTTCGGCATTTTCCTGTTTGGTAAATTGGGCTCGGCTCACGGTGATGTATTAGCAAATACCAGCGGTATATTAGACATGCTGGCGCACCTAGATGACGATATTCATGTTCAAGTGAAAAAGCTCTATCCCGATGCAGACCTCCCTCGGTTTTCTGTACTATCTCGAACTGATACCACCATGAAGCTTCAATATTATTCTGAAAGAGAGTTGTTTGCTTTAGCTGAAGGGCTTATGGATGCCGCCGCCGATTTTTACGGCGCAAAAATACAGCGAGAAACGGTTAAAACGGATATCCCTCATACCTACGAATTTAATATTACTGTTCAGTAGCGGTCTGATATGTCCAACGAGGCCTCTGATCCACAAAAGCAAATTGCACTGCTGGAACGGCGCTTGAAACGAGAGCGTCTAGCCAGAGAGCAAGCTGAAACATTACTTACTGAAAAAAGTGCCAGTCTGTTTGAGTCGTTACGACAAAGTCAGGCTGCACAAAAAAATCTTGAGCTTGCTTTATGGGCGTCTCAAGAATCGTTTTGGAGTTGGGAAGCGAAAAGCGACTTATTGGAAATCAGATCGTTTTCTTTGCATTCTGCAACGGCATCTCGCTGGGAAGGCACACTGATAAAGTTAATGCAGCTGGTCCATGAAGACGACCTAGATAATCTTCAGTTTCACTGGGCAATGGCGTTACATGGAAACAGAGAGCAGCTTGAGTTTTCCTTTCGTTTAAAAGTTGATAACCACTACCAGTGGGTGCGACTTCGTGGGCGTGTGCTAAAGCGCGGCGATTGCGGTCAGGCCATGCATATCGTTGGTACAACGAAAGATATTACAAGACAAAGAAAAGCTGAACAGTCATTTCACTTAATGGCATCGGCGTTTGCCAGCTCACGTGAACCTATGCTGGTATTGTCTACTGATTTCACTATCACCGAATGTAATGATGCCTTTGTTCAATTAGTCGCAGCGCCAGTTAAAGAAACCGTATTAGAAACCAATTTCAATGCCTTGTTTCAGGGTAAAAAGGTAAATCAGGCCAAACTAAACAAAGATAAGCAGTACCGATTCGAGTCGAAAATTACATCTATGCGGGGCGATGATATTGTTGTTGACGTGTCGGTGGCTTTGTTTGAAGCATATCAGCAAACCTCATCGTATTTAATTGCGACCATTCGTGATATTAGTGACCGAGAACGCAACGAAGCCAAGCTAAAGCAGTTAGCATTGCATGACAACCTTACAGGCTTGTCTAACCGAAACGCATTGCGAGAAGCATTGAATGACCTTGCTAAAGATGATCAGCCATTTGTGTTGGTGTTTGTTGACTTGGACGGCTTTAAAGCGATTAACGATAACGCAGGCCATGAACGAGGTGATACCGAACTCAAAAGAGTCGCAACAGTCTTAAACAATACATTTGGCGAGCTAGGTAAAGTGGGGCGATGGGGCGGTGATGAATTTATTATTGTTTTACCTAACCAAGACTTAAATTGTATTGTTGAACAGTCTGAGGAGCTTATTAAGCACATTGAGGAAGATACTATCTCTGTTAAAAGCAACGAATTACGCCTGTCTGCCAGTATTGGTATTGCAGGTTTTCCGCTGCATTCAGACAACATTGATGGTTTAATTCAGTGCGCCGATGCCGCGATGTATCGTGCAAAAGAGTTGGGTAAAGGGCAAGTCTTTATCTACGAAGACGGCCTCTATGAAAGTATGGCCCAGCAAGTCAGTATGGCTAACGATTTGCGACGCACCATAGAAAAACATTTGCTCGACTTTTATATTCAAGGAAAATACGACTTAAACGGCCGCCTTAAAGGTGGCGAGGTGCTGTGTAGGTGGATATCAGGGCTACATGGTGTGGTGTCGCCGGGTGTGTTTATTCCCATCGCTGAAGAGCAAAATCTCGATTCCGCAATAGGTCTTCAGGCAATTGAAGCGGCGTGTGACTACATTTCAATTATGGAGTCACAGCAGGGGGGAGCCATTCCACTGTCGGTAAATATCAGTGCAAATCAGCTGCTCGACTCTGACTTCCCTGAACAAGCGGTAAAGATTTGTGAGGATAATCACGTATCGCCCGAATATATCGAATTAGAGCTGACTGAATCGGTATTTATTCGCGACGAAAAATCAGCTTTCAAAGCGCTACATCATTTACGCGAGTGCGGTTTCAGGCTGTCCCTCGACGACTTTGGAACCGGTTTCTCTTCGCTAAGTTACTTGCGCAATTTCCAGTTCCAAGTGGTTAAAGTAGATAAAAGCTTAGTTCGTGGAATCCATGAAGACAGCAGAGCTAACGCATTATTTCTAGGCGTTGTTGCAATGCTAAAAAGTCTTCAAATAGAAATTGTAGTAGAGGGTGTTGAGATTGAGTCACATCTGCCTTTTATGGAGCAAGCAGACGTTCAGTTAATGCAGGGGTTCTATTTTGATCAGCCCATGCCTTACGATCAGTTCTTGGCAAGGCACACATCTGAGCCTAAACGATAGAAACAAAAAAGCCCTCTTTAGATACTAATAATAAAGCATCTAAAGAGGGCTTTGTTATTCGTAATAAACGTTATTTTACGTTCGTACTCTCAAAGATTTTGTCTGCTGAAGCTGCCACAAAACCTTGATAGCGCTCGCCATTTGGCATGTCGTAGCGCTGTGCAAATTCATAAAAGCAGCTTGGGATAGACACGGTTTCATCGCTGAATACTACATCTGCGCGGTCTGCCATTGTTGAAGATTGAGCAAGAAATACGTCTGGACCGCCTTTAATTTCGCCGCCAGAAGTATTCAGTACGAACCCTGCTTCTTTCAACAGAAGGTTTACGTCGGTAAGTTCTGTAGTGCGCGTTAAATGGTTAACGCTTACTGTAAAGTGATTAGCGCGAAAGCCCCATGCAGCCATCCATGCAGCATATTCAGATTCATTTAGTAATGTATCGTACTCTGCTTTAGTCACTTCCCAATGCTTACCCGAGTAAAGGAAGTTATCTGCTTCAACAACACTCGCTGGCATCTGATCTACCAATTTCTTGATAATGCGCTGTGCTTCATCAGACAGCTCATGCACGCGCAATTCGCTAATAAACACTTTTGGCTTGGTGTCGTCAGGGTGTTCGAAATGCTTAGCGGTTAGCTTTTTCGCTTCAAAGTCATAATCGCCTTTATCCTCATAACCAAGTGCAAGGAAATGAGCAGCAAGCTTGTCTAAGCGCGTTTTATCAAGAGCAAAAGTTCTAAATGCAACGTGGTCATTAACGATTTCATCTGTGTTCTCTTCTCCAGCTAGTAGCGCGTGAATCTTGTGCGCAGATGGAGTAATAGTCACGTAATCGTCCCACATGTTGCTAAACAACGTATCGATGTTGCTATGCATAATGATAGGGTCCTTTCTGTCGTCTACTCTCTAATGGAGTAAATGGTAATTATGGGTAGGGTAGAGGTATGGCCAACAGCATTTGGCTTGTTGGCCACTGCTGTTTTACATTGTTAAGCCAGGGCTTAGCTTGCCTGGCATGGTAACTTTGTCTAGCTCAACCGACGCAACCGGATAGGCACAGTAGTCGGCAGCATAGAAAGCACTTGCTCGGTGGTTACCACTGTCACCAACGCCACCAAATGGTGCTGCACTGCTCGCACCAGTAATAGGACGGTTCCAGTTAACAATACCCGCACGAATGCGCGCGAAGAAGTAACGGTAGTCTTCTTCGTTATCACCAAGTAAGCCGGCTGAAAGGCCAAAGCTTGTGTTGTTTGCTTCCGCGATTGCAGCGTCGAAGTCGGTATAACGAATCACTTTTAACAGCGGGCCAAAGTGCTCTTCATCAGGCAGTGAAGAAAGCATCTCTGTTACATCGATGATCCCAGGTGTTGCAAAACCTTTGCTTTCGTCTTTTTGTTCAAGTCGAACTAACACTTTACCGCCAAGGCTCTCAAGCTCTTGCTGTGCTTTAACCATTAGCGCAGCCGCATTACTTGAAATCATCGCACCCATAAACGGTTGCGCTTGTGCGTCGTAGTCGCCAACGCTAATGTTTTTAGTGACTTCAATAAGGCGTGCAAGAATAGCGTCGCCTTGGGCATCAGCAGGCAAGAACAAGCGACGTGCACATGTACAGCGCTGACCTGATGTAATGAAGGCTGATTGCACGATGTCGTGTACCGCAGCATCTACATCGGCTACATCTTTTACGATAAGTGGGTTATTACCGCCCATCTCAAGCGCTAAAATCTTACCAGGGTGGCCAGCAAATTGTTCGTGAAGTATCTTACCCGTGCGCGAACTACCCGTGAAAAACAGGCCGTCTATGTCATTATGAGAAGCAAGCGCTTTACCTGTTTCCACTTCACCTTGCACTAGGTTTAATACACCTGCAGGCAGGCCAGCAGCGTCCCACAGTTTAACCATTTCTTGTGCAACCATTGGCGTTAGGTCGCTAGGTTTAAACACAACCGTATTGCCGGCAATAAGGGCAGGCACTATATGGCCGTTAGGTAAGTGTCCGGGGAAGTTGTATGGACCAAATACCGCAACTACGCCATGTGGCTTATGGCGAATGAACGCTTTACCTACAGGCATTGGGTTTTCAACGTTACCGGTACGCTCAAAATACGCTTTTTCAGAAATACCGATTTTACCCATCATGGCGCCTACTTCCGTAGCCGTTTCCCATTCTGGTTTGCCTGTCTCTTTTGCCATTACTTTAGCAAGGTGCGCTTTCGCTTCTTCAAGCTTTGCACCGTAAACTTTAATAACGTCTAGGCGTTCTTCAACGGTTTTCATGCTCCATGCAGGCAACGCTTGGCGGGCTGCGCTAATAGCATCGTCAATTTGAGCTGGCGTTGCTGATTTGCCTTCCCAAATAATTTCGTTTTTTGCAGGGTCAATCGACTTCAGGTCGTGACCTTGTCCGGCAACCCATTCACCGTTTATAAAATGTGTATGTAGCATAGTGGGTGTCCTTTATTAGTCTCTGAACGTTACGGGTGCAAAGCGAACTTCGTCACCTTCTTTAACGTTAAGTGCGGCAGCTGCTTGGCGAGATAAAACTACAACGTTTTGTTCTTCGCTTACCGCTATTTCGGTAGCAACCGCGCGAAAATCTGATATCGACGTGTTGATAATATAGTGCGTCTGACCTTGTGCAGCGGCGCTATCATCAATCACTACAGGCAATTTTAAGCTAGATTGCGCTGTTCGAATGTGGCTTAAGTTGGCTTCAACGGTCGGGCCTGCATCGAAAATATCTACGTAGCCGCGACAAGAAAAGCCTTCTTCTTCCAGAAGTTGAAGTGCTGGGCGGGTTTTCTCATGAACTTCGCCGATAACATCTTGCGCTTCTTTGCTAAGTAAATTTACGTAAATGGGATACTTTGGCATTAGCTCAGCAATAAACACCTTATTGCCAATACCGGTGAGGTAGTCGGCAGTAGGGAAGTCTAGCGAGAAGAAGTGCGTTTCTAGCCATTCCCAAAACGGCGAGCGACCTTCTTCATCACTCACACCGCGCATTTCGGCAATGACCGTTTCAGAGAAGCGCTCTCTGTGCTCCATCATAAACAAGAAACGTACTTTTGATAAAAAGCGACCGTTAATACCACCACGCGCTTGCTCGCGTAAAAACAGCGTACAAATTTCTGTAACACCTGTGTAGTCGTTACAAAACGTCAGGATATCAACAGTATTGTGAATGTTTAGTTCGCGTGAAGCGTGAACCACCTTGCTTAAATGGTAGTGATAAAACGCATCATCAATGCCAACTGCAGCTTCAATGCCTGATGTGCCCACCACTTGACCCGTGGTGGTATCTTCCATTACGAACAAGTATGACTCATCGCCAGGCTCGGTTACGTTGTGTTTATTAAACGCAGTTTCGGCACGATCAATTTTACGCTGAAGTAACTCGTCGTTAACGGGCAAAGACGTAAAGCCTATGCCCGACTCGACAGCTATCTCTTTTAGCGCATTGTAATCGGCTTTTGTGATAGGGCGAATGATATTCATGAAGGCTACTCGTGTTGTATTTATTCGGCGTTTACAACGGCAGCTACGGCGCGTTCAAAACGTGCAAGACCTTCTTTGATGTCTTCGTCAGGAATAACCAACGATGGAGCAAAACGAATTACGTTCATACCTGCTACCAGACACATTAGGTGCTCTTTAGTTGCCGCCATCATGAAGTCGCGCGCACGACCTTGGTATTTTTCGTTTAGCGCACAACCTAGTAGCATGCCCTGACCACGTACTTCTTCAAATACGTTGTACTTGTCGTTAATAGCACCAAGTAATTCACGGAAAAGCGCTTCTTTCTTAAGAACACCTTCCATTACTTCTGGTGTGTTTACAATATCAAACGCTTTTTCTGCCACTGCACAAGCTAGAGGGTTACCACCGTAAGTACTACCGTGAGTACCTGCTTTTAGGTGTGCACCAATTTTCGCAGTAGTAAGCATTGCACCAATTGGGAAGCCACCGCCAAGCGATTTAGCTGTGGTTAGAATGTCAGGTGTTACGCCTAAACCCATGTAAGCATAAAGATGACCAGTACGGCCTACACCAGATTGAACTTCATCAAAAATAAGTACGGCATTGTGCTTGTCACATAGCTCGCGTACGCCTTTTACAAAATCAACGTCAGGTGGAATGATACCGCCTTCACCTTGCAGTGGCTCCATCATTACCGCACAGGTCTTGTCAGAAATCATCGCTTCAAATGCCGCAAGGTCGTTGTAGTCACAGTGTGATACAGCGCCTGGCTTAGGGCCGAAACCGTCAGAGTATGCAGCCTGGCCACCTACTGTTACGGTAAAGAATGTACGGCCGTGGAAACCTTTGTTGAAAGCAATGATTTCGTTTTTGTCTTCGCCATAGTGGTCAAGAGCAAAACGACGCGCTAGTTTAAGCGCCGCTTCGTTAGCTTCTGCGCCTGAGTTTGCAAAGTACACTTGGTCTGCAAATGTAGCGTCTGTCAGCTTCTTCGCAAGGCGAAGCGCAGGCTCGTTAGTGAATACGTTACTTAAGTGCCAAAGCTTGCTGCCTTGTTCGTTTAGAGCCTTAACTAGCTCAGGGTGACAATGACCTAATACGTTTACGGCAATACCGCCTGCAAAGTCGATGTACTCAGCACCATCTTGATCCCAAACGCGTGAACCTTCACCGCGAACAGGAACCATCGCTGCCGGGTTGTAGTTGGGAACCATTACATCATCAAATGTAGCGCGAGTTACGTTCATCTTTGTTACCTCTGCGTTGGGCGCCATGCACATTATGTGTCTAGAGCCTGCTGAATTTTGCTGCATTTTTAGCAACCGCAAAACACAACAGAAACTGTTTGTGGCGCATAAAAACTAATCTAATTTGGAGCATAGTATGCCATTTTTTTTAACATTTGTCTTTAGTGTGAATGGCTACAGCCCTTTATTTATAAGGACTGTGGCTTAATTTGCAGTAAAAGTGAATAACTATTTACTGATTGGTTATAGCATTGTGGAATATTGAGCAAACGTAGGTGCGAAAGGGGGTAAAGACAGAATGTGGCGCATAATGAACGCCACGGTACTGCGCCAAATTTGGCTAAAAAGGTAACAGCGAAACGAATAATGAGTGCATGAATATCCAATATTTTTTTAATGTTTTTCCTCGTGTTTAGTCAAAGGAAGCGTAAAAATATCAATAGATTTCAGTTTTTCGAGCGCACCTGCTGGGTACTTCTGCTCAGCAATAAGTGGCTTAACTTCATGCAGTTCTACTAGCTTAAGCTGGTGGAGCATACGAATTTGCGTGTAAATTCTTGCTTGGTTTAATACTTTGCCTAACGAGTTAGGCGCTGCCGGCGCGTTCATTGCGCATGTTTGTATAGGTTCATTTAGGCGCAATCGTGTAAACTGCATGTGTTCAATAACATCAGCAGATACTTTGTCTGCAAATTCCTGCTGCAAAGCAATAAGGTGGTTTGCCGACGGTGTTATCTTTAACAGTGCTTCATGCCGTTTTTGCTCTTTCTCTTTCTGGCATTCTTGTAATAGCTGCAGCTGCACTTTATCAAAAAGCTTAAAGTAAAGGCGTGTTACAGCGCAGCGCCCCAAATTGCTCAGCATGCCGAGTGTATAGGCTTCACTTTTATGTAACCCGGCTAATTCTCCAATGTGCTTCGCGGTAAGTGCTACGCCCATCGAATAGGGCATAAGCTTTTGTTTAATCAATGGGTATGGATCGGTAATTTGTGGTATCGCACGTTTTATTACCACCCATGGAATGATTAAACGAAGGTTTTCTATGCCCAAAAAGCTTAATGCCGTTCGAAGCGTTTCAACAACGATAATGCGTCCACGTGAATCTTTTCTTCTAAAGCGTGGGGTATTTACTAGTGCAATGAGTTCGTCATAAAGCCATGGCATAGTAGCAGCAATAGGCTCTAGTTTTGAAATTGAGGCAGCGCGCACTGAAAGTGCATCTAATAACGCGCCCATGTTTTCAGGTAAATTAAGAAGCTGAGAGTATACGTCGTTGGTTTGGCTTAAATATGCTGTCATTTCTGCAAGCAGTAACTCATGCAGCTGGTGGTTAACCATCTCAATATAAGAAGCTTCAGTTTTTTCTTGTAGCCGTTTGTTTTCAATGGCGATGCGCTCAACGTTGAGTAGTTTTCGTCTTGCGTCCCCTTGCTCTGACTGATCAAAGGTAACCTCGCCTGCGCGTTTACGCCCAAGCATATGCATCACACGTTCAGGTGAGATAAGTAGGTTTTCAAATCTATCATCAAGTGTAGGCGGTGTTGATTCGCCAATTGGCATAGTAAAAATGCTCCTGCTTATGACTCTTTTATAAGCGGTAATATTGTCATACATAGAGGTGCCTCTAGCCCGATGAACTGGTGATAACATCTATGTTTCCGCACGCTTTACGCATTTTACTTCTAAAAAGTAAACGAAAACATGATGAATTGCGAATATGTTATCGGCGTAAGCGTAGATTACTTGAGGCGTGCAGTAGCCTTTGATGCTTGTAAAAAAGCGTTAAGAACGTCATGTCCGTGTTCAGTAAGCAAAGACTCTGGGTGATATTGAACGCCCCAAATCGGAAAGTCGTTATGCGAAATAGCCATTATTTCTTTTTCGCCATCCTGTGTTTCACACCAAGCGTCAACGCTTAAACATTGCGGCATTGAGTGAGGTTCCAGTACGAGAGAGTGATAGCGAGTAACGTTGAACGTTGTTGGAAGATGGATAAACAAGCCCGTATTGTTGTGTGTAAGCGGTGACACTTTACCGTGCTTTATTTCCTGCGCACCTACAACGGTAGCTCCGAATACTTGCCCTATAGCTTGATGTCCCAAACATACGCCCATAATAGGGATAATACCGGCAAAATGTTTAATAGCCTTTAAGCTAATGCCGGCTTCATTTGGCGTGCAAGGGCCTGGCGATATGACTAAATGAGAAGGCGCAAGGCGCGCTATGTCGTCTAGCGATACTGCGTTGTTACGCACAACTTCGACATGAATACCAAGCTCTGTGAAATACCGTGCAAGGTTATGAGTAAAAGAATCGAAATTATCAATCAGCAGCAACACGTTTACACTTTGCCTCGGTACGCTTTCTTCATTTGAAGTGACTAACTAGTTGAAGGTTGCTGGGCTCCTACCTACAGGTGCCCAGCAATCATTTTTGATTATGGCTTTGCAATAAAACCTACAGCGTCATAGACACGTTTCAGTGTTTGTGCTGCGCGTGCTGATGCTTTCTCTGCCCCTTGACGCATAACATCGTCAAGATAGCTACGGTCGGCGCGAATTTCTGCGTAACGCTGTTGAATTGGTTCAAGCAATGCTACCACTGCTTCTGCAACGTCACCTTTAAGGTGGCCATACATCTTATCAGTGTACTCAGGCTCTAACTCTTTAACTGACTTACCAGTTGAAAGCGACAGAAGCGTTAACAGGTTGGAAACGCCTGGTTTCTCTGCTGGGTTGTAATAGATATTGGCTTGCTCGTCTGAATCAGTCACAGCGCGTTTAATCTTTTTAGTAAGCTTCTTAGGCTCTTCTAATAAACCAATAAAGTTATTTGGATTAGTGTCAGACTTCGACATTTTCTTTTCAGGCTCTTGCAGACTCATAATGCGTGCGCCAAAGTCTGGGATATATGGCTCAGGTAGACGGAAAACATCGCCGTATAAATTGTTAACGCGAGTAGCGATATCACGGGTAAGTTCTAAGTGCTGCTTTTGGTCTTCACCTACTGGCACCTTATCAGCTTGATACAACAAAATGTCAGCGGCCTGCAAAACAGGGTAGCTATAAAGGCCTACGTTAATGTTGTTTTCGTTTTTCGCCGACTTGTCTTTAAACTGTGTCATGCGGTTCAGTTCGCCCATTTGCGCATAGCAGTTAAGCACCCACGATAGTTGAGCGTGCTCAGGTACATGAGACTGCATAAACAGTGTGCTTTTTTGAGGGTCTATGCCGCAGGCAAGGTAAAGAGCAAGACCGTCAAGGCACGCTTCAGCCAGCGCTTTAGGATCTTGACGTACAGTTATTGCGTGCAAGTCCACAATCATAAAATGACAGTCGTGGTCTTCTTGCATGGCAACCCATTGTTTAAGGGCACCCATATAATTGCCAAGGGTTAGCTGACCAGAAGGTTGGCAGCCACTTAATACAACGGGTTTGTTACTCATTAGTTTGTACCTGTAATACGAATAGTTAAATTAAGCTTGAGAGATTGAAGATAGCTCGTCACGCATTTGATCAATAACGTTACGATAATCGTCTTTTGAGAAAATGGCTGAACCTGCAACGAACATGTCGGCACCAGCCTCGGCTATTTCGCGAATGTTATCTACTTTAACACCGCCGTCAATCTCTATTCTAATGTCATAGCCACTTTCAAGAACACGCTGCTTCACCGCGCGCACTTTGTCTAGCGTGCTTGGTATGAACTTCTGGCCACCAAAGCCAGGGTTTACCGACATAATCAAAATGTGATGAAGTTTATCCATAACATGGTCAAGATAATGAAGTGGCGTTGCAGGGTTAAATACCAAGCCTGGCTTACAGCCAGCATCAATAATTAGTTGAAGCGAGCGGTCGATATGATCAGATGCTTCAGGGTGAAAGCTAATGTAGCTTGCCCCTGCCTTTGCGAACTTCTCAATCATGTCATCCACGGGTTTAACCATTAAATGCACATCGATAGGTGCTGTAATACCGTATTTGCGAAGTGCCTCACAGATCATCGGCCCAAATGTTAAATTTGGCACATAATGGTTGTCCATCACGTCGAAATGCACCACATCCGCACCTGCATTCAGTACTTTTTCTACGTCCTCACCCAGCCTTGCAAAGTCGGCTGAAAGTATAGAGGGTGCGATTAAATAGGGTTTCATGGCACTTCCTTAAAGTAAAAAACGACGGGGTTATTACCACTTACGTTCTGAATATTGGAAAGTTTACCCAAATACGTTCTGCAATGCCATGCAATGCCACGTAAACGTGTGTTAACCACATGACAGATTGGACGCTTTATGTTCACTATAACGTTCTGATGTATTGCCCAATTATGGGGAGGGTGCGTTAACTTGGTGCATTTTTATGCACTCATATTGCATGTCTATTTTTCGCGGCGTGATGGTAGTGTTTGTAAAGTCTATATATAACAGTGTTTTAGCTCTAGCTTTTGTCAATTTTTACAGTTGGCATAAATGGGCACCAACTTTGCGTTAATCAGTTCAAAAATAAAAGACAGACAGAAAAACTAATTACAACAAGTTTGATTTTTGACTGGAGAACACACATGAAAACATCTACAAAAAGAACACTACTTGCCGCTGCTATTTCTTCAGCGTGTCTATTCACTGCAATGCCAAGCTATGCTGAATTCACAGCTAATGCTGGTGTAAGCAGTAACTATATTTGGCGTGGTCTTACGCAAACAGAAAACGAAGCTGCTGTACAAGGTGGTATCGACTATTCTCACGAAGGCGGCTTCTACGCAGGTACATGGGCATCGAACGTAAACTACGGTGCAGGTGACGTTTACTCATACGAGCACGACATGTATTTCGGCTTCGCAGCTGAGTCTGGCGATATTTCTTACGATGTAGGTTATCTATATTACAACTACGATGATGAAGCGAACTTCGACTTTGCTGAAATCTACGGCACTGTTGGCATGGGCGGCTTTAGCTTGTCTTTATACGTGCTAGCACACACAGAAGCTGACGAAGGCCTAGGTCAAGACTTTGGTTTTGGTAAAGCAACTTATACCTCTGTTGATTACACTACAGAAGTACTAAACGGTACTGAGCTAGGTTTTCACGTAGGCTATCACCAAGGTGATTTCGCAGAAGCGTTCAACGGTGTTGAAGGTTATGTAGATTATGGTATTTCAATTGCAAAAGACGGTTTTAGTTTCGCAATTACAGGTACTGACTTAGACGATGCTGGCGATGACGATGCGTTCGATAACGATGCAGTGAAATTCACTGTTGGTTATTCAATGGATTTCGCTCTATAACAGCGCGGCTGATATACAGCAGTTCAAACCTAATTGTCTGAATTTAAAGCCCAATGTAAATCATTGGGCTTTTCTATTTTGAAAAATAATAAACAAAATAGGTTTTTCGAAATATTTGTCTTGTTCGCCAAGTTGATTTGATTATAATGAGACTAAATTTTAAACACAGGAAGGAGTATTCAGGATGAAGATTCTACCTTTTTTCGCAGTAAGCGGTGCGGTAGCGCTATTGAGTATTGCGGCGACATTTACGCCGGAAACGCGCTCGTCTGTATGCGAATATCAGCCTGTAACAGAATTTAACCCCAAACTACCCGCAAGCCACGTGCAAAATCAGTGTGCGCGCCATCTAGACGGCGTTGAGGAAGTAAGCTGGCTTTCATGGATAGCGGGAAAGTCGTCATCTTTCCAATTCCACTTCTTAGATTTACTAGAACTCTTGCATAACGACGACAGTGGTCTAGATTTCTCTGCCTCGCCAAACGAAAGATAAAAACGACTATGCAATCGGGCACCGGTTTTTGGTCGGTTCTTGGCAGCGTACTTGCTAGCTTTTTTGGTGTGCAAAGTCACAAAAACTATCAACGAGATTTCACTAAGGGCACGTTTATTAGCTTTGCAGTGTTCGGCGTTGCCCTTGTTGCACTGTTTGTGTTTGCGCTTTTCACATTTGTTAAATGGTATGTCGGCGTGAGTTGACAGTGATTATCTAGAGCGTGTTGAACTATGGTGCAAAAGCGTACCGTAAAGGTCATGCAACTCTAGTATTAATCAACAACAATGCTTTTGTAGTCATCCATGGTATTTACGTTAGAGAATAAATGCGAGTTGTTAACCGGCAATTTTTCGTGCTCTAGCTGCGCTATAAGTGAACGTATCGATAAATTGTCTTTTTTCTCTAATATGTTTGAAAGAATGTGCCTTACCTTTTCTGTGTTAGCGAGAAAAAGCGGTAAGGGAAAGCTTTCATAATACAACGCCTCAGTTGTGCGTTGGGTATGTGTTACCAATGGTGTTAGCTGTTCACAGGTAAGCAAAGGCATATCTACTGGCATAATAAGAAGGCTGTGACTTGTTTGTTGTAAAGCGGCATGAATGCCAGATAACGGGCCGCAGTTAGGGTAAATGTCGGGAACCCCCGCTTTATTATTAGCCGATACAATAATGTCACTTGCCCCTGTTTCAATAAGTAGGCGTTTGCAGTGGTTCAAGAATGAGTTTCCTTTGAACAAAAGTGCTGACTTGTCTTGCCCCATTCTGCTGGACTTACCGCCAGCTAAAATTACACCAGTAAATGTGTTCAAGTTGCACTCTCCATCGCTGCTGCTTTTGCGCGTGAATTATTGTTGTAGTGCTAGTTTGCTACCTTTATTAGCGGTACATGACCTAGCGTATTGTTTGGCGCGCTGCGTTTCCGTTTCTTTTTCAAAGGCACTTTTGCGGGTGGAAAATACGCTAATATTTCGTCAGCCGGCTGTCGCTTTGCGCCGTTTTGACTTATCGAGCGTTTCACAGACAACATACTAAAGTCTGCACCTTGATATAGCGCGCGAGTAAACGGTAAATCATGATTAGAAATAAGCACTGGAATACCGCGCTTCTTAGAGGCTCTTGTGGCTAACTCGGCTAACTTCTCTTGAGAATCTTGTCCAAAGCTTCGCGCAGCATAGCTGGTAAAGGCTGCGGTTTTACTAATTGGCGCATAAGGCGGATCGCAATATATAACGTTCCCTTTGCGTGCGCGGGTAAATACCTTTTCAAAAGGCAGGCAGGTAAACGTCGCTTTTTGTGATTTTTCCGAAAAAAAGAACATTTCTTCTTCCGGGAAATACGGTTTCTTGTATCGACCAAAAGGTACGTTAAAGCGGCCTTGAAGACTATAACGGCATAAACCGTTGTAGCCATGCCTATTTAAATACAAAAACAGAATAGCCCGATAGTACTCATCTTCAGTGGCGTTAAACTCTTCACGCAACGCATAATAAGTATTTTCATTATTACGACTGCCACTAAAGAATTCTCGTGCATCGTTAATAATTGCGTCTGGCTGAGCTTTCAGAAAGTTATAAAGATTAATTAAATCTGGGTTGATATCGTTAAGTAGGTAACGTTTGTACTGCGTATTCAAAAACACAGAGCCGGCACCAACAAACGGTTCAATAAGTTTGTTAGCTTGCGGTAATCTGGCCTGAATATGCTCTACTAAGCTGTATTTGCCACCGGCCCATTTTAAAAAAGCCCGGTTTTTCTTCTGCATCATGCTAAAACGTTACTACCTAAACGGAATGAAGACGGTGGTTATTCCTAACGTCGCCATTCTAGGCATTGCTGGGGAAGGGTTGTCATTGTGACATCACCACACTAAACAGTGATTGTAACTTTCATCGTTAACAGCGACAACCAGCAAGTGCGTAGTAATACTAAATCGGTAAGACGATTGCCCATCTTGCGAGCATTCCTTGAGCGGAGCTATAGAAAGTAGTTATTGGGAAAGTGCTATTTCAGAGAGTATTTGCGAACCGCTTTTTACAAACGCATTGTTTTTACCCGGGTAACTAGGGAGGCTTGCTTGGGCGGTACGCGCCGCGTCCAAAGTAGGGTAGGTTTGATTCGCTACTACAACGTACCAATCTCCACCATATCGCTGTGTTTTGTACGTTCTCGATACTGCGTTTAAACCATTTTCTTCAAGGAAATCGTTGAGTACCGCCACATCTTTCATTGCTAACATTTGAATAGCGAACTCGTTTGCGCTAATCCAGGCACCTTCCACCTGTTGTCTTGTTTCTTCAGCGGTTTGTGCGGCGCTAGTGGCTATTGTTGTATCTGGCTGACTGCCGATTTCATCATTAGGCGCATTGGTAGTATCGGCTCCTGTATTTGAAGCAGCCTGCCCTGAAGGTATGCTAGTCGCGCTATTCTCTAAATTCGAAATAGCATCCTTCCAATCTGTAACAAGCGTAGCTGAATCATCTCTAGGGTTGCTGGTTACAGTATCGCTGGGACCTTGCGCAACAATGTCACCAAACTCTTGTATGTTTTCTTTTGTGTTTTCGGGTGCTCTTTCGTTGCCCGTGGCGTCTGTTGTCAGTGGCTCCGCTACAGCACGTTCATCGGTATCAGCAGGCTGCGATGCATCTGCTTCATCAAGCAGGTTTTTATACGCTGAACCAGGCACTGCCTGTGGAGTATCTGCGATGTCTGCGTCGCTATTAATCGGCGTGAACAGTGAGGCTAGTTTATCGCCGTACTGCCAGTAGACTAACCCCGAAAACGTTACCAAAAACACCGCTAGAATACTGATATAGAGCCACTTTGATTTTAGTGGATTTGAAAAGGTAATGGCGTTTTCTTGCTGCCTATTATCCAAGTGCGCTTGAAATGCCTCACGACGAGACGCAATCATTTTATCTAAATCTGATTCAAAGCGCGGCTGTTCACTCATTACTGACTGACTGCTAATGATAAGTGGCGTTTCGGTATTTTTAGCAGGTAGCCATTGCTTGGCCTTTTCAGCCCAAGCACTGTTGGCAAAAAGTAAAACATTAAGGTGTTGTTTGTTGCCTGCAAATCGGCTTTGTAGTACCAAGTCCCACAGCTCTTGAAGCAGTTTGTCTGGCAGGTGCTGTGCCTGGGTAATGGCAATAAGAATAGGGCCGTTATGGCCGTTTAAGTCAGACAATAGTTCGTTAAGAGGGCGAACGAAACTGCCCACTAACTGACCTAATAGTTGACGACACAGCTGACGACGATAGTCTGAAATATCCATATTATCTTGCGCTGTTAGGTACGCAATTTCGGTGTCGTCGTGCTGCTGAAACACAAAGGCTTCCAACGTTTTTTGTTGCTCAGCAATAGACTCACCGCTAACAAAAATTAGCTGTGATGAGTAATTTACTAAGTATTCCAAACGTTCATGCAGTTCGCTGTGCACGTGGGTTTGCCTCTGTTTTTATTTGCTCACATATACGCGTATCGTACCGTTTTACGCCGCTTTGCGCCTCATAAAACCGTATAGTGATATGACCAATACGCGTATGATCAAAGGCAGTTAGTTAAGTAGGCTTGATAAAATATCGTCAGTAACGTCTTTTGTCACTACAGCTTTGCCGATACCTTGCGGTAGTACAAACCGAATACTGCCTGCCTCAACTTTTTTATCTCGCTTCATGTGTTTCACGTAGTCTGCTTTATCCATCGTTGATGGTCCTTCAACAGGCAACGAGAACGCTTCAAAAAGTGAAACCACGCGACGGGTTTGTGACGCGTCGAACCAAGATAAGGCCTCAGCTGCTTTACAAGCAATAACAGTACCAGCCGCTACTGCTTCGCCATGCAGCCAGTTACCATAGCCTTGTTCCGCTTCTATGGCATGACCAAAAGTATGGCCTAAGTTAAGTATGGCGCGCAATCCGCCTTCTCGCTCGTCCTGTGCAACTACATCGGCTTTTATTTCGCAGCAGCGAAATATGGCTTGGCTTAGTGTGTCCGTATCTAGTGCAACTAGTTGTTCAACATGTTGCTCCAACCACGTAAAAAACGGCGCATCGTAAATAATGCCGTATTTAATGACTTCGGCCATACCCGCAGCGAATTCTCTCGGTGGAAGCGTTGAAAGTGAGTCAGTATCGATAGCAACCAATACAGGCTGATAAAACGCGCCAATCATATTTTTGCCAAGCGGGTGGTTTACCGCTGTTTTACCGCCTACCGAAGAGTCTACTTGCGATAGAAGTGTGGTGGGTACTTGAATGAATGGTACGCCGCGTTGATAGGTTGCGGCAACAAAACCGGTTAAATCGCCAATAACGCCGCCGCCAAGGGCAATGAGTGTGGTGTCTCGTGCAGCATTAAGTTCCAGCAGCCGTGTCATTACCACTTCAAACTGCGCAAGGTTTTTATGCTGCTCGCCATCAGGCAGCACAATGGTCTCAACGTTCACATCGCCACATGCAGCAATGACTTTTTCTAAGTAAAGTGGCGCAACAGTTTCGTTGGTTACAATTACGGCTAACGGGCCTTTTATAAAGGCACTAAAAAGGCCGGGTTGCGATAGCAACCCAGCCTCTATATGTATGGGGTAACTACGTTCTCCAAGTTCCACAGTTAAGGTTGACATTGGCGTAGTACCTCCTAATTACATGTTAATTTTTTATAGACCAATTTTGCTGATAATTTGGTTAGCTACAGCGCGCGCTGACTGGTCGTCTGTGTCAACGATGTAATCGGCCACTTCTTCGTAAAGTGGGTTACGCATTTCAGCTAACTCGCGAAGTACCTTCTCAGGATCTTCATTTTGAAGTAAAGGACGACGTTTATCGCGTTGTGTACGAGCAACTTGCTTATCGATAGTTGTTTGTAAGTAAACAACAATACCGCGGGCAGATAAACGATTGCGCACAGCTTTAGTTACAATAGAACCACCGCCAGTGGCAAGTACAATACCTTGCTTATCGGTCAAGTCGTTAATGACGTTCTCTTCGCGTTTGCGGAAGCCGTCTTCGCCCTCTAGATCGAAGATCCAAGCGATGTCTGCACCGGTACGGCGTTCAATTTCTTGGTCAGAATCAAAAAATTCAAGGTGAAGTTCGTCTGCTAGATGTCTACCGATTGTACTTTTGCCAGCACCCATTGGGCCAACTAAAAAGATATTACGTTTTTCAGCCATATTTGCTTATATCACAACTTAATCATGTTAGGGGCAGCGCACTGTTGCCTTACCAGCCTACCCATTGACTCGTGCCTATTTAGTGTCCAATAAGCACTACTCCTTTAACCTCGCTTAAATTTCGAGAGCGCGATTATCTCAGCTTCGGGTTATACGATGCAAGTTTTGTTACCAACAAATAGCAGGAACTTGTAAATAAACTGCCAAAAAAGTGGTCAAAACAAAAAAGCGCGCCTGAAAAAGCGCGCTTTCAACAAAACTTTGAGTTCACATCGTTACGGTCGCTCTGTAACAATCTTTGGCGTTACAAAGATAAGCAGCTCACGTTTTTGTTGTAACTGAGAGGTATTTCTAAATAATGCGCCCACCAAAGGAAGGTCGCCAAACAGTGGTACTTTCGTTACACCATCTTGACTGGTTTGTTGAAAGATGCCGCCAAGTACAATAGTTTCACCGTTTTCAACCAACACTTGTGTTTTGATTTCTTGCGTATCAATGGCAATTGCGTCGCCGGTAGACGTAGATACCGTTTCGCCTCGCGTGTCTTGAGTTACAACGAGGTCAAGAATAATGCGATTGTCTGGCGTGATATGAGGCGTTACTTTCAAAGACAGCACGGCTTTTTTAAATTCCACCGACGTTGCACCACTCGATGTTGCCTCGACATAAGGAATCTCTGTACCTTGTTCAATATACGCTTCGTGCTGATTGGCAACCGTAATACGCGGGCTGGCAATAATTTCCCCTTTGTTTTCAGACTCAAGGGCTGATAATTCTAGATCTAAAATGGTGCCATCTACCAAACTAGCAATTTGGAAACCAATGCTGCCTGCTGCTGTAGTCACCGGTAGATTAACGTTGAGTCTGTCGTTAATTGATGGGACAACACCGCCTGCAATTGTGTCTGCCCCCTCTATCGAGCCCGATACACCGTCATCGCCCTGTCTATCGCTGAAGCCCCAGCGTACACCAAGCTGTTCATCTACGTTGTCTAACACCGTCACCATACGGCTTTCAATAAGTACCTGTTTAACCGGAATATCCAGGGCATCAATGGTTTTTCTTGCTTCATCAATAGAGGCAAGTGTATCGCGAATGAGAAGTGTATTGGTTCGCTCGTCAACAGTTACGCCGCCACGCTCTGAAAGAATACCGCCTTCAGACGACTTTAAAATTAATGCTAACGCAGCTGCTTTTGCATAATTTACTGGAATGTTAACCGTGTGAAGTGGCGCTAAGTCAGACACTTGTTTTTTAGACTGCAGGGCCTGTGTTTCTCTTGAAGAAAGCTCTTCTGCTGGTGCGATTAGGAGGATGTTGCCTTCCAAACGTTTATCTAAACCTTTAACGCGTAAAATCATATCTAGCGCTTGATCCCACGGCACACCTGACAAGCTAATAGTAACGTTGCCCGACACAGTGTCAGTGGTCACCAGATTAAAACCATTAACTTGCGCAATAATTTGTAGAACCTGTCGCACTGGAACATCTTGAAAGTCAAGTGAGATAGGGTCGCCAGTATATTTGCTTTCAGACGCTAGTGCCTCTTCTTGATCTTCGTCCATTGGTGACACTTCAATGCGTAAAACACCGTCATTAACGCTGTTTTGAACAACAACATTGCCGCTGTAATTCACTTCAATACGCGCGCTGTTGTCTTCTTCAAAAGTTTCAACAGTAGATACTACTGTGCCAAATTCACTGACATTAAGTTCTATAAGCTGATCGTCGCCTAATGCTGTCGCAGATAGCGTTACCGACACTTTCCCTTGCGACTCGATAAGCTGCAGTTTTGGTGTAGTGCCTTTAAATGTGACCAAAGTAACGGCAGCGTTATTGGCACCTCGTGTAAAGTCAACATTGGTTACCGTGGTAGTTATCTTTGCTTTGTTGGCGCTTGCCTGTGGGTCTACTAAGATTGGCTCTTGTGCTTTTACTGGTGCAACAAGTAACGTTAACGAGAATAAAGCAGCAATCGCAAAGGCGAGCCAGTACCATCGTGGCGCTCTGCGGTTAAGAGATTTATTGAATATGTATCGCTCGGCCATTTCTACTCTCCTGCCTTAGATGCTGTAGTCATTGTTGTTGTTTTCCTTTGCCAGCAGCCGGCACCATCCGGTATTAATTGTTCTATACTAATTGAATCGTTGCCAATTTGCGTAATTTTCCCATAAAACAAGCCAATACGGCTTCCAACCTTTGCTTTATGCAATACGCCATCGTTGCTTCGCAATAATGCCCACTTCGTTCCTTGAGCAGAGAAATTTCCACTTAACGCTAATCCGTCAATGCCATAAGCTTCAAGCGCTTCTTTTGGGCGTTGAAAGTTTGGCTGTAAGCAATTCTCTACCCGCGGGCGGCTCACAGGCGCGGTATCGCGCTTAGGTTGTTCAAACGGACTTCTCAATACACTTGCCGTATAAGTAAAAGGCGGGTGCGTTTTAAATTCTGGGTAAGGTTCTATTTTTGGCTTCGCACGCGCTTTAACTTCAGCGGTATACGTGTACAAGTCGTCTAATTTGGGTGCGCAGCCACTAATAAATAGCAGAATGAAAAGCGTAACAATATGGCGCATTATTGTTGCTCCTCTTCTAAATCTGCCGAATTTTCAGAGCGATAGGTCTTCGCTTGAAGTTTTAACGACAAGCCATTTTCTTCACGTTTTATATCGAAGTCGTGCAGCGTTACAATGCGCGGCAGATCAGCGACTTTAGACACAAACTCACCGAAATTGTGATAACCACCGCTCACTTCCATTTCAATGGGGAGCTCGGTGTAAAATTCTTTTGGCACTTCTCGCTGCCAATTAAGCAATTCAAAAGTAAGGCCAGAAGAGGTGCCCACATAGGTAATGTCGTCTAGCAATCCTGGCGTTTCATTGCTGGTAGGAAGGCTTTTCAACATAGATGAGAAGTCTTCTTTAATTTTGGCTAGCTGCTCCTGATAAGCCTCTAAGTTAACAGCAATGCGATATTTCGCTTCAAACTGCAGTTTTAGCTCTTGCTCTTTAAGCTCAGCGGCATCTTTAATTGGAAGCTTCGGACTAACAATCATGTAATAGCTAATCGCGCCCACAACAATAGCGACAAACGCAGCAACGACGATGCGAATTTCATTGGGCCAAATCGCAATTTGCTCAAAGTCGAGCTCGTTAAGTTCTTTTAGTTTTGATACATCAAACTTCATAAACTATTGCGCTCCATCTTGTTCTAGTTCTAATGGGGCAACGTTCGGGCTAATTGAAAACGTTAACGTGAAATTACTGATAGCACGCGCGGCGTCGCTATCAGATTTGATGGTTGAAAGTTCGGCTGCAACAAATACTTTTGAATTATCTAACGCACGCATGAAATCGGACAGACGATTATTCGAATCGCTGATCCCTTCTATTTCAATTCTATTGTCGGTGCGGCGCATGGACTCAAAGGCAACGCCGGCCGGTACAAGTTTAGCCAGTTCGTCAAAAACAATAGGGGCTACATTTCGGCTTACTTGAAGTTGCTCAATAAGTGCCATGCGCTGTTCTATGGCATTCTTACTGTCTTTTACTTTCTTAATTTCAGCTATCTGCGCATCCAGTATTGCAATTTCTTTTTCCAAATACTGATTACGTGAATTTTGATTACTGATTTGCTGGTCGATAGCTTGACCAATGAACCAAAATAGCAGTCCAACAATAGCGGCAACGGCCAAAAGTGCAGCAAGATATTGTTGCTTTTGATGTTGGCGCTGCTTCTCACGCCACGGAAGCAGGTTTACATGTGCCATGGTGTAAAGCTCCTGCTTGCTAGGCCTGCAGCAATCGCTAACTGTGGTGCGATTTTTTCCAAACGTGCAGCGTCTAGTTTTGGGTTAATGGTCATTTTGCTGAATGGGTTGAAGCAGCTTACTTCTAGCCCTAAATCTTGATTAAGAATATCAACCAGTGGTGCAATGGTTGCGGCACCACCGCTTAATAGAATGCTGTTCGGCCTTTCTGCATGTAGAGTACTCATATACATTTGCAGTGCACGATTGATGTTTTGTTGTAAGTTGGCCGCGAAAATGGGCAATGTATCTTCTATCCAGTTGCTCGTAAGCGTGCCATCAAGCAGCTGACGTTCTGCGGTTTCGCGTTCAACCATATGAATAGCGCTAATATCGTCAATCAGGTTATTTAACCCAAACGCATGCTCTTTGGTGTAAATAACGTCGCCGTTTTTCACCACGCATATTTGTAAAAGCGATGCGCCAATGTTTACGCAGCATACCGCTTTTTCAGGGTCTTCATTGGGGTAGAAGAAATCTAATGCATTGCCTATTGCATAGTTTTCCATATCTACAATTTTGGGTTCGAAGTTAGCTTCACGTGCAAGTAACAGGCGGCTATCTACTAAGTCTTTGTGCGCTGCCGTAAGTAATACATTTACTTTGCCTGTGTGCGTAGCGCTAGGCCCCATTTCTTCAAAGTCTAAATACACTTCGTCTAACGGGTAGGGGATTAGGCTGTCAGCTTCAATTTCAATTTGGTTCTCAAGCTCATAGTCACTTTGGTCTGGGTCCATGTACACTATTTTGCTAATTACCGACGTACCTGCTACAGCAACGTTTGCTTGTTTTAATTTTGTTTTTAGCACTTTGCGAATTTTCTTTAGCGCAATACTCACAGACTCGTAATCTTTTATTTCTCGCTCAGAGAATGCAATTTTTGTGATCGGCTCGCAAGCGTACCCCTGGAGTACGAATCCATCTTTCGATTGTTCTAGCCACACCGCTTTTATTTGACGCGTGCCTATATCTAAGCCCACAATGGGTGGCAGCTTTTTGTTAAACAGCGATTTCATTTAAACGTGTCCAGTTTCAAAGGTAGTTGCTCTAAAGTACAATACTACGCTATTTATTTTAAACGTATGGTTCTACAGATAACACATACGTATAAAAAATACGTCATTTCAACAGAATATCTTGGTATCCGTTACAGTGAAGTACATCAAACCACTTATTTTATTTAGTTTTCTATCCGGCGTTTTAGGTGTTGCTGCGCTGGTAGGTATCTACTTTTATATCAAACCAGACCTACCAAGTGTTACTGTACTTAAGGATGTTCGCCTGCAAACTCCCATGCAGATATACACTAAAGATGGAAAACTTATTTCACAATATGGAGTTAAACGGCGGATCCCAGTAAAACTTGAGGATGTACCTCAAGAATTGATCGACGCTATTTTGGCCACAGAAGACAGTCGTTTTTATGAACACCACGGCATAGACCCCATCGGTATAGTGCGTGCTGCAGTAAGTTTAGTGCTAACTGGCGAAAAACGACAGGGCGCAAGTACGCTAACTATGCAGTTAGCAAGAGGTTTCTTTCTGACTAGAGAAAAAACCTACATACGAAAAGTGAAAGAAATCTTTATTGCGCTTCATATGGAGCAAGAGCTAACCAAGCAAGAAATTCTTGAACTATACCTAAATAAAATTGAGCTAGGACACCGTGCTTTCGGTTTTGGGGCGGCCGCACAGGTTTATTATGGTAAGCCGCTAGATGAGCTTACACTTGCGCAACTGGCTACAATTGCTGGGTTGCCAAAAGCGCCATCAGTGCTAAACCCAATAAGTCGTCCAGACCGTTCTGTAGAGCGCCGCCGCGTGGTACTACTGCGGATGCTAGATGAACAATATATTACTAAGGCGCAGTTCGATGAAGCGGCAAGTGCGCCTGTTACAGCGCGTAAGCATGGTGCGGAAATAGAAGTCGATGCGCCTTATCTCGCCGACACCATCTATAACGAAATGGTTGAGATTTACGGTAAAGAAGAAGCTGAAACCGGTGGCTATCAGGTTTACGCCACAGCAACTTCTGAACTTCAAATTGCTGCGCAAAACGCAGTGATACGCAACCTTCATGATTATGATGAACGACATGGTTATAAAGGGCCATTAGGTTATTTATGGGACAAGCCTAAAGCTCAAGATTCAGCGGTTCCTGAGTTAACACTGAGTTTTGATATTAGTGCACGCACTACACGCGGCACGTGGGACGAGACGTCAATGCTGATGGCGCTTGCTGAAATACCACATATCAAGCCGTTAATGCCTGCCGTGGTATTAACCGTTAACGAGCAGTCAATTGAAGTATTAGGCGTTGACGGGCAAAAACGTGAGATTACATGGGATGGCCTTGACTGGGCGCGCCCTTATATTACTGATTTCAGGCAGGGTAGCGACCCTACAACCGCGGCAGATGTTACACAAGCAGGTGCGGTTATTTACATTCGTGAGCAGGAAGGTCAGTGGCGCATTTCTCAATTACCAGAAGTAAGCGGCGCTTTTGTTGCGCTTAATCCTAATAACGGCGCGGTAGAAGCAGTTGTTGGTGGTTACAGCTTCTATCAAAGCCAGTTCAACCGTGCCACACAAGCAAAACGACAAGTTGGCTCAAACATAAAACCCTTCGTTTACGCAGCAGCAATTGACAGTGGTTATACGCTGGCGTCAATTATTAATGATGCCCCCATAAACCAGTGGAATGCGGCGACGGGTGTTGCATGGCGCCCACAAAACTCGCCGGCAGAGTACGATGGCCCTATTCGCATGCGAAAAGCGCTGGGTAAATCAAAGAACGTTGTTTCCGTACGATTGCTGCGCGGTGTTGGATTGCGTGAAACTGCGCAGTATTTAACACGCTTCGGTTTTGACCCGGACGATATCCCGCTAGATGAAACTGTTTCACTGGGTTCAAGCTCACATACGCCACTAGAATTAGTACGCGGTATGTCGACTATCGCCAACGGCGGGTATTTAGTGAATCCGCACTTTATAAATAAAGTGTTAGATGAAAACGGCAACGAGCTATGGCGTGCAAACCCCGTGTGGGCGTGCAACCGATGTGAAGAAGCAAGTGAAGCTGATATTTCACCTGAAAATGATGAACAAGACATTGAAGCGCTGCTTGCCGCTGAACTTAACAACGATGTGTTGTTAGGCTTTGACGAAGAAAGTGAAGAAGAGAAAGTTATTGCACCACAAGTTATTTCATCGCAAACCGCCTTTTTGGTTGGTGAAATGATGCGTACTGCGGTAAGAGCAAACGGTAGCTGGAATAAGAAAACATACTGGCTAGGCACTGGCTGGCGCGCTCGTAATATTTTAGGGCGCACCGACATTGCTGGAAAAACAGGTACAACGAACGACTCCCGAGATACGTGGTTTAGCGGTTTCCATAAAGACATAGTGGCGACAGCATGGGTGGGCTTTGACAATATGAGCAGGCAACTTGGCCGCGCTACACGCAATCAGAACCTGATAAATAAAAACCCAGAGAAGTTTAATTGGATAGGAAACGCTCTTATCGGTACCGAAGATGGTGCGAAAGCCGCAGGGCCTGCATGGATTCGTTTTATGCAAGAAGCCTTAGAAGACAAGCCACATTCGCCCATGCCTGTGCCCGAGGGTATTATGCGTGTTCGCATTGATCGTACCAGTGGGAAGTTGACCAAACGTACAGACCATACGACACTATTCGAATACTTCCTGCAAGGCACCGAGCCAACCACGTATGTTAGAGATGACGAAGTGGTTGATCCTGCCGAACAGGATGAAGAGACTACGCCAGAGCCGGAAGAAATATTCTAAAAACAACAATGGCACACCACAGCGTGTGCCGCTTTTGGTCATGACGAACAATTTGCCTGAACCTATTATCGGAAAACTAATGTCAGACGATTCACAGCAATATCTTTATATTCCTCACGCCGGCCCTTCATTGCTGGAAACTCCCCTACTGAATAAAGGCAGTGCATTTACTGCTAGAGAGCGCGCTGCGTTTAACTTAACGGGGTTAGTACCACCGCGTTTTGAAACCATTGAAGAACAAGTAGAACGCGCCTACATGCAGTACAGCAGCTTCGATGAGGCGCTGAACAAACACATTTACTTGCGTGCAATTCAGGACAACAACGAAACGCTTTTCTATCGCCTTATTCAAAAGCATATTGATGAGATGATGCCTATCATCTACACACCTACGGTTGGCGATGCATGTGAACAATTCTCAGATATCTATCGTAGCTCTCGTGGTTTGTTTGTGTCTTATGAAGAGCGTCACCAGCTTGATGACATCATTCGCAACGCGACTAAACGCAAAGTAAAAGTGATTGTTGTTACCGACGGTGAGCGCATTCTTGGTCTTGGCGACCAGGGTATCGGCGGTATGGGTATTCCTATTGGTAAACTTTCGCTGTACACCGCGTGTGGCGGTATTAGCCCAGCATACACATTGCCAGTTATGCTTGATGTGGGCACTAACAACGAAAAATTGTTGAACGACCCTATGTATATGGGCGCTCGTCACCCTCGAATTGGTCAGGAAGAATACGACGAATTCGTTGATATGTTTATTAAAGCGGTTAAGCGACGCTGGCCGGAAGTGATGATTCAATTTGAAGATTTTGCTCAGCCAAACGCTATGCCGCTATTAAATCGTTATCGTAACGATGTGTGCTGCTTTAATGACGATATTCAAGGTACTGCAGCCGTTACGTTAGGTACAATTTTAGCTGCATGTAGAACTAAGCAACAAAAGCTTAGCGACATGAAAGTGGTGTTTGTGGGCGCAGGTTCTGCGGGCTGTGGTATTGCCGAAATGCTTATCCAACAAATGGTGTTTGAAGGTATAAGCGACGAGCAAGCTCGCAAGCAAGTATTCATGATAGACCGCTATGGACTTGTCACTGAAGGTATGGAAGGGCTTCGTGACTTCCAGCAGAAACTGCAACAAAAACGTGATGATCTTAGCGAGTGGACGTTCAGTGGCGATTACGCGTCATTACTTGATGTAATGCACTGTGCAAAGCCTGATGTGCTTATTGGTGTTTCTGGGCAGCCTGGTTTGTTCACAGAGCAGGTTATACGTGCAATGAAGCAAAACTGTGAATTGCCAATCATCTTCCCACTAAGTAACCCATCTCGCCAAGTTGAGGCGCGACCAGAGCAGGTTATCGAATGGACCGATGGGGAAGTTATTATTGCAACGGGTAGCCCGTTCAAACCGGTAGAATACAACGGAAAGGTGTATCCTATTGCGCAGTGTAACAACTCGTACATCTTCCCTGGTATTGGACTAGGTGTTGTAGCGTCAAAAGCAAAGCTAATTAGTGACGAAATGCTAATGGCTGCAAGTAATGCATTGGCGGCTGCGTCGCCACTTGTGAACACTGGAATTGGTTCTTTGCTTCCACCACTAGCGGCTATTGCTGAAATAAGCCGTGAAATTGCCTTCGAAGTTGGGAAGGTCGCGATGGAACAGGGGCTGGCTTTAGAAATGTCTGACGATGCACTTCGCGCCAGCATTCAGCGTAATTTCTGGAAAGCAGAATACCGTCCTTACAAGCGTGTAAGTATTTAATAATTCATTTCTTCTTAAAAAGCAGGCATGGCCTGCTTTTTTTGTGCCTGCCAAAAAAACACGCTGTGTTTTACGCTTTCTATCAATACGTAAAAATGTGTTGCACATGTGCAACATATTCTTATCCGTGTCTTTGTTTTTCTTTCGTAGATCTTTTTATCCCATTGATTTTAAGTGTTTTTATATGTTGGCACAGACATTGTAATAGTAATGGCTACAAACCTATTGGCGTAAATGTAGCAGCTGCTTAAAGCACTGCTTTTACTTTCGAATAGCACCAGTTTGCGGGCAAAGGACTGCTCGCCTTTTATTCATAGGCCGGGCTTTATTAAGCTCGGCTTTTTTATGTTGGTGACCTCACATCAGCTACCGTTAGTCGAAGGTAGTGAACGCAAACCCTTTTAAATCTGTTCAATATATCCATGTAGATGCTTTAGCCATGTATTTACTAAGGCGTGTAATGAAGGTTCTTGTGTCGAAAAAACCGTGAACCCACTCGCCAAGCATAAAAAATACTCAGTACTACACTGTATTAACGAAAATGATTTTTAAACCAGTAGCGATTTTAAGGAAAAGCAATGTCATCAACAGATAGCTATACACCGCCAGAAATTTGGACTCAGCCCGAGGGCGATGGGAATAAGTGGGCGAGCATTAATCGTCCGGTTTCAGGCGCTACCCACGAAAAAGCGCGTAGCGTTGGAAAGCATCCACTGCAGTTGTACTCACTGGCAACACCGAATGGGCAAAAAGTGACTATTATGCTGGAAGAGTTGTTGGCAGCAGGTATTAGTCAAGCAGAGTACGATGCGTGGCTTGTTAATATAGGCGAAGGTGACCAGTTTTCGTCAGGCTTTGTTGACGTTAACCCCAATAGCAAAATACCCGCTTTGGTAGATACCACCACAACCCCAGAAACCAAGCTTTTCGAATCTGGCTCAATCTTGGTCTACCTTGCTGAAAAGTTCGATATGTTCATTCCAAAAGATCCTCAGTCAAAAGTGGCGTGTTTTAACTGGCTGTTTTGGCAAATGGGATCAGCGCCTTTCTTGGGTGGTGGTTTCGGCCACTTCTACAGCTACGCACCCTATCCAATGGAGTATCCTATCAACCGTTTTGCGATGGAATCAAAGCGCCAGCTTGATGTTTTAGATAAGCACTTGGCAAAGCATACTTACATGGCGGGTGATGAATACAGTATTGCAGATATGGCAATTTGGCCTTGGTACGGTAATTTAGTGCTAGGTAATTTGTACGACGCCAAAACGTTTTTGCAGGTGCATGAATACACAAATTTAAGCCGCTGGGCGAAACAAATTGAACAGCGTAACGCTGTACAAAGAGGCCGCATAGTAAATCGTACGTGGGGCGACGATGGACAAGTACCTAACCGTCACAGTGCAAAAGATATTGATGATGCGCTTAAAGGTTAAAACTACATATTCTATGTAAGCGCTAGATTAGTTCGGCAGTGCTTTTTAAATAGGCGCGTTGAAGTACCGTGAAATCCCAGTTTTTAAACTCAACACGAAACTGAAACTCGCCTATTTGTCCTTCCCATACGTCAGAGGGTACGTTTTGCCATGTTTTCATCGACACTAATTTGCCGCGAAGGCAGTGCAATACTTGAAGGGAGGGATCATCACTAACTCGAGTATTATTCCATTCATCCACACGTGCGTTGGTAATGATTGAGCCTTCCTCGCAGTCGACGTCGAAGAACACAAATCCTCGGTACTCGCCGTCTTGACTCATGGTAACAAGGGATGCGTAGTGTCTATTACCAGACACCTGACGTAATGCAGGCAACTGACCGTCCACGCTTTTTATTTGCAGTCGCGCAAGTTCATCATGCCATCGCCACCCCTGACTACCCATAAAATTGAGTTCTTCGGCTTTTTGTGCGCTTTCGTCAAGTACGCTATAAGAGAACACGCCACTGATAGCGACGGTTATTGCAATAAAAGCCGTAGCAAAAATTACTTTTTTCATAGCGACACCCGAAAACGTTTTATCAATACCACTACGTCTTTACGTTTTTTGCTTGGTTTAGCGCATGCCTAACGGGAATTTAATACAAAGGTTTACTGCGTAGCGGCAATAGCATAAACATGCAAACGAACCGCTTGAGCAGCCTTTTCAGACCAATCACTTCCTGCACTATCGGGCAGTTTTTGAATACTATTTAAGCTAATGAAACCATGCACTAACGCCCATATTTGTGAACCAAGCGAATAGGCTTTCGACTCTGAGGGCGTTCTCTTTGGAATAGCGGCTGTTAGCGTAATCAAGCTGTTCTCAAGCTTCTGGAAAGCCTGTGATGCCTCATCTGACAAGGTTGTGTGGCCTTCAGTATTGCCGAAAATAAGCTGATAATGTGCACGGTGATGTTTTGAAAACAACACAATGCGCTCGCAGGCATCGATGACTTTATCTGAACTGGTATTACCTTGAGCTGCATCAATGGCCTGATAAAGCTTTTCACAGGCGTCAATAAATAGCGCATCTATTATGCCCTGCTTGCCCTTAAAGTGACTGTATATACCAATGGTGGATAGGCCTGCCTTCTGAGCAATGTTTCGCACGCTGAGGGCGTCAAAGCCGTCTGATATAAAAATCTCAGAGGCCGAATGTAGAATTCTTTCTTTATTATGCATTAGAAATAACCGTGTGTTAGGCGCACATGTGCTGTTGCTATAACGCAGTTATAACTATAGAAAACAAAGTGAAAAGTTGCGTAGGCTTACGTTGAAAAAAATAACAGTTGCGTTTCGTACTGTATAACAAGGTAAGCCTGCTATTGTGCTATAGATATTGCGCAAAGTAGTGGATTACTTTTGGCCATAAATGGTTGCATTTGCGAGAAAAGAACTTCATATGGCCTATTTCACTTACCTTGTGGTCGCGCGGGTTAAGCTCTTCTACTTCGGCTTCCATATTCGGAAACACACTGATCATATCGTGTACGTTGGTAATGTTGGCGATATCGTCATCAGTAGCCAATAGCCACTTTGACGGGAGTGAAATGTTGTCGTAATGGTGCGTTTTAACCTCTTTCCCAAATGCGGTTTTAACGTAACCTGAACCGTTACACCATTGTTGCCATTGTCGCGACACCTTCTTAGGAAGGGGCTCTCCCATACCTACCCACTGTGACTTTGTATGGCCAAACAACAAGTTACTTACGGGGATATAGAAATTCATAAAGAAGTGCGCTTTTACCAAGTAGCCTTTGCGCATGTTGCGCAAGCTACCTGATGAGCTTCCAAAATTACAAAACGCGGTTAAGTCATGCACATTATGCATTAAACCAAGTAACTGGCCGCCAGCACTATGACCAACTAAAAAATAGGGCACGTTAGGGAATTGAGCTTTCAACGCCTCAAGTACAGCAGGCATATCCTGTTCGCCCCAGGTTATCAAAGATGCATCGCTCTTGCTTACTGGCACCTGTGCCGACTCGCCAATGCCCCTATTGTCGAAGGTGATAACACCAAAACCTTGTTCACATAGATAAGTGGCAAATGCGCTGTAAAACTGTCGTTTAATGCCCGTTGCAGGCCCCACCATAATGGCGCCTTTAGCTTGGGTACTTGGAGAGAAAACGGTAGCTCTTAAACATGTACCATCATTACATGTCACCGAAATATCATTAATCTCAATGCTATTTGCAATATCACTCACAATATCATTCACAACGCATCCTATTACTTCTTGTTGCAGACTTTATTAAAGCTATCTGGTCTTACCAGTAAAACGTGAAGCGTGTGAAAAAGCAATATAGTGCGTATTTATTTTAGTGATATTTGTTTATGTACGCTTATCAAAAGCACGGTGCTTGAACTGTTTACCTATGCCTAGTTACACAATAAGGGTGAATACTTTCGAGTTACGCTGAAAGTTGTACAGTTCTTTTTTAACCGACGGCAAGGCACTAATGTCTGCAGGCTCAAAACCTTGTTCTAAAAACCAATGAGCCGTAACGGTAGTTAGCACAAATACCGTGTTAATACCTGCATCTTTCGCGCGTTGTCTTACTTCTTCAAGAATACGTTCGCCCCTGTTCTTGCCGCGATAATCTTGATGAGTAGCTACGCAAGCAAGCTCCGCACAGCCGTCTTCTGGGTATAAGTAAAGTGCAGCGCAGGCGATGATCATCCCGTCACGCACTATTACAATAAACTGGTTAATTTCGTTTTCTAAGCGTTCACGAGAGCGCTTGACTAACACGCCACTTTCTTCCAACGGTTTAATAAGCCGTAAAATACCGCCTACATCGTCGATGGTTGCTGCGCGAAGCTGTTCATAATGGTGCTCCATTACCAACGAGCCAGTACCGTCGCGGGTAAACAGTTCTTGTAGCAAAGCACCATCTTGTTCGAAGCTAATGCAGTGTGCACGCGGTACACCTGCTGCAACGCTGGTGGTTAAAGCGCTAAGCACGGTATCTTCGGTGGTGATATCACCGGCTAACATATGCTGTTCTAACTGGGGGCGCTCTATTGTGCGTAAAAGCTTGCCTTCGCGATTGTATATACCGTCAAAATTTGAAAACACAATTAGCTTGTCTGCTTTAAGCGCAATGGCTGCCTGCGTTGCCACATCTTCATGAGATAAATTAAATACTTCACCGGTAGAGGAATATCCCATTGGCGACAACAGCACAATAGAGCCATCGTTAAGATGATCGTTTATACCTGTGGTGTCGACGCGTCGAACGAGGCCAGTGTTTTCAAAGTCTACGCCGTTTCGCACTCCCATAGGCTTTGCCACTACCAAGTTGCCGGAGCACACGCGTATTTGCGAGCCATGCATCGGCGAATTCGGCAGCCCCATAGTAAGTAATGCTTCAACCTGAGAACGTACCGAGCCTGCGGCATCCTTCACACATTCAAGGGTTTGTTTGTCGGTAATACGCACACCATTGTCGAAGCGCCCTTCAATATTGCGAAGTGCCACGCGCTGGTCTATTTGAGGGCGAGCACCATGCACCACCACTACGCGAACTCCTAAGCTATTAAGCAGAGCAATGTCGTGAATGATGTTAGGGAAGTTGGGGTGTTCGATGGCTTCGCCACCGAACATCAAAACAAAGGTTTTTCCCTGATGGGCATTTATGTATGGCAGCGAGCTGCGAAACAGTTTTATGCCATCGTGATGTGCTAATACCATGTGCGCGTCCTTTACTGCTAGCCTTGTTTGTCCAAGCTTTCTAGCTCTTGATAAAGTGCCTTTGTGACAGTCTCTTTGCTCGTGCCGCCTAAAATATTGCGCTGGTTTACGCCGTATTCCAGCTGTAATACCGGGTAAACGTCGTCTTCAATTTTGTCGCAAATGGCCTGCAAGTCACCAAGCGGCAAGTCTTCAATAGCACAGCCTTTTTCAATGGCCTGAAGTACTACGCGACCGGCAATATCGTGACCTGTTCTAAACGGCACACCTTTTCCTACTAGGTAGTCGGCCAGTTCAGTGGCATTCGAGAAACCTTGTGTTGCCGCAACACGACAGCGCTCTTCATTAAGCTGAAGCGAGTCCAGCACTTCGCTGGCAATGCATAAACAAATATGCCATTGGTTTACGGTATCAATGGCACCTTCTTTGTCTTCCTGCATATCTTTATTATACGCAAGGGGAAGACCTTTCATGGTAACCAACAGCGCTTGAAGTGAACCAAAAACACGGCCACATTTACCGCGCATAAGTTCTAGTGCATCGGGGTTTTTCTTTTGTGGCATTAGCGATGAACCAGACGTTACGCTATCGCCTAATTGAAGAAAGCCTGCTTCGCCTGAATTATAAAAAATCATATCTTCGGCTAAACGTGACAAGTGCATCATGCTGGTACTAGCAACAAACAAGAGTTCCAGTACGAAGTCTCTGTCTGAAACAGCGTCTAAGCTATTCAAACATGGAGAGTCAAAGCCTAGCTCCTGAGCAATAGCGTGGCGATCAACAGGAAAGGTAGTGCCTGCTAAAGCGCCTGAGCCTAACGGGCATTGATTCATGCGCACTTTTAAGTCGTCTAAGCGGCTTAAATCACGTTTTAGCATTTCTACATAGGCTAAGCACCAATGCGCAAAGTGAATAGGCTGTGCGCGTTGTAAATGGGTGTATCCGGGAATGATGGCTTCTTGATGACGACTAGCAACATTAAGCAGCGATTTGATTACACCTAAAACGTCAGCACGAAGTGAGGCAATATGTTCGCGTACCCACAAACGAAAGTCAGTGGCTACTTGGTCGTTACGGCTGCGCCCTGTATGCAGTTTACGTCCAATGTCACCAAGTTTTTCAATAAGCGCGGCTTCTACAAAACTATGAATGTCTTCTTCGCTAGATGCATTAAAGTCTAATTCACCGGCTTCAGCCTGTGCTTTTAACTCGTTAAGTGCAGCTTCAAGCTTCACTTGTTCATCGGCAGTCAATACGCCTGCTTTTTGAAGCGCTCTCGACCAGCTTATCGAGCCTTGAATATCTTGGCTTGCCATTACTTGGTCAAACGGTAGCGAGTCGTTAACCTGTTTAAACATACTACTTGCGCCGGATTCAAACCGACCACCCCACAACGCCATGTGCTGCTCCTTAAATGCTGTTCTTTGCCTATGCTTTGTCTATCAAGAAACGCTTTCAAATAGCGCTTATTGCTCGCCTTGCTTTTTTAGTGCTTCGATACGACTTGAAAGGCTAAACAGGCGAATAAAGCCTTCTGCGTGTTTTTGGTCGTATACGTCATCGGCACCAAAGGTGGCAAAGTCTTCAGAGTAAAGGCTATTAGGTGAACGACGCTGGGTTACCGTAGCTTGGCCTTTGTATAGCTTAACTACGATGTCGCCCGTTACTTTCTTCGCAAAAGATGCAGCGCCTGCTAATAGCGCATCATTCAGCGCAGTAAACCAACGGCCGTCGTACATTACATGTGAGAACTCAAGGCCAATTTGCTCACGGTATTTAAGTGCAGCTTTATCTAGCACCATAGTTTCAAGGGCTTTGTAGGCCTTCAGCAATACGGTGCCTCCTGGTGTTTCATAACAGCCACGTGACTTCATACCCACAAGGCGGTTTTCAACAATATCGATTCGTCCCACACCGTGGGCAGCGGCTATGGTGTTTAGCTTAACCAGCGCTTGATAAGGCGATAATGCTTCACCATCAACATGGGTAAGCGCACCTTCGTTGAACGACAGGGTTACGCGCTCTGGTGTATCTGGTGCATCTTCAGGATCAACGGTCATGGTCCACACTTGCTTGGTAGGCTCTTGCCACGGATCTTCAAGTTCACCGCCTTCATGAGAGATGTGCCATGCGTTTGCATCGCGGCTGTATATTTTGGTGGCCGATGCAGTAGTAGCAATATTGCGCTCTGCAAGGTAGGCAAGTAAGTCTTCACGGCTTACCATGTCCCACTCACGCCATGGCGCGATTACGGTAAGATCTGGAGCTAGGGCAGCAAATGTACTTTCAAAACGCACTTGGTCGTTGCCTTTACCCGTACAGCCATGACAAAGTGCATCAGCACCTACTTTACGGGCAATTTCTACCTGCGCTTTTGCAATCACAGGACGTGCCATAGAGGTACCAAGTAGATATTCACCTTCGTAAACGGCACCTGTGGTAATAGTTGGGAAGATATAGTCGCTGACAAACTCTTCTTTTAAGTCAACGATGTGGCATTCACTCGCACCTGACGCAATCGCTTTTTCATGGAGGCCTTCAAGTTCTTCATCGCCTTGGCCAACATCTGCCGCGAATGCAACCACTTCACAGCCGTAGTTTTCTTTTAGCCATGGAATAATGGCTGAAGTATCAAGCCCGCCAGAATAGGCCAGCACAATTTTTTTAACGTTTTGCATTTAAGTAATCCTCTTAAGCGTCTTCTTAAGCACTAAGCAATTGAGTAAGGATGGCGTTCTGGCCATGCATTCTGTTTTCGGCTTGCTGCATTAATAGCGATTTATCACTATCAATTAACGAGCCTGTAATTTCTAGGTCGCGATGAGCTGGCTGACAGTGCATTACATAGCTTGCACCGGTTGCCTCCATGAGCGCCTCGTTTACCTGATAAGGTGCGAATTTTTCTTTAATGGCTTCAAGCGGCGTATCGTCTCCCATAGAAAGCCACGTGTCGGTGTAAATAACATCAGCACCGTTTGCTGCACTTAAATCATGACTTTGCACAATAGAAACGCCCGTTTTATCGGCAATGGCTTGTGCCTGCGCTACTATTTCGGCACTTGCTTCGTGGCCTTCTGGTGTTACTACCACTTGATTACAGCCAAGTAATGCACCCACAATTAACAGTGAATGTGTAACGTTGTTGCCATCACCCACATACGCCATGGTTAACCCTTCTGTTTTTCCAAAACGCTCAAACATGGTGAGATAGTCGGCTAAGCCTTGGCACGGGTGATATTTGTCGCACAGTGCATTAATAATGGGTACATCAGCGGCCTTGGCAAAGGTTTCGAGGGTACTGTGTGAAAACACGCGCGCTACAATAGCATCGGCCCAGCAGGCCAAGTTTGCTGCGGTATCTACTGCATCTTCACGACCCGCTAATTTGCCCGACTGAACATCTAAATACACCATGTGACCGCCAAGCTTATTAATACCAATGTCGAAGCTTACGCGTGTGCGTAAAGACGGCTTTTCAAACAGGGCCACTACCGATTTGCCGGCTAATACATTGCTGTAGCTTGCTGGCGCTTGTTTAATTTCTACTGCCAATTGCAGCAAGTTTTTCATTGCCTCTGGTGACCAGTTTGCAAAGGTAAGTAGGTCCTGTTTCATTGTACGTCTCCGGCTTGCTGCGAAACTGCACCCGCAGCTTTTGTAGGTAGTATTTGTGTACCTGTGTTTTGATTAAGAATGTCGGCGATATCGGCTATCCAATTCGCGATGTATACAGGGCGTTTGAGCGTGTCTGCAGACGCAAGCGCCGCATCCACTTTTACTTTCATACCGTCGGTAATAACGCCTTCACTGGCGTAATGGGCGATACTTTGTGCATTGAGTTCACGTAGTAGCATTTTATTAGCGTCTAGTACGCCATCTACATTTGAAAGTAGCAGCAGTTCGGCATCTAGAAGCTCTGCGATTACCGTTGCCGCTTGGTCGGCATTTACGTTAAGCAACCTGCCTTGAGGGCTAGAGCCAATAGAGCTGATGATAGGAAGCGTGTGCTGGGCTAATACATTTTTTAGAAATGCGGCGTTAGACGTAGAAGGTACGCCAACCGCACCATATTTATCGGCAAGTGGCTCACAAACCACCATGTTGCCGTCTAGTAACGATAGGCCTACAGGCGTAAGGCCGCTGGCAATGGCTGCGGCGCAAAGTTGTTTATTCGCCGAGCCTGCAAGTGCGCCACAAATATAGGGCATGTGCTCGTCGGGCGTTACGCGTAGCCCGTCAATTTTGCTGCTTTTCAGTCCAAGGCTTGCCATCAGCGTTTCAACCAGAGGCCCGCCACCGTGAACAATCACAACAGGGCGTTCGGCCTGAACTTCTTTAACGCTTAAAAATAAACGGGCCATGGCGGGTGCATCGTCAAGTAATGCACCACCCACTTTTATAACAACTGGTGAACGGCTCATAGTACTAACCCTGTCTCTACTGGCTGTGCTGTCATAATGTTTAGGCATTGAATGGCTTGAGAAGCAGCGCCTTTCATTACGTTGTCTATTGCGGCGGTCACTACCGCATACCCCGATGTTTCATCTAACTTCCAATGCAAATCAACAAAAGGCGTGTTCGCGACGTCATCTATTTTTGGAAAGCTTTCACGCAAACGTACAATAGGTTTATCAGCATAGGCCTGCGTATACGCTTGTTCAAGTTGCGCGCTGGTAACACCTTGTTTCACCTTCACGGTAACCGTGGCTAATATGCCCCGTTTAAAGTTGCCTAGGTGCGGTGTGAATATCACGGGCGTGCCTAAATACGCTTCTATTTCAGGTGTGTGGCGATGCCCTAGCACGCCATAAGCCTGAAGGCTTACTTCAAAAAAGCTGGTGGTAAGGCTGGCTTTTCTGCCGGCGCCCGACACGCCAGACACGGCATTAATTACTGGCCTAACGGCATCATCCAGCAAGTTGTTCTCGGAAAGCGGCTTAAGTGCACTTAGGCTGGCAGTAGGGTAACAGCCCGGCACGGCAATAACACTGGCGCTTGCAATGCTCTCTGAATACCATTCAGCAAGGCCATAAACCGCTTTTTGTAAGCACGCTGTTTGTTGATGTTCAAAGCCATAATAGCTAGCGAATACATCGGTATCTTTTAGTCTAAAGGCGCCTGACAAATCCAGCACCTTGGCTTTGCCCGACGTAAGCGTAGGCATCCAGTCATGGCTAGCCTCATGCGGCGTGGCAAGAAATATAAAATCCACATTGTTTGCCAGCATGGTCAGTGCTTCAGCAGATATTGGGGTGAGTACGCTATCCACATGCGCTAGATTTCCGTGAAGCGAACCTATCTGTTTACCTGCATCGTTACTTTTTTCAGAAACATAGGTGCTGTGAAGCGACAACAAAGGGTGCTGCTTCACCAGCTGAACAAGTTGTGCTCCGGTGTAACCACTGGCGCCAATAATTGAAACGTTATACATAATTTAAAATTCAATAAATGGAGAAAAAAATCACTTTTTACCTTTGTGAACTGGTTGGGCGTAATCCCTTGCCTAACCGCTACCACATCACAAAGGTAAAAAGTGTGCTAACGCAAAAGCATAGAAGAGTGCACGCGTCGTCGCACGTTCTGCAGCGCGTAGCTAGCCAGGGGAGAGGTTAACTCTTTATCGCTATGATCAAATGAACCAACAGCGTGAGTTGGTTGTGTCATCTTCAGTTCCTAATTTTGATAACCCAAGTATGGGTTAGATGCTTAAACCGTATGCTAGTTTATCTTTATTGAATTTTTATGCAATAAAAATGTATAAATATTTTTTATTTATTTCGCTGGCCTGCGCTCTTCATTTGTAAAAAGAGTTTACATTCTGAGTTGTTACAATTGGTTGACACAGTAAAAAGAAAAATGAATATTTATAATTCAAGCTGAGCATTGAGTACGTATTTCTACAAAGTGCCATTACTTGGGGCAAAGTAGTACGATGAAGGTGTAAAAACACAGTAGGTATTAAACGTAATCTTTACAGGTTAAGGATAAGGAATGGACAAGCTAACCATAGCGCTTGTTGCACACGACCATAAAAAGTCAGAGTTACTGGCTTGGGTACAACAACATCAAGCAATATTAGCGCAATGCAACCTTGTGGCCACGGGCACAACAGGGGGGCTTATTGCAGAAAAAACGGGGTTGGACGTTACGCGTTTTAAAAGTGGTCCTTTAGGCGGGGATCAACAAATAGGTGCGCTTATTGCGGAAAATAAGCTCGATGGATTGTTTTTTTTCTGGGACCCGTTAAATGCAGCGCCCCACGACCCAGACGTAAAAGCACTGCTTCGCTTGTGTTCAGTATGGAATGTGCCGGTGGCATGTACGCCTGCTACGGCCGATCTTGTTATTACATCGCCTTTGTTTTTGTCACCAGACTACAAACCAACAAAGCCTCGATTCGAATAAATAAAAAAGCGCTGTCATCGCAGAGTGCGAGTAATGACAGCGCTGACAGATAAACAGTGTTAATGCTAAAGCGATAACATGTCTCGAAGTTCGCGCTCTTCGGTACGACGTGCTTTTAAGGTTTGCTGCTGCGATTCAGTTAGTACTGCGAACATGGCTTGCTTGTGCTTCGCCTTCGCTACGCCGGCAGCAACTAAGTTGTCTTTATACTGCGCAAATAAGGCGTAAAAGGCGTCTTCTGAAAAAGCGTCGCTTCTTACTAACGCCTGTTGTGCTTCTCTAAAGTCACGCATTACCACTTTATGCGTTTCATAAGATACTGAAGCCTCTTCTCTTAGGGCCTTAAGCGATGCTTTCTGTTCACGTGTTAAATCTAAGCCCTTGAACATGCCGTTTCGCCCGCCGCGCTCGCTGTTTCGTTCACCTCGATCAAAGTGGTCAAAACGTGCATTACGCTTCTCCATTTTGTCTTGCCTTGCTAGTAAGCGTTCCTCGTGACGCGCTTCACGCTCAGCCTCTTTTTCTTCTAGCAATTGCTGCTGCGAAGGCGTAAGCAACGCATAAATGTCGTGACGCAGTTGTGCAAAAGCAAAGCGTTTTGAAGCCGAAGTTTCTATTTTCCCTTCAATGAACTGGGTAAGTTCGGCTTCACTGGCGTTAGCCATTTCGAATGAGGGGCGCTCAAAAGTACGTTCGTTGTCGTTTTGATGCGTTGCACGAAAGTTTGCAAACAGTACTTTCATTTCACTACGCTGAGCTTCTGTTAACGACAGGCCGCGTAGGTGTTTTACAATTTGTTCAACCGGCTCGTGGTGACGCATTGCGTTACTGCTATGCTTGGCTATTGCAAAGCTGCTAATGCTGCATGCTGCGATAATTGCACCGGCAATAATGACTTTATTCATTGTCGTCTCCTAGTTGTTCGGACAATGTAATCCTATCGCTTTGTGAAAAGAATGCAGTCAAGGTAACGTAAAGCTTGTGTAAAGGTGCCAACGTTTAGAGATTGTAACGGTCTGAAAAGATATAGTAAGCGTAAGCAGCGAGAGACAATTAATGAGTTCAGATTTTCACTTTCAGTCGTTATTAGTTATTGATGACGATAAAGAATTAACCGACATGCTATCTACTTATTTAGAGAGTATGGGGTACAAAGTGCAAGTGCGTAACGATGGTGAAGCAGGGCTAGAAGAAGCGGTGTCTGGTCATCATTACGACATGATATTGCTTGATGTAATGATGCCAAAAATGGATGGCTTCGATGTGCTTAAAAAATTGCGAGCAAGTCATGCAACACCCGTGCTAATGCTTACTGCCAGAGGCGACGATTACGACCGAATACTCGGTTTAGAGATGGGAGCTGACGATTACTTACCTAAACCGTTTAATCACCGTGAGCTAGTGGCAAGAATAAAAGCTATCGTGCGTCGCCACAATATGGCTGCAGCGGGTAATGGGGTAGAGCAAGACTTACTGGTTAACGGTGTGCATTTAAGCCCAAGTAGCCAAACTGCAAACGTTGACGGCGAGCCTCTATCGTTAACATCTACAGAATTTTCCATACTGCGTTTACTTATGTTGCACGCCGCAAAACGCGTAACCAAAGAAGAGATTAGTTTGAAGGTATTGGGCAAGCCACTTCAGGCCTTTGATAGAAGTATTGATATGCATGTGAGTAATTTGCGAAAGAAAATAAATGCTGTATCGGTGGACGAAAAAATAAAGACCATTCGCGGTATTGGCTACATGCTGCTGACAGGGTCCAATTAAAAATGAAAAGCAAAATTAGTGACCGAAAGAGATAACATTAAAAGAGACTAGCATTGAAAACTTTGCTCGAAAATATAAACCCCGCACGTGCCATTATGGGGCGTCTATTCCTGTGGTTTTGGGTAACATTTATTGTTACCGCACTGCTGGCTATATGGGGTGCACGATTATTTTTTGTTGATTTAGAAGTGTCTGAGATAACGCCCGATGAACTTGCTACATTAACAAGCATTACTCAACGTTTCGATCGCCCGCGCCTTGCGCGAATGCCTTTACAAGAAGTGGTTAATCGCAACGCACGTAGTTTACGAGGCCGCCTTATTGCCGTGAATACCGCCACACAAGACATTGTTATGTCGATGGGGCCGCCGCTTCGAGAGAACGACATTCGTGATTTGAAGCGATTAGCCAAACAAGCGTCCCCAATTGCGATTAAGCGTGGAGCACTTAAGCTTGTTGGGCCTCTGTTCTTTGAGCGAAGAGGGGAACGCTACGCGCTTTTTTCTGCCAAGTTCGACTTACCTGAGAAAAAAACACCGCCTATTGTACTGTTCCTTATTATTGCGCTTATCACTACTACATTGCTTAGCTGGCTTTTCGCCAGAACGTTTACCAACCCTATTTTGCATATTCAAGGTTCGGTAAAACGCCTTGCTGGCGGTGAATGGCAGTCACGAGTAGGGCCTACGTCAAACCGCCAAGACGAGCTAGGTCAACTGGCTAGAGACTTTAATAAAATGGCCGAGCAGCTAGAGGCTATGTGGGGGGCGCAGAAGCGTCTGCTTGCAGATGTTTCTCACGAGCTGCGGTCACCTCTTGCCCGTTTGCAGATGGCGTTAGGGCTTGCGCATCAACAAAATGTCGACCCCGCAACACTTGAGCGGGTAGAAAGAGAGGCCGACAGAATGGCGTCGCTTATTGATCAGCTTCTCGCGTTGAGTCGCGCAGAGGCAGGCGAGATAAAGCTAAGTGCAACACCACTGCCTGATGTACTAAAAGAGGTGTTTACCGACGCACACTTTGAGGCGGTGAATAGCAATAAACAGCTGGTGGTATTTGAAGTTCCTACTTTTACCGTAAATGTAGACGCAGTAATGCTGTGTAGAGCGGTTGAAAATGTATTGCGCAATGCAATAAGGCACAGCCGCGCATCAACAGAAGTGTACTTTAGTGATGACGATGATTTTTGGTCTTTGCATATCGTTGACGATGGAGAGGGCTTGTCGTCGCAAGAGTGCGAGCGAATCTTTGCGCCGTTTTATCGTGCTTCATTAGCCCGTGAACGAGAGTCCGGTGGTGTGGGCTTGGGTTTATCCATTGCAAAAGCTGCCGTGGAGTTGCATCATGGACATATAACCGCCGTGCCGGCAGATACTGGTGGCCTTCATGTTACGTTGGCTTTTAAGAAAAGCTAACGTTACGCTTTTATAGCCATACTCGCACAACACGTAAATACGCTAGAGTATTGATGGCCCTTTTTGTCTATTTCCTGTTTTTATAGGTGCCACAATGAACTGGACGTTCACGTCAGAAAACAACCTTGCAAGTACCTTTGCTGCTCACATCAATCCATTTTGGAAAGAGCATGTCACTGAAAGTGAGTTCGTAGGCAAAGATAACGTAACCGTACGCTATGCGTACTGCATTCCATCAGCGCCTAAGTCTACGCTAGTGATCAGTTCTGGGCGCATCGAATCGTATTTAAAATACAAAGAGTTCATTTACGATTTATATCAAAACGGTTTTGCTGTGTTTATTTTTGATCACCGTGGCCAGGGGTTGTCTGGACGCATGACTAACGACCCACAGCATGGCTATGTAGCACACTTCGACGACTATGTAGACGATGTTATTACCTTCGTAAATACCATAGTAAAACCAAAGCAGCAGGGCGATTTACAACTAGTATGTCATTCCATGGGCGGCGCAATTGGCGCACTTACGTTACTTCGCGTACCCACGTTATTTAGTAAAGCCGTACTGGCATCGCCCATGTTCGGCATTAAGCCTGCGCTTCCGAACTGGTTAGCTAACGGCCTTATTAGAACAGGTCTAGCGGTAAACAGAATGAAAAAACAAGATTCTGGTTACTTCTTTGGGCAAACCCCGTATATCGCGTTTCCCTATTCATTAAATAAACTTACGCACAGCAAAACCCGCTATGCGCTGTTTAGAGAGCTGTATGATGAAGAGCAAGAGATACAGCTAGGCGGTGTAACTACCGAGTGGCTTAAAGCGGCCCACGAAGCCATGAATACAATAGAAAATAGTGCTAGAGCCATAACCACGCCTACTTTGTTGTTTAGCGCAGATGCAGACAGCATTATCGACAACAAACGCCAGCGACGGGTGGCGCAGCAAATGCCGAATACCGAACTGGAAATAGTGCCAAGGGCTTACCACGAGTTATTTACCGAAGCGGATGACATAAGAGAGCGCACGCTAGCGCGGATGCTTGATTTCCTTACCAGTGAGTAGGCGTGCCTTCTGTAGGTGCACCTGAAAAGCTACATGTGAAAAGCGCTTAAATGAAAAGCGTGATGATTGCGTACTTTTCATTGTAAAATTAACGCGTTTTTATTTAGTTAAGTTAATAGCACTAGGGTAGCGCATTTAAGCATGTTAGATATTGTACTTTATCAACCAGAAATTCCGCCGAACACGGGTAATATCATTCGCTTGTGTGCAAACAGCGGTTTTACGTTGCACCTTATCGAACCACTGGGGTTTGAATGGGACGATAAACGGGTGCGTCGAGCAGGGTTAGATTACCACGAGTTTGCTCATGTTAAGCGCCACGCTAGTTTAGACGCGTACTTAGAAGATGCTAAACCTAATCGTGTATTTGCTTGCACCACCAAAGGTAAGGCATTTCATAGTGACGTAAGCTATCAAAAGGGCGATGCACTTATCTTTGGCCCCGAAACTCGAGGATTGCCCGACGATTATATCCAGTCGTTACCGCCAGAGCAGCGCGTGCGTATTCCCATGCTACCAGATAGTCGCAGTATGAATTTATCAAATGCGGTGTCGGTGTTTGTGTATGAAAGCTGGCGTCAATTTGGTTACGAAGGGGCAAGATAAAACCGAATCTGTACAAGCTATAGCAAAAGAAAAAGGCTGCAATGCAGCCTTTTTTTAACGGTTAAAATGGCGAGTTGCCTGTTAAGCTTCTTGCTTCAAGTCTCGTCCTAGCAGTGCTAATGCTGCATCTTTAGGTGACTTGCCATGATAAAGCACCGCATAAATTTGCTCGCAAATTGGCATTTCCACGCCAACCTTTTCAGACAGAACGTGTACTTCTTCGGTGTTCCGGTAGCCTTCTACTACCTGACCAATCTCTTCAATGGCTACGTCTACGCTTTTACCTTGCCCTAATGCTAGGCCAAAGCGACGATTACGCGACTGGTTATCGGTACAGGTAAGTACAAGGTCGCCAAGGCCTGCCATTCCCATAAAGGTTTCAGGGTTGGCGCCTAGCTTTACGCCTAAGCGAGTTAGCTCAGCTAATCCGCGCGTGATAAGCGCCGTGCGTGCGTTAGCACCAAAACCAAGACCATCGGCAAGGCCTGCGCCTATCGCGATAACGTTTTTCACTGCGCCGCCCAACTGCACACCAGTAAAATCTGAGTTTTTATACACTCTGAAAGATTTGGCGCAATGGAGTTTCGCTGCAAACTCATCACTTAGTGTGTCGTCGGTAGATGAAAGTGAAATAGCCGTGGGTAAACCTGCTACCATTTCTTTTGCGAAGGTAGGCCCCGACAAAACCGCCAGAGGGTGGTCAGTACCTAATATTTCTTCTGCCACATCGCGCAGTAATCGGCCAGTTTTGGGCTCAAGCCCTTTGGTAGCCCAAATAATGCGTTGATGAGGTTTCAGTAATGGCTTTAAGCTTTGAAGCATTGCAGAGAATGCATGGCTAGGCACTACTACCAAGATATCTTGGCTGGCAGCTACCACTTCTTCTAAATTGCCATTTACCACTAGCGCGTCAGGAAAGGTTGCGCCGGGTAGGTAACGTGCATTCTCTCGGTTCGCTTCCATTTCAGCAATATGCTTTTCATCACGGCCCCAAAGAAGAGTGGGGTTGCCATTTCTGGCTAAACAAAAAGCAAGGGCGGTGCCGTAAGACCCCGCCCCTAATACTGAAACCGAATTCGACTTCATCTCCACCTTATTAGGCGTCCATTTTTGGTGCTTCGCCTTGTGCTTGCTGTGCACGTTTTTGCACGTAAGCTGCGAAGATCGCGTCAAAGTTAACAGGCGCTAGGTTAAGCGGAGGGAATGTGCCACGGTTAACTAGGTTTGAAATCGTTTCACGGGCATATGGGAAAAGCATGTTCGGGCAGAACGAACCAAGCGTGTGTGCTTTTGCTTGGTCAGGCATTTCACCAATTTGGAATATACCAGCTTGCTGTACTTCACATAAGAAGCCCGTTTCTTCGCCAAGCATTGCAGTAACTGTTACAGATAGCACTACTTCATAAACGTTTTCGTCAAGCTTGTTAGTGCTTGTATCGATATCCAGTTTAATTTCTGGTTTCCATTCTTTCATGAAAACAGCTGGCGCATTAGGCGACTCAAAAGAGATATCTTTAGTGAAGATACGCTGAATATTAAACTGCGGGCCCTGTTGAGGTTGTGCTGCCGCTGCGTCGCCGTTGTTTGTCTGATTTTCGTCAGCCATGGTATTTCCTATTAATTTTGTCGTTTTAATTTAATGTAGTGCGTTGCTAAAAGCGCTGACGCTTACTTATTGCTTTAATCTAAACCCAGCATTGGGTTTAGTTTGCTCTGAGCTTCTAAAGCCATCATATCATCACAGCCGCCCACGTGCTGATCGTCAATGAAAATCTGTGGCACAGTCCAACCGCCGTTTGCGCGTTCAATCATTTCGTCACGAAGCTCTGGCTTTACATCTATTGGGTACTCAATAAATTCTACACCTTTTTGTGTCAGCAGTGCTTTTGCACGATGGCAGTATGGGCAGTGGCCCTTGGTGTAAAGTTCTACTTTGCTCATAACGGTTACCTGTTATTTAGAGACGGGAAGACTGGCGCTTTGCCAAGCGTTCATACCGCCTTTTAATACATTAACATTCGCGAAGCCATCTTTAAGCATCGCATTGGCTGTACCACGAGCCTGATTACCCATAGCGCATACTACGATAATGGGTTTGTCTTTACTGTTTTCAAGCTTCTTAAAGTTTTTCTCGCGCAACTCTTCAGGTTTTATCTGTCTTGCACCTAAAATATGGCCCGCTTTGAACTCTTTTGCAGCTCGCGTATCAAGTACAACTGCATCGCTTTTGTTCATTAAAAGTGTTGCTTCGTGTGTACTTACTTCTTTTACTGATGATGTCCATGCACTGATGTAGCTAAATATAAGCATACCCACAAGCGCTATCCAAATACCGGCAAGAACAATATTGTTACCAGCAAATTCAACTAGTTGATCCATTACCTCTAACCCTGTCTACAGACCTTGAAAAGAGTGCAAAGTATATAGAAAAATAGACGAGAAACCAGCCTGCTGATGTTTTGATGTTGTAGGCAGTGAACGTTGTAAGCCCTGCCATTGTTGCAATCAGCACTTTGAAATGATGAGAATGGTTTAATCTAGAGTAAAGTTAAGAAAAAAGTGCAATACACAACACAATGTTAGATGGTTGATATTACGAATAAATTGCACTGGGCATATCACTGTACCTCAGATACACTGGCTTACTGAGCACCTTTGCACAATAATTTAATAAAAGACGAATTACCCTGTTCATGTTTAATCGCTTTGTTACCGTTTTTAATGTTGCTACCTTTTGCGCGCTAGCTTTTGGCTTGGCGCTTGCTTTGTCGCTTAGTTTGGCTGCTCCAGTGGCTGCACAAGAGCAAGCAGGCCAGCAAAAAGAGAAACTTGCCGAGCTGCAAGCAGAGCTACGCGCTCGCCAGCAAGTGCTTGAAAACAGTAAAGCAAGTGCTCAAGAGCTAGAAGACGTGTTGAAAAGCTCTGAGCTTGAAATAGCAAAAGTAGCGAAAGCGTTAGCAAACACTAAGCAATCGCTCGAAAAGGTTGAAAGCGAGCAGACCTCCCTCGAGAACGAACAAAGTGAATTAAAAGCAGCAATTAGACAGCAGCAGTCGTTACTCTCAAGCCAATTGAAAAGTGCCTTTATGGCAGGGCATTACGACTACGCCAAAATGCTCTTCTACCAAGACGATGCGCGCACCTTCGAGCGTGTTATTACCTACTATCAATATGTAGCAAAAGCACGGCAGCAAGAAATTGAAAGTTTCAGAGCTAACGTAGCGCGACTAGAAGCTGTAACGCTTGAACTTGAAGAAAAGGCACAGGCGCTGGCATCACTACAGGCGGACCAAGAAAACCAGCGAGCGGTGTTAATTACCCGTCAAAACGACAGAAAAACCACGCTGAAGAAAATAAAAAGCACCATTGCCTCGGAAAGCCAACGCATAGCGTCGTTACAGGCCGACGAACAAGCACTTAAGGATGCCATTGAAGCCGCACGTATAGCAGCAGAGAGGGCGGCTCGCGAAGCAGAGATTACGCTAGACGGATTAGCAAAGCTGAAAGGTAAACTATCATCGCCCGTTGATGGAAGAATAAGAAACTTGTTCGGAAATCGACGACAGGGGCAGGTTCGCTGGAAAGGCATCATTATTGATGGCGCTGAAGGCGATCCGGTGACTTCCATTGCGCCAGGTAAAGTACTGTATTCTGACTGGTTACGCGGCTTTGGGCTGGTGTCTATTATTGATCACGGAAAAGGCTATATGAGTGTTTATGGCCACAATCAGGCATTGCTCAAGCAAGCCGGTGACGAGGTAAGACAAGGTGAGCGTATTGCGCTGGTTGGGCGAAGTGGTGGACAAGAATATCCTAACCTTTATTTTGAAATTCGTCATAAAGGCAAGGCGTTAAATCCACGTGCTTGGTTTAATTAATAGCAAAAAGTTGAATATCACCCATTAATTGGTATGCTTTTTAAGACAGCACGGTAGTTTAAAGCGTCAGCGCTAAGGTTATCCAAAGAGATAGCCAATAAGGCGAAGCTAGTGTGCACGAAACCTAGACGCGTTATTTCTTGGGGAAGACTGGTGTTAATAAATGCCAGAATATAACGCGCCGCAGTAGCGTTTCAGATAAAAATAACGATAAATAAATGGATAATTGAAGATGCGCTTGCGTCTTATAATAACAAGTCTGTTGTGTGTGCTAAGCGGGCTATTTTGCCATGCAGTAATGGCAAAGTCCGACATTATAATTATATTAGATGACCTGGGTTACAGGCCGTCCGATGTCGCTGCTTTCTCACTTCCTAAAGAAGTAACTTTTTCAATACTACCTCAAACGCCCCTTTCTGAAGATATTGCCAAACGCGCTGAGCAAGAAGGGCGTGCTGTTATGCTTCATATGCCCATGCAGTCGCAAAAAGGCCTGAACATGGGGCCGCTTGGTTTATCAACCGATATGTATGCTGGTGCTATTACCCACACGTTGCGCCGAGCTATTAAAAGCGTGCCCAACGCTGTGGGTGTCAATAACCACATGGGTAGCGCATTTACAGGTCAAGAGCAGGCTATGGAAGCGCTAATGCAGGAAATAAAGCGCCAAGGACTTTTCTTTGTAGACAGTCGCACAACAGTGCAAACAAAAGGCGAGGAAGTTGCTGAGCGCGTTGGTGTACCGAGTGTAAGTAGACAAGTATTTCTCGATCACGAATTAAGCGAGGCATTTCTATCACGCCAATTCAATCGCATGAAGCGCATTGCTAAAAAGCGTGGGCAGGTGGTTGTTATCGGTCATCCTCATCCAGAAACCATTGCTTTCTTGCAAAAGCACTTGCCTACGCTTGAAGCAGAAGGGTTTAACTTAAAGTCTGTTGCAGATTATTTTGCACCTACTGAAGCATTAGCTTCTGCAAGTCTTCCCGATATGTCTAGCTCTGCGCCAAACGAATAAGGCTGGCTGTATTTGAATTAAAACGCCTCTAATGCAATGTTTTCTCATGTATTCGCTTTTCACTTCCCTTTGAACTTCCTTTTACACATCAGCAAACTTTCAACGAGTTAGGCGTGCAGCACCTTTGGAAAGACGCTTTTATTTGATTTCAAGGTTTACCAATTAGTCTATTTTGATCTCAGTAAGTCCAAAATTTAATGTGCTTACCTTTCTCATTCTGCGTACTCTGTTATAATATAACGTCCGACGTGTAGCATTGATGTTTTTGGTAACGAGAATTTGTGGTAATGACTCCGATTGAAGATAATCCAGCAAAATTAGACAGACTTGGCATTTGGGTGTCTAGCCTGTGTGCACTGCATTGTCTCGCGTTACCGCTTTTGGTGCCGTTACTTCCGTTAATTGGCTCTAGCTTTTTTGCGCAAGTATGGTTCGAAAGGGCTATTTTATCGTTTTCGCTGATTGTGGGGGCATTTGCCTTATTAAATGGTGCGCTGCGTTACCATGGTAAATTTTACCCGTTGGGTTTGTTATTTAGCGGCGGCGCTATTTATTGGTTTAAAGATATCTTCGGACATCACTACGAACCCTTTACCATAGCAATAGGTGCAATGTTAATAGTGGCGGGACATTGGGTGAATATGCGCTTATGCCGTCAGTGTAAGTGTTGCAAGAACACTGTGTTCAGCGAGCATTTATCTACAGAGCTAAAATAAAGCTACTGCGCTAGCAAAAAGGTGCTTTCGCCAGTATTTTTAAACTAAGACTTATCCGATACGGCATCTTTTGCCGAGGCTCTTTTTGCCATGACTCTTTTTGCTAGTTCGGGCACATTGGTAAAAATACCCGTAACACCCCACTGCGCCAACATTTCCATATCTTTTGGCTCGTCTACGGTGTACACGTACACATTAAACCCTTCAGACAGCACCGTTTGTACAAATGTTTTATCTACCGCATCTAATGCAATATTCACTGAATAAGCATTTAACGCTTTGGCACTGGCCGTGCAATCTAATTCGTAGCTTGCTGACAATGCGCCAATCTTAACTTCTGGCCATAAATCGGTAATGGCTTTAAGCCAATGATGATTAAACGACGATACTAAAACGTGCTCAATGGCAATCTGGCTTTGTGATAACGCTGCTTTCACGTCATTTACCCAGCGCTTAACGTCAACAAGGTGCTTTATTTCAATATTGCACCACTTGTTTGTTGGAACCACACCTAGCGTTTCATTTAGCGTAGGGATGCGTTCACCGTCACCAATGTCGAGTGTTTGTAGCGTAGACCACGGCGTTTCTAGCAAATACCCTTCGGCGTTCGCCCGTCTTCTTAACGTTCTGTCGTGAAAAACAATAATGCCGTTTTCGTGCTGATAAACATCAAACTCAATGCCATCGGCATGTTGTGAAAATGCCAAGCAAAACGCTTTTAAGGTGTTTTCTGGTGCGTCTTTACTCGCGCCGCGGTGAGCGTAAATGCGCATAACGTTTCCTAGTTAGACGTATCGTTATTGTGGAGCTTGTGGGTATTCAGCGTTTCATACACAGAGGCAGAAGTAATAAGTATACCTCCTAAAAGCGTAACCCACGTTGGCTTTTCATCAAGAAGCAGTACCGCAAGAAAAACACCATAAAGCGGCTGCATGCATGCAATAAGTGAAAAGGTTTTTGCTCGTAAATGGCGAAGGCTTGCAGCAATGAGTGCGTGAGGTAAGGCGGTAAACACAGTACCAAGTAACAGTAATAATAACCATGTACTGTTGGAAGCTTGAGCGATACTTGCGCTGCCAAATGGCATTAACAAAATAGCGATTACCAGCGTTTGCCACGCCATTGCCTGGGCACCGCTGTAATGTTTAAAGTGCTTACGGTGAATAAGGTTTCTAAACGAGTACAGTATTGCCGAGGCGATGCCAATAAGCACACCAAGAGTAACGTCGTTTTCAAGTGACGTTTCGGGCACGATAAGATACACACCCGCAATTACTGTGAGCGTCGATACAACGTCTTGCCAAACCAGTCGTACTTTTTCGAAAAACGGTTCAATGAGCACCGTGATCACCGGAAAGGTAAACAAGGCAATCATACCTACTGACACGCCAGCATACTGCATAGCAGCAAAATAGGTTACCCAATGCAATGCCATTAGTACGCCGAGGCCTAGCGCAACGCCGTAGTCTTTTTTCGAATTAAGGGTAATTTTTTGTTTTGCCAGCTTTAAGAAAGCAAACAGAGCTATAAAAGCAAAAACCGAGCGCACAAGCGTAATATCGCTAGCGCTTAGCGGCACTAACCTTGAGAAAAGGGCCGTGCCACCAAGTAGAATAACCGTTAGGTGCAGCGATATTAGGCTTTTTTTGACAGCATCCATAAGTTAGCTGTCAGAGCCCTCAGCGAGTGAAGAGCCCTCAGCAGAAGAAGCATCCTCTACTTCATTAACACGACTAGCCATGGGTTCACCTAAACGTGTCACCATGCCAGGCGCCAAGTCATCAAAGTTAATCATGTCTTTTTCAAAGCACACCACAATGGTAGAGCCAAGCTTAAAGCGTCCAAGCTCGTCGCCTTTAGCCAGTTTAACCGCAGCTTCACTGTCTTTCTCATAAGACCAATGCTGAACGTTCTTTCCTGCTGGCGGTGTTACTGTGCCTGCCCAAACGGTTTCTATGCTGGCAACAATAGTGGCGCCAACAAGCACCATGGCCATTTTGCCAACTGGCGTGTCGAAAAGCGTAACCACACGTTCGTTGCGCGCAAATAGGCCGGGGATATTTTGTGCAGTTAATGGGTTTACCGAGAACAGCTCACCTGGCACGTAAATCATGTCAGTAAGCGTACCTTCAACAGGCATGTGAATGCGGTGGTAGTCACGCGGTGCTAAATAGATAGTAGCGAACTTACCGTTTTTGTAAGGTGCAGCTATCTCGGGTTTTCCGCCAAGTAGCGTAGTAAGGCTAAAGTCGTGGCCTTTCGCTTGAAAAATACTGTCGCTGTTTATATCGCCGAACTGGCTTACCGTGCCGTCTACTGCATGAATTAGCACGTTTTCATCATTATTAATTGTGCGTGCTTCTGGCTTTAAAGGGCGGGTAAAAAAGGCATTAAAGCTGCGATAGTGAGCCGGGTCTTCATACAGTGCCTCGGTCATATCCACGTTGTACTGCTTTATAAATGCTTTTATGAAAAACGTTGTTACGCTTCCCATTTCCGCTGCAGCAAGCAGGCCCACGGCGCGTGAAAGCAAGTGCTTAGGGGTAACATACTGTAAATTAACTTTAAGCCAGTCTAACACTGAGTATCTCCATTATTTGGGCGGGCATGATTTACGTAGAACATCCACATTCATCACCCGATATATCTTCTGCAACGCTCGTCTTTATTGCTTCAAGAGCTCATCATAAAAGCGCTTAAACATAAGCACGTGAATATAAATGCTTTATAATTTCACGTTGATAGACAATTGCATAAACAGATGGTTGTTATTGTACATGATGTTAAAGGACCGCGGTCAACTTTAACATTATGAGAAGTTTCATCTGGGAATAAGCACGCGACGCTTCGCGTTAAGCCCCCGGAGGCAAGCTGTGGCTTGGGCGCTGCTCGTCCATGGTAGTTAAAATGCGGTGATAGCTTTCAAATCGCTCTTTGCTAATTTTGCCTTCTTCAACCGCTTCTCTAAGAATACAGCCTGGATCGTTAAGGTGTTTGCAGTCTCTGAATTTGCAACCACCAAGGTAGTCGCGAAACTCAATAAAACCCCACGTAATACGTTCTGTTGGAATATGCCAAAGACCAAATTCTCGCACTCCAGGAGAGTCGATAAGATCGCCGCCAGCAGGAAGGTGCAGCAGTTTTGCTGCAGTAGTGGTGTGCTGGCCCAAGCCTGAGTTGTCAGAAATTTCACCGGTTAATTCATCGGCATCAGGCAGTACCTGATTGATAAGGCTAGACTTACCAACGCCCGACTGACCTACAAATACGCTAATATTGTCGTTTAGGTAGTCGTTAAGTTCAGCTATGCCTTCACCGGTTTTACAACTGGTAAACAGCACTTCGTATCCCAGCTTTTCGTAAGTCACAAGTTGCTCTTTTACCGCGCTGCACTCGTCGTCACTTAATAATTCTACTTTGTTCAGCACAATTAATGGCGTAATGCCAATATCTTCACAAGCAACTAAATAGCGGTCGATAATGTTTAGCGACAGCGAGGGTAAAATGGCGCTTACCACAATAATGCGGTCTATATTCGCGGCTATGGGTTTAATACCGTCGTAATAATCGGGGCGGGTAAGCACGGAGTGCCTGTCTTTAACTATTTCAATTACGCCACTAACACCGGTTTCAGCGTCATCACCTTTACTGAAAAAAACTTTGTCTCCACATACCACAGAGTCGACTGTACGGCGAATATGGCATCGAGACACGTTGCCCATAGCGTCTTCAACATCGGCGTGCTTACCGAAGCGACCTATCACTGTGCCGCTCTCAAGTGTGCTTTCGTCGAGCTTAGTTTTGCCTTTACCCGCATGCTTTTCTTGCAAACGCTTGCTTCGGTTCGCTGCAACTTGTCTTTTCTGTCGTTGTGTAAGTTTTGGTTTTTTCGCCACGATTCTTTTCTAGTTTCACGTATACTATGTCAATAATACCGTTTGTAGGGCATGGTTGCCATGTCTGTAGCGCAAAGAGGAACGTAATGAGTAAACACGACAGTAACCTTGTTTGGATAGATATGGAAATGACAGGGTTAGATCCTGAAACGTGTGTGGTAATGGAAATTGCTACCATAGTGACAGATGCGCAGTTAAATATTCTGGCTGAAGGGCCTGTTATTGCTGTACATCAAAGCGATGAAATTTTGGATAACATGGATGAATGGTGTACGCGAGTACACGGTGAGAGTGGTTTAACCCAGCGTTGTCGAGACAGCAAAATAACGGTTGAAGAAGCATCCAAGCAAACCATTGCTTTTTTAGAGCAATGGGTTGATGCTGGTAAATCGCCACTTTGCGGGAACACAATAGGGCAAGACAGGCGCTTTATGGTGAAATACATGCCAGAGCTTGAAGCCTATTTCCATTATCGCAATGTAGATGTAAGCACAATAAAAGAGCTAACGCGCCGCTGGAAGCCAGAAGTATTAGATGGTTTTGAAAAGAAAGGCGTGCATTTGGCGCTAGACGATATTCGCGAGTCTATAGAGGAAATGCGCTACTATCGTGAGAAAGTGTTTACGATTTAGGCATTCAAACTACTAAGGGTAAAAAAAGTGGAATTAAAGGTTGCGTTACCCCAAAATTTTTGTAAAATGCGCACCACTTCAAACGAAGTACCTCTTTTGTTGCGGGAATAGCTCAGTTGGTAGAGCACGACCTTGCCAAGGTCGGGGTCGCGAGTTCGAATCTCGTTTCCCGCTCCAAATTTAAAAAGCTGATAGTAATTGCTACTTTCAGTGGGCGTGAAAAGTGCGACCCCTAGTGGGCCTGCGACCGAGTGTCGGCCAGTTGGCAAATCTCGTTTCCCGCTCCAAATTCACTTACCCTCGGTAAGTTTCAAAAAGATGCACAGCATCGACTCTATGCGGGAATAGCTCAGTTGGTAGAGCACGACCTTGCCAAGGTCGGGGTCGCGAGTTCGAATCTCGTTTCCCGCTCCAAATTTTCAAAAATCACGAAGACTAAAACACAATACAGTTGTGTCTATGCGCCCCTTGAAGGGCCCGCGACCGAATGTCGGCCAGTTAGCGAATCTCGTTTCCCGCTCCAAATTCTTACAAAATGTTTTCTCAAGTAACATCATCTGGTATATCTATGCGACCCCTTGAAGGGCCCGCGACCGAGTGTCGGCCAGATACGAATCTCGTTTCCCGCTCCAAATTTTCAAAAATCACGAAGACTAAAACACAATACAGTTGTGTCTATGCGCCCCTTGAAGGGCCCGCGACCGAATGTCGGCCAGTTAGCGAATCTCGTTTCCCGCTCCAAATTCTTACACAATGTTTTCTCAAGTAACATCATCTGGTATATCTATGCGACCCCTTGAAGGGCCCGCGACCGAGTGTCGGCCAGTTAGCGAAACTCGTTTCTCGCTTCAAATTTTCATGCGCCATCAAAAACCAAAACTAAGATAGTTGTATCCATTTAACTCCTTGCTTTGCCTGCGACCAAGTGTGGTCTTATGCACGTTAATATTGTTTGTGCCATGCCTTTATTTTTTTGCATTTATTCAGTTGAATGAATACTTTTTGGGTAAGTATTCATTATTTTGCGCACTAACTTGGTGCTTTCGATGTAGCTGAATTTATTTCTATTCGGTGTTTGTCAATATTCAAGCCTTTAAATAATGGTGTTCAATGTGGTGCAATGTAATGGCGCCACTAAAGTGCAACGTATTATCTTTCTTACGATTGATAATAATTGCACTTTTTTTGAATAAATATCCTTTTTTATCTGGTTTTTGATGTGGTTTGTATTAGAATGCGCGCCAATTCCGGCATGCTTTCTGCTCAATCCAAATTGAAAAAGTACGGTCGATAAAAGCAAAAATAAAAAGCGACTAAAAAAGCGCCGGTTAAAAACCTCATGTTTTTGAAATACAACGAAATGTCGGATTCTCCGGTATGACAATGTGTTCGTTGTGTTTTGAAAAAAACAGCAAAGACTTAGAGAGAATACGAATGTTTAAGAAAAGTACGCCTTTTCATTTTTCTGCCGTTGCGGGTGCTGTTTTAGCAGCATGCACAGGGCAAAGCGCTTACGCACAAACTACTGCAGTTGACGAAAAACAAATTGAAAAAGTAGAAGTAACCGCTACACGTAGAAGCGGCACGCTGCAAGAAGTGCCTATTAATATCTCAGCATTAACGTCTGACGTACTTCAGCAACAAAACATAGAAGACCTAGATGCAGTAGCACGTTGGGTACCGGGTCTTACTGTTACCGATCAGGGCGGCCGTAACGACTCTCCAATCATCGTTCGCGGCTTGAATACCAACTCGTCTGGCCCAGGTTCTAATGGCGGCACTGTAGCCACCTATTTTGGTGACATTCCACTATTTCTAAACATGCGCTTGGTTGATGTAGACCGCGTAGAAGTGCTTATTGGTCCGCAGGGTACCTTATACGGTGCCGGTACATTAGGTGGTGCAATTCGTTACATTCCTAAGAGCGTTGACCTTGAATTTATGTCAGGTGAAGTTACTGGCGACGTGTTTAGCATCAACGAAAGTGACTCATTAGGTGGTGAAGGAAGCGTTGTCTTTAATGCGCCTATTATTGACGGTGAGCTAGGTGTTCGTGCTTCATTAAACTACTTCAATAACCCAGGTTTTCTAGACTACAACTACGTAGTGCGTCAAACCGGTGTATCGTTGCCAGATCCAGATTGGTCAAACGAGGAAGACGTTAATAACAATCTGCGCCGCGTTGAAGATAACAATGGTGAAGACACATTAACCGGTCGCATTGCAGTGCGCTGGGCGCCTAACGACTGGTTCGACAGTACGCTGACGTATTTTTATCAGAAGCAAGAAGTTGAAGGTCGTTCAATAACACATTTCGACTCGCTTGCAGAAGAAAACCCATTAAGCGACATCATAGGTAAGTACGAATCTGCTTACCGTTATGAAGAGCCAAGAGATAAAAAAGACGAATTACTCAGCTTAGAAATGAAGGCCGATTTAGGTTTTGCTGAGCTAGTATCTGCCACTGGTGTGTCTAGTTTTGAAGCTGATGGTCAACGTGACCAAACCGACTTGCTAATTCGTCTTGATTACAGCTACGAAGAGTTTCCAGCATTCTCTGCTTATACAGAAGAGCTTACTGACCGCGAGATATTCACTCAAGAATTACGCTTAGTTTCTCAAAACGATGGTCCACTATCGTGGATTATCGGCGGTTTCTATTACGACCTAGATAGCGAAGGCAGCAGTAAAGAGTTTACGCCGAACTTCGACATTTACGCCATTGATGTGTGGGGCGTTGACGGAAACTACCGTCCTGATGCACTTGAGTACTTCTCGGTTGACGAGTCTGAAGTCACTGAAAAAGCGCTTTTCGGTGAACTTACTTACGACATCACCGACAAGTGGGACGTTACATTAGGTCTTCGAGCGTATGAATACGATGTATATTCTCGTTCTGCCGTAGATTTACCACTTTATTTCACTGTATTTGAAGGTCGTGCATCAGACTCTATCGTGCTTGATTACGGTGAAACGCAGGCTGACGACAGCGGAACACTGTTTAAATTTAACACCAGTTATCAGTTTACCGATAGCACAATGGCATACCTAACGGTGAGCGAAGGCTTTAGAATTGGTGGCGCTAACAGCGTGGCTGCGTGCCCTGATAATATCGACGAGCTGAATAACCAGATTGTTTGTGCGCTAGATAACGAGCAGCTTTTTGAAGCTGATACTACGCAAAACTATGAGCTTGGTGTTAAGACAAGTTTCTTCAGAAACAAGCTTCAGCTTAATACCGCGCTATTCTATGTTGATTGGCAAGACCCACAGGTGGCAGGTGCTACGGTGAATGGTCAGCAGCCAATTACCGTAAATGCAGAAGGTGCTGAGTCGAAAGGTGCTGAGTTCTCGATGCGCGCAATTATTGGCGACAATATCACTACTTATGCTACCTATGCTTACACGAAAGCAGAGTTAACGGCTGACGCGCCATTCTTGTTTGGTGTGTTTGACGAGCAGGGCACTGCTCTTCAAGACTTCTACGACGGTAAAGAGGGTGATCGCCTTCCAGGTACAGCTGAGCACCAGCTATCGTTTGGTATTACATACAGCCAAGAAGTGTTTGGCGATAAAATGTTAGACGTAAACTACGGTATTACAGCGCAAAGCGATGTATTTACAACTGTTGGCCTTCGTCAAGACGGTGAAGCGCTGCCGGGTTATGCAGTAAGTAACTTAAATGCCACGATTTCTGATGAAGATTGGTCGGTAACCTTGTATATAGACAACTTGTTCGACAAGTATGCCTTTACATCAACTCGCCGTAATGTGGGCGATATTGGGTTAGGTCAGTTTAATGACGAACTGCAGCCTAACGGTATTGAGCTACAGCGTAACTATGGCCATTACGTGCTAACGCCACGCACAATTGGCTTGATGTTTAAGTATCAGTTCGGCATGTAATCGAGTATTTAGCTTAGGCTAAAGGCTACATATTACTTGTGATAGTATGGTGTTTTACGACATCGTACACGTAGAAATAAAAGATACGCGCAATAATAAAAGGCGCTTATGCAGTATGTATAAGCGCCTTTTTTGTCGCTACAGCACTACCGAAGAAAGTTTCTACAATATTACCCATTGAATACAAAAGCGGCTCTACAATGAATTCAAACGATACGCGTTTAAACAAGGCGGTTGAATGCCTTGCTAAGCGTGACTACAAGCAAGCTCACCAATACTGTGTTCAGGTTATCCAACAGTTTGGGCCTCATGCACATGCTTATTTTTTGCTTGGCATCATACACATTGAAATTGGGCAAATAGACAAAGCCATTACGTTGTTTGAAACGTCTAATGATGTTGAGAAAAGGCCAATTACTTTTGCCTATATGGCAAAGGGCTATGCCCTTAAAGGCGACATGCAACAAGCGCTAGATTGCGTACAAATGGCACCTGTCGATTCTCTAACTAGAGCATTAGATCTTGATACCGTAGGTGTCTCGCTTTCTCGTGTGGGCTTACATGACAATGCAAAAGCCTACTTTGAAAAAGCATTAGCGCTTTCACCTAATAACCCTCAGTACAATTACAACTATGCGGTCAGCTGTAAATTTGCAGGAAAGTTTAAGTTAGCTCGCGCTCATTTTGAAAAGGCCATAAGTATTGCGCCTGACTTTCATCAAGCCCATTTTGCCCTGTCTGATTTAGGCACTTCAGATGCCGATAAACACGATGGCGATGAAAGCACATTATCGAAGGAGCGACTACAACAGCTTACTGCACTTGCTGAAAAGGTGGAAAATAACCCAGAAGGCCGCCTTCATATTGGTCATGCACTTGCGAAAGAATATGATTTGCTGGGTGATTATGAACGCGCTTTTAAGTCGCTTCAGCATGCTAAGGCGCCGCATCACCAGCGTAGCGTTGCTGCATTAAAAGACTACCAGTCAATTTTTGAAACGCTTAAACGCAATTTACACATTCAAACACCGAAGAGTTCACAAACAAATGATGCGCCTATCTTTGTTGTAGGCATGCCGCGAAGTGGCACCACATTGGTTGAGCGTATTCTAAGTCACCACTCTACAGTGGCATCGGGCGGCGAACTCCAAGATTTCGGTGTAGCGGTAAAACAAATTGCAGGTACTGACAGTCAGCTAGTACTCGACAAGCCGACTATTGAAAAAGCCTACCGCAGTAACTTAAGCGCCATAGGCGAACGTTACTTAAAACGAACAGCATTTTTGCGGCAAGGGCACAAACACTTAGTGGATAAACTGCCTTTTAACTTCTTCTACATTGATTTAATTCGACGGGCATTACCTAACGCAAAAATTGTATGCTTACAGCGTAATGCTATGGACACCTGCGTGGGTAACTTTCGACAGCTATTTTCAATTCACAGTCCGTACTATGCATATGCCTATGATTTAGAAGTAATAGGCCAACTTTATTTAGGGTTTAATGAGTGGATAAATCTTTTTGCAGAAGCTTATCCTGAGTCAATTCATGTACAGTCGTATGAACGTTTAGCAGAAAACCCTGGGCAAGAAGTTAAATCAATGCTCGCGTTCTGCGGTTTATCTTGGGAAGCACAATGTCTTCAAGTACAAGACAATACACTACCTGTATCTACCGCAAGTAAGGTTCAAGTGCGCGAACCCATTAACACAAAGTCGATTGGGCGATGGAGACGATACGAATCACAGCTTCATCCACTAAAAGCAATTATCGGTTAGTTTAACTCAATGCATACGTATTCATTCGGCATTACATACGTATGCACCTTTAACAAGAATTAAACATCTGCCTTACTTCCTGTTCACATAATAAACAGGGAAACGCAGATGAAACCATCATCAATTACCGCAGCTGTTGCGCTTGCGTCATCGCTTATGATGAATGCCAATGCTAACGCCGCACCAACCACTTTTGTTCATTTATTTGAATGGAATTGGCAAGACATCGCCACCGAATGTGAAACATTCCTAGGCCCTGAAGGCTACGCAGCCGTTCAGGTGTCGCCACCCAACGAGCATATTACCGTGTCTAACTGGTGGGCACGCTACCAACCCGTAAGCTATGAGCTGACCAGCCGTGGTGGTAACCGAGCGCAATTCGCCGATATGGTACAGCGCTGTAAAGCCGCTGGCGTTGATATTTATGTTGATGCCGTAATTAATCATATGGCTGCGGGCAGTGGTAATGGCACAGCGGGTAACACCTTCGGTGCAAAACAATACCCCATTTATTCACCTAATGATTTTCATCCAACTTGCGCTATTAGCAGCTACAACAACCGTTATGAAGTACAGCATTGTGAGCTAGTAGGCTTAGCCGATTTAGACACCGATAGCAGCTACGTACAAGACACCATAGTAAATTATCTTAACGACCTTATTGGTCTAGGCGTTGCGGGATTTCGTTTTGATGCCAGTAAACATATGCCTAGCGGCGATATTAACAGCATTGTAAATCGTTTAAACAATTCGCCATTGGTTTTCCAAGAGGTGATTGATCAAGGCGGTGAAGCTGTTGGTGCCAACGAGTATTTTGGCAATGGACTGGTTACCGAATTTAAGTACAGCGTTGAAATTGGCAATACCTTTAGAAACGGTAGATTAGCGTGGCTAAGCAACTTCGGCGAAGGCTGGGGCTTTATGCCTAGCTCGCAAGCTGTGGTATTTGTAGATAACCACGATAATCAGCGCGGGCACGGTGGTGGCGGTAATGTTATTACCTTTGAAGACGGCAGACTTTACGACCTAGCAAACGTGTTTATGTTGGCTTATCCCTACGGCTATCCGAAGGTGATGTCGAGCTTTGATTTTGGCGGCGATACGGAAAGAGGCGGCCCAAGTGTACCGGTGCACAATAACGGTACGTTGGAATGTTTTGGCACTAACTGGAAGTGTGAACATCGTTGGTCATACATTGCTGGTGCCATGGCATTTAGAAACGCAACAGCATCGAATTTTTCACTTACTAACTGGTGGTCTAATGGCAATAACCAAATAGCATTTGGCCGAGGTGATAGAGGTTTTGTTGCCATCAATAAAGAAGACAGTGTGTTATACACGTCACTCACCTCAAGCATGCAGCCAGGTACTTATTGCAACGTGTTAAAGGGAAAGCTAAGTGCAGATGGTAGTTCGTGTTCAGGTGAGAGCGTTACGGTAAATGCCGATGGGTCGGTGAATGTAGATTTAGCGCCTTGGGATGCGATGGCTATTCATCACGAAAGCCGTGTGAATGCTACGGATAACACAGATGCAGATTGGCAGCGAACCGTCATCTTTATTGAGGCAGAGACGCAAAGTGGACAAGATATGTTTGTTCGCGGTGGTATCGATCACGGCTATGCAGCATCAGTGTTTGGTAAAACATGTACTGCTAGCAATTACGAATGTGCCATTCCTGTAAGACACAATAACTTACGCAACGCCACAACAGCACCATGGAAGCAGGGCGATAACTTCCTTGACTGGTATGGCGTTGAGTCTGCACAAAGTACTGATGCAGAGGGTAGCGCAATGGATTGGACAACCAATAACTGGCCAGCACAGTGGGGCGCAACAAAAACAGTCGCTGCAGACGGCTTTGGGCTTGAGCCATTAAATGTGTGGGGCCCGCATCAGTGGATGCTAGACGTAGAGATGGATTGCAGTAAAACGGTAAACGGTTGGTTTGAATTAAAAGCGTTTGTTAAAAATGGCCAAGGCTGGGAAGCAGATGTGAACCAAGCAAATACACCGTATTCATCGGGTAATCACTTTGCGCAGTGTGGCAAAGTAAACCGCTTTGTGTTTGGCAACAGCGCGCATACCGTTCAAAACTTCTAAGTGTTCTTATTTTAGTGTGCTTAGTACGTGAGCGCAGCGCCAACATAGCAACACGAATGTAAAAGCAGCACTTAGTGCTGCTTTTTTCGTTTACTCCATTCATTTGTTGCAACTGTGTTAAACAACGATTATGTTTATAGGTATGCAACTGGTCTAACCAGATTGGGCGGCGCCTTTTTACTTCAACGTTATTAATCACGTTATACATCAGGGTGCTTAAGCAAATTTTTGTAAGACTTCGAAAAGTCAGCGTGGACACTATGTCAAAGAACTATGTATTAAACACCTACAATAAATTTATGAAACTGCCGTTTGGGCAAAAGCTATTTAGCTGGTACTCGGCGCGAAGAGCACCCTACTTTTCAACGGTTTCACCACTTATTACTGACATTAAACCCAACTACTGCGAAGTGCTTATTAACAAACGCAAAGCAGTGCAAAACCATATTGGTACGGTTCACGTTATCGCTATTTGTAACGGTTTGGAAATGGCAATGGGCTTTATGTGTGAGGCGTCTATTCCAAAAAATTTGCGCTGGATCCCTAAAGGCATGGAAGTGAAATATCCTGCAAAAGCTGATTCAGATATTCGCTGCGTGGCCGAAGTGCCTGAAGATGCATGGAAACCTGGCGATCTGCCAATTTCGGTAAAAGCGTACAATGCTGAAGGTACGGTAGTTGTCGACGGTACTATTACCGTATGGGTAAGCGAAAAACGCAAATCTTAAATAGAAAGTCTATATTCAAAAATGGCCGCTTCGCGGCCTTTTTTATACCTTTCAATAATGATTATTTTGTTAAGTTTTTACTACCTTCACTTAATTCTTTGACAGCCTTTAAAAACCCAACTAAGAATAACGTGTACAGCGATAAGCACGCTATATCGGAAGTCTATTTCACCAAGGTTTGTTGTGGGTTATTTCTAAAGCAACGTTCGTCTTTTACCGCTTTAGCCATCAATTAATCTTGCTTGTATTACAAACATTTTGTGTTGTGGAAGAGGTTAAGATGTCAGTGATCACCAAAGAGCAAGTTACTAGAAAGCCGTTTGCTGATAAAAAGCATTATCCCTATGGCTTTGCACGTTCTGGCGATTTCTCAATAAACGAAAGTAAGCTATTGCAGGCTCACGGCAGCCTTTTCGCGGCGTTGGTCGACGGAAAGATAACGCCAGAAAACGATGAAGAGCAACAGTACTTAGAGTCGGCGTTAGGGCATCGCGAACCGTCAACGCCCCAAGAAAAAGCGTGGTTAAAGTATCAAGCACGTATCAATCGCCCTAAAACTGCCAGTATTTATGGTTCGAAGCGTGGTGCTGCGGAAGAGGTTGACGATGATGACGATATAAGCGATAACAGTGACCTCGACATCGATCTCGATGACTAAGCCTACCTACACCAAGTTACTGCCTTATTATGTTAACTTGGTGTAAATTCCTATCCTAATAAATGTAAAATACATATCTTAATCGAAAGATTTATCCTAATTATTGCGAATATTGGGATATATATCTCACTTTTGCGCGATTTGGTGTTTTATCTTCCTATTACCTTAGATATAGTCGGGGCATCGTCAACGTACGCTGACAAACACCCCAACCCATTACAGGAGATAGCACTGTGAAAATGATGTCGGGCGCAGCCATGGTGGTTGAAGCGCTAAAAGATGTAGGAGTGACACACTTGTTCGGTTACCCAGGTGGTGCCGTACTAGACATTTATGATGCGTTATTTGCGCAAGATGATGTCAAACACGTCCTCGTGCGTCATGAACAGGCAGCCGCACATATGGCGGATGGTTATGCACGTTCAACTGGCAAAACCGGCACAGTGCTCGTCACATCAGGTCCGGGTGCAACCAATACTATTACGGGTATTGCCACTGCTTACATGGACTCTATCCCAATGGTGGTACTGTCAGGTCAGGTACCGTCAATGCACATCGGTGAAGATGCGTTCCAAGAAACCGATATGGTAGGTTGTTCGCGTCCTATCGTTAAACACAGTTTCTTAGTTAAGCGTGCGGTTGATATTCCTGAAGCGATTGCGAAAGCGTATTACATTGCCAATACCGGCCGACCTGGCCCGGTAGTGGTTGATTTACCGAAAGACATCGTAAACGTAGCAGAAGAGCATCCGTATGTGTTCCCAAGCGATGTAACCATGCGCTCTTACAACCCTACAGAAAAGGGCCACCCAAAGCAGGTTAAGAAAGCGGTTGAATCGCTTCTTAAAGCGGAACGCCCTGTACTTTATGTAGGTGGTGGTGCAGTAGCCTGTGATGCATCTGAAAAAGTTATTCAGCTAGCGGAAACGCTTAACGCGCCAGTAACCTGCACCCTAATGGGCTTAGGCGCAATGCCGGGTACTCATAAGCAATTTATAGGTATGCTGGGTATGCACGGTACCCTTGAAGCGAATAAAACTATGCATAATGCCGACTGCATTATTGCACTAGGTGCTCGCTTTGACGACCGCGTAACCAACAATGTAGACAAGTTCTGCCCACATGCCGATATTATTCATGTTGATATCGACCCAGCGTCTATTTCTAAGACCGTTAACGCACACATTCCTGTGGTTGGCTCGGTTGATAAAGTGCTCGACCAAATTTTAGGTCAGGTAGAAAAGAAAGACTTGTCGGGTCAAAAAGACAAGCTAAGCGACTGGTGGCAGCAAATAGAAACATGGCGTACGCGCAAGTGCTTAAACTACAACCAAGGTGAAGAGGTTATTAAGCCTCAGCGGGTTATCGAAGCGCTTTACAAGCATACCGATGGTAAGGCCTACGTAAGCTCTGACGTAGGTCAGCACCAAATGTTTGCTGCATTGTATTACCCTTACGATAAGCCTCGCCAGTGGATTAACTCTGGTGGTCTAGGCACCATGGGCTTCGGTTTGCCTGCCGCAATGGGCGTGCAGTTTGCGCACCCAAATTCAACGTCGGTAGTGGTAACGGGTGACGGCAGTATTCAAATGAATATTCAAGAGCTGTCTACCTGCCTGCAGTACAACCTGCCAATAAAAATTATCTCGCTAAACAACCGTGCATTGGGCATGGTTCGCCAATGGCAAGACATGATTTATAAAGGCCGTCATTCGCACTCTTATATGGACTCAATGCCAGATTTTGTGAAGCTGGCTGAAGCGTACGGTCACGTGGGCATTAAGGTAGATAAACTCGACGAATTAGATGCCGCAATGGAGAAATGTTTTAGTTACACAGATCGCTTGGTGTTCATGGACATCGCAGTAGACCAAAACGAACACGTATATCCTATGCAAATTAAGTACGGCGCAATGGATGACATGCGCTTAAGCAAGACGGAGCGAACCTGATGAAACGTATTATTTCTGTATTAATGGAAAACGCCCCCGGCGCACTTTCAAGAATTGTAGGTGTATTTTCTCAGCGTGGTTACAACGTGGACTCGCTTTGCGTAGCACCTACAGATGACGAAAGCTTATCTCGTCTTACTATCATCACGCATGGCGATGACAAAGTTATCGAGCAAATTACCAAACAAGTTAATAAGCTCATTGACGTGCTTAAAGTGGTAGATTTAAGCGAAGGTGCACATATCGAGCGCGAGCTTATGCTTATCAAAGTGGCTACGCGCACCGAGTCGGTGCGCTCTGAAGTAAAGCGTAATGCTGATATCTTCCGCGCACGTATTGTTGATGTGAACGTGAATAACTACACCATTGAGATTACGGGCACTACCGATAAGCTTGACGCCTTTGCCAGCACCATGGGGCAATGTGCGGAAATTATTGAGTCATCGCGCACCGGTGTGTGCGGACTTGCTCGAGGTGATAGAGCGCTGCGACCTTAATAGTCTTAGGCGTTAAAAGGCGCATTCAAGTTAATAAAAAAGGGCGCAACGCGCCCTTTTTTAATTCTGTGACCCTTTCTAAATAGAATTGGCGTTTATTCGAATGTACCTTTAACCACAGCAATACTGTCTTTCACTAATTGTTTGCCTTTCGCCAGCACATGCACAATGTCTAGCGACGCTTTATCGCAAAGTACTAAATCGGCATCACAGCCTACTTTAATTTTGCCCTTGTGGTGCAGTTTAAGCTTGCTCGCAGGGGTAGTACTTACTACTGAAATAGCGTTTTTCAGCGACACATTGTGTTCAAGAACAAGCGCTTTAAATGCTGCAAATAAACTTCCTACTTTACCCACTTCTAAACCAACAAGCGCCCCATTTTCGTTAAACACAGGCAAACTTGCGTTGCCATCAGAGCTCATACTAAGTTGTGAAGCTGGCACACCTTGCGATAAACAATAGGCAATGGCCTGCGCCGCAGGAATTTCACCTTCTTCAATAAACTGTTCATTGGTGCTGGTGGTCATATCAATAACTCCTCCTGCACGGGTCCACGTAATTCCCGCATCAAGAAGGCTTTGATTGCGATTAATGTGCGTTGGAAAGAACTGGCTAGCAGGTATGTCGGTTTCATTAACCACATCGTGCAACACAGAAAGCTGGCGCTTTCCATCGCCTGTGTGAATGTAAACTATACCGGCTTTCCCTGAAATCATACCGCCGGTACGCGCCTGCGCAGCAACTTCAGCGAGTGCTTGAACCGTGGGTTCTGCGGCTCTATGGTCGGCAATGGCCACTTCACCAACCCCAATCATACAATCAATAAGTGCAATATCGTCTGTTACGCTACCTGTAATTGTGCGAGCGGGTAAGTGATACGAACCGGTATAGCAATACGCACTTATCCCTTCTATATTCAGCCCTTTGGCTTTAGCTAATAAGTCGGGCAAAGTACGGGTGGTTGCATCTGTTCCCAGTGCACCAATTACCGTAGTCACACCGTGAAGTGATGCCTCTGTTAACGACATCTGTGGCGTACGTGTGTGAAAGCCGCCTTCACCGCCGCCGCCAGAAATGTGCACTAAACTATCTACAAGCCCTGGAAGCGCAATTAAACCACTGCCGTCAATAACGTCTACTAGAGATTCATTAATAGCTATGTTTGCATCAATACATGCAATGGCATTGTTGGCAATAAGAATATCTACGGTGCCCATTGGCGAGGGTGCGTAGCATTCCACATTTTTAATAAGCGTAAGCATTTAAGAAAAACCTATAAGAACGGCAGTGACAACGGTAAGTGAAGCAAGCGCAAAAAGACTAGCGCAAAACTTTGCGATGAATTTTACCCATGTCGTCCAACTAACACCAGCCACGCCTAAACAGCCTATTAATGAAGCAGAGGTTGGAATAATTAAATTAGTCAGTCCGTCGCCTAATTGAAAAGCCAATACTGCTACTTGGCGAGTCACGCCAACAAGGTCAGACAGCGGTGCCATTAACGGCATAGTAATAGCCGCTTGCCCAGAACCTGAAGCAATAAAGAAATTAAACACACTTTGGAATAAAAGCATTAGCCATGCGCTCACTACCGAGCCCGTTTGCGCTAACGCCGTGCCTGTGTGATGTAACAGGGTGTTTAATACCGACGGCGAGGTTACATCGTCACCGCCAAGTACTAGCACAATACCTTTTGCCATGCCTACAATTAATGCTGCTGGCAAAAGCGACTGCGCGCCGCTTACAAATGCTGCGCTGATGTCATTCATACGCATTCGCCCGCCAAACCAAGCGATAGCACCAATAACAATGCCCATGCAGAAAAACTGTGATGCAATTTGCGGAATATAGTAAGCGTGCACGATCACACCCCACATCACCCAACAAATACTGGCAAAAAAAGCCACAAGAATAAGCTTGTCGGTAACGCTAAACGTGTGCGCAAGTTCAGTGTCTTCTTGTGGTGACTCAATCTTTGTATTAAATGTAGAAGGCGAACTATCACCTGTTTGGGGGTGAGCCTTCAGTTGTTTGGCATAGCGTAGAGTGAATACGAGCCCAAACGCCGTAAATAAAGCCCAAATTGCCATACGGAACGACTGACCTGACATGAGTGGCACGTCGGCAATGCCTTGGGCAATAGCCACCGAAAAGGGGTTCATCCAGCTGGTGGCAAAGCCTATTTGCGTAGCCACATAAGTAACAAGCACGGCCATGATGCCGTTGTAACCCATTGCCGTCATTAGGGGGACAAGCACAATACAAAACGCAATGGCTTCTTCACCCATGCCGAAAATGGCGCCGCCGAGTGAAAACAATAGAAACAAAGCGGGAAGCAGCAAGTTGTCGGCATGCTGAAAGCGGTTTATCAACGCCATAATGCCGTTATTAATGGCACCGGTTTGCATGACAATGCCAAATGCGCCGCCCACAATAAGAATAAAAGCGATTACGCCTACTGCTGCGCCCCATTTATCGCCCGACACCATACCGTCGAACGCATAGTTAGCAATACCTGTAGAGTTGCCAGTGCCGTCAAACAGCACAAAACCATGGCTCTCTTCTACGTAAGTAAAGCTATCAGCATCTAACACAGTTTTTACTGCGCCGTTCGATGTCACTATTTCTTTTGTTTCAAATGTACCTGCTGGCACAAGCCACGCCACTAGACCAGCAAGCAGTATTACAAAAAACAAGATAACGAATGCATCGGGCATTCGCGATGTTGAAGGTGAATGTTGCATTCGTTCCTCGACAATAAAAGGGGGCGTTAGGCCCCCTGTGTTGAGAGTATTCTACTTAATCAAAGTAGTAGCTGAACGATAACGTGTAGTTAGTGCCATAAGGGTCATGATTGAAGGCGTCAAACCCTCTAGCTGTTCCATATGCAACAGGGGCGTCACGGTCGAACAGGTTATCTACAGTCAAGCGAAGCTCAGCATTGTCAAAGTAATAGCCTGCGCTTAAAGTAACAGTTGTCCAACTACTTATATCTCGTTCTTGATTTTCTTCGGTTATCACGCCGTTGTCGATTAATTCATCGATTTCACGGGCACGTAGTCGAATAATATCGTCTTGATAGCTGCTTGTGAAAAACACATAGGTACCTACGTACCAGTCTTCTGCAACATAGAATAATTCAAAATTCGCGATAGTTTCAGGGTAACGGAATTGACCTGCAAGAGATTCAATTTCATCAGAGCCAGGTCTGTTGCGTTCGTACTCTAGGTAATGTGTCCCAGAGAACCCAAGCTCAACAACGCTGCTCTCTAATTCAATATCATGTGTAATATTCCAATCAAGGCCTTTGAGTTCTTGCGTGCCGGTATTATCTAATAAAATAATGTGGTCTCTGAAAAGGGGGAGGTCAACAACACGAGGCTGGATGACTCTGTCCCATTCGGCAAGAATCTCTGTTAGGTTTGCTCCGTCATCAGTGATGATCAAACCATTTGAGTCTTCGATAAATGTAAATACACGGTCGCCATTTGCATCTAGTAAGAAGTCACCGTTTTCATCTCTATCAGGGTGATCAAGGCATAGGTCTTCATCGAAAGATATACCTTGGCTTCCTTCTGGGATTACACCGCAATGACGAAGTGTCACATCATCTATAGAGCGTGCAAGCACGTCTGTCATGTTAGTGTCGACAATATCTTCGTGGTCAAACTGCCAAAAATCTAATGTAATCGTGGTATTTTCAGTTGGACTATAAGCAAGCCCTACTGATAGCGCTTCAGATTCCTCCGCTCGCAGTGCAGGGTTACCTAGTTCTAATACATTGGCTGACCTAATACGCCCTTCATTCTCACAGAAAAGCTGAGATACTGCAGCATTAGCCGAGCAGTCAAACTGTGCATTGGTTGTGCGAAGTTGAACACCTGCTTGCGTTAAAGATGGTGCACGGAAGGCGGTAGACCAAGAACCTCGAAGAACCAAGTTATCTATTGGGCGATATGTCAACCCAACTTTTGGATTGAATGTACTGCCAAAATCATTGTAGTCGTCATATCGACCAGCTAAGCTTAAGTCTACTTGATCATTTATTGGCACTAACAACTCAGCAAATATGCCTGCTTGGTTTCTATCTGCGGCGGATGCGCTAGAGCCAAAACCAAATACATCAACTAAATAATCATTTTCGGCACGAGCGCGCGCTTCTATTGAAGGATCGTCGATTATCTCTTCGCGTCTAAACTCAACACCCGCTGCTAGCATTACAGGGTTACCATTCCATTGAGTTAGTTCGCCATTAATTTTTGCATCAATGCCGAAAACTTCACTGGTGCCAGCTCTAGTTGGTTGTGCTTGAGCAAGCGCAAGGGTTGCATCATTTTGTGCATCGCCTTGTAAAAACGGATTATAAGCTGCAAGTAATTCACCGCCAGAGCAAGACAGAGTGTCAGTCGATGCATCATATTGCGCTATTGTGCCATTTGAACAGAGCTCGCCATGTGCCGCTGCCGTATAGCGATAACGATTGTAAATCCCAGCACTCGCGATTTGATCTGACTCACTTCGAGAATACAAAGCTCCAGCTTCCCATTCCCAATCATTGATATATCCAATTACCGATGAAACAAGGCGAATTGCATCGGTTTCGATATCTACTGTTCTTGGAGTGCCGAATCTTGCATCATATCTGAAGCCATCAAGCTCCCGACCAGCAACAGTGTCAAATGGGTCGATATAAATTTCATCTAGAAGAAAATTGCGTGTTTCGTCATCGAAAACGTCGAGTGCGTCAACACCAATCCATGCCCCCTCGCGATCGTCAACCTGATTGATTGGTGCGGGTGTCGAAAATGAAGTAGATTCTGTACGAGACATGAGTACATCAGTCCGCCAGGTCAAGTCGTCAAGCTCAAGTGTATAAGTTAGTCCGCCCGACAACGTCTCAAGAGGCGTTTCAAAGAAATCATCTTCATTGCCGTAGTAAGCACAAATTTCTTCACCAAACTCTGTTGTGGTCAGCTCGGTTGCACAGTTTGGTGCTCCAATTTCGTCACCGCTTTGTGTACTTCTAAAATAAATGTTTGGCGTATTTTTAGGAAGATAAGAGTAACCATTAGTAAGAATTGGATCGCGGGTTTGCGAGAAGTCAGTAGCGCGAATTTCTTTTCTGTCGTAGTAGTCGAAAAACGCCGTTAAGTTACTTCCGTTATCGAAATTCTTACCCCACAGCATTTGCACATTAAACGCACCATGGTCGTTGCTGTTGGTTGTATTTTCGTAGTTAGTTTGAAGCTCTAAGCCCTCATAATCATTTTTCAGAATGTAGTTGATTACACCGGCTACGGCATCTGCACCGTAAATAGCAGATGCGCCGGTTGCTAGAATTTCAACACGCTCAACGGCAGAAGCAGGAATGCTGTTGATATCGAAAAAGTTTTCAGTGCCAGAAGCAAAAGAACTTGCTGCAATGCGTCGTCCGTTAACCAACGTTAGGGTAGACGAAGGGCCGATACCGCGTAGCGAGGCCGCAGCTTGCCCTGGAGGGGTAGAAGTAGATGTTGCACCACTTTGTGTAGTGTCAAATGTTCCTACGCCACCGCGTGCTTGCGTTACCGTGCGCATTAATTCTGAAATGGTAGAGGCACCGGTACGTGCAATGTCTTCTGAAGTCAGTACCGTTAGCGGCTGTGAGCCTTCTAGGTTGGCACCGCGAATGTTACTTCCGGTCACTTGTATGCGTTCAACGGTCTCTTCTTCTGTGGCTTCTTGAGCGAATACAGCCCCAGAAATACAAAGAGATAGATAACTTAGCGTGCCAATAGACACACCCATTTTGTGCATTAACGTCGATTTTTTCATTGTTATGATCCCATAGCGCGCACGGTCTAATGCCGCTTCTAGCGCAATTCAACACCTGTTGTAGTTTAAGAGTTTGCTGCAGGGCGCAGCTGTGCCGCTTCAATGAATTGAAGGGCGAAGGAGCTACTCGTCGAACCACTCCGACAAGTAAAAGTTTTGATAGCGATAGTTGCCTAAATTGGCAGCTTTCTTGATCATCTAATAAACCAGTGTTGTGACGAATTATGCATTTCGTCTGAATCAAATAGCGTTGTTCGGTACTAACTTTACCGTTGACATTAATAACTTGTTAACACTACCGTGAATGAAAGTCAATCAATTAAGTGTTCTGCTGGTGCTAATGAAAGAAGTCACTTTTTGTCTAAAAAATATTCGTTTTAACGTAAGCCTTAGAATACCGATTTCTGTATTTTTTTGTTTTTATATGTCTGTATTTTATAGTTTTTCTTTTGCTTCTGCCGACTTGGTGTTGGCCGGTGGCGCTTTGAAAACATGCTCGAGTATGTCGACGAAAAACTGTTCATCGACGATGGATTTTAACAACGCAAAAGCGACTATTTTGTACGAGGTTAATCAAGAGTCGTTAGCGCGATATAAAGCATTGATGGAAATGCACGCAGTAAATAATGATTTTTTATATTCAAAATTACTGCATATAAATTCAATTGCGACTGGGCTTACAAAAAATGAATTGTTTGATGCGTTAAACGACGAAGGATTTTCAAACAGCGATATTCGAGGGCTTTCAGACGCAGAATATTTCATATTGTTAGATGCACTTGAAATGCAGCAACTAGATGAAAACGGCGCGCGTTTACAAGAAAAAGTATCGCTAGCGAGTACAAAAGAAAAAGCATCGGTTGATGTTTACACGGCTTTTATAGAAGGCGCTCGCGTAAAACATGCTTTTAAACAAGAAACTGCTGTAGATAACGCGCAAAACACACCAATAAAAATTGGTGTTGTTACCGCTTCATCTCGCGATCCATTTGAGGCGGTCGATTTTTATATTGGCGTATTTCAACAACCCAATGTAGAAGTGGTATGGCTTCCTCTTTCGCCAGCCTTTCAAAAAGCGGCGTTTGTTGAAAGTATGGGAGGCAATGGTTGTGAGCAGCTCGAAGCTTTTAGAGCACAAAACCATTTATACGACAAAGCGCGCCTTTATCCGCAGCGTACCGACATGCAGCGTCAATGGTGTGAAGATAGCAGCGTAGCTATTAATACTTTGTCTAACCTTGACGGCATTTTCTTTAACGGCGGCGATCAAAGTAAAACATTGGCAGCGCTAAGTACGCCAACGGGTCAGCCGACGCCGTTCCTCACCACATTGCGCTCAATGTGGCGTAACGATCAGATTATTGTGGGCGGTACTAGTGCAGGCACCGCAGTGCAGGCTGGCGGATACGCCAATGGTCGTCCAGTGCCAATGTTAACCAGTGGAAGCTCAAAAGGCGTACTGTCTAGCGGTGTATTTTCGGTTCCACCGGTATCAGAGCGCTGTGAAGATGAAGGCTGTGAGCAGGTTCTTGTTGATAATGCAGTAACCGTTAATCCAACCGGCGGTTTGGGTCTTTTCAACTTTGGCTTACTCGATACCCACTTTTCAGAGCGCGATAGGGAAGTGCGTCTTATTGCAGCCACTGCACAAAGCTTGCAGCAGTTTGGTTTTGGCGTTGATGAAACCACAGCATTGGTGGTCGACATGCACAATAATCAACACAATAACCAACATGGCGCAGATTTTACTGTTGTTGGAAAGTCTGGGGTGTTTATTGTCGACCTTGGTCAGGGGCGTGTGGAAGAGTTAAGAAACGGTGCTGCAGGCAATAAAGTAATCGCGGGCTCGGCAAGCTATGTTCCAACGGGCGCAAAGGGCACTATTGTTGGTGAAAAACTCACAATAGACTTAACGGCCACAACCGAGCGAACAAGTACTCAGCACAAACGCAAAAATGACGATGGCGTTTGGCGAGAGCAATCAATGCGCTTATGTCGCGATGGAATCGATGCAGCTTGGGAATTAGAGGGCACGCAGCATGTATTGAAAAAATCTGCCGACTCGGCAGTGTTGCGAAGTCATTATTGTGGCTATAGCAATGTGCCGTTTCTGGTTTATGAGCCCCAATAATAAGGATTCGAAGTGAATAACGGCCTGTCGAGGCCGTTATCGATTATGCCCGTAATACACTTCAACACGCATGGCGACCCCAAAAGAGGTATTAAAATCTTCGTCTCTTAACCAAAGTACAAAAGGTTCAACTTCAAAGAAAAGCCAGTCTCTAAGCGTGTTGTTCCGCCACCGTATTCCTGCATATACCTCTTCAATGCGATAGTTTGGTCGGCTTAGCCCCTCAACCATGGCTCGGGAAACTATGGCGTTTTGGTCATCAATGGCATAAAGGTGATTTATTTCATGGCGCCACAGCCAGTCGTTAGTGTCATCTCTGAAATAAAGTCGGTTGTTTTGTCTTATAAGGTGCTTTCTGTCTATATCGTATTGAATAGCCAGCCCAACTTCTGCGCCTAATCGGTCTCGTGAGTAGTAATACAGTTCACTATCGTATAGCGCTGACAGTTTATCGGTAAACGCGGTCGCGTCGCGATAGCGTCCTCTTACATAAAGCTGATCTCGTCTTCCTGCGCCTACGCGAAAAGAATAGTGAGAGTCTTGTTCTGGCCTAAATCGCAAAGCAATAGTGGCCTGATCCCGATCATTATTATCCGTATTTCGGGCGGCGCGAATGGTATTGTCTTGGGTTTCATCTTCGTTGTCACTTAGTAGCAAATCGACTTTGTCTTCAAGTGCTGGCAGTTTTACGCGAATTCTAAAGCGCAAATCCGTGTCGGTAAGCATGCCGTCTCGGGGTTCCCATGCAAACTGGATGCGACCTTCTGCCCTTGCTTCTTCATTACTGAAGCTACGCTCATCGTCAGAGCGAAAAAGACCATCTAATTGGCGTACAGTGAAATCCATCGAGTCAGTAAAGCTGCGCTGCCACACATCGAACCATTCATTGTGTTGATGTAAGCTGGAAGAAGTCTTTTCAGCTTTTAGTGACGTAACAGCAGTATTAGTGTTTACAGGAAGCGTGCGCGTGTCTATTTGTGGCTCAAGTGAAATGAGCATAACGGCGTAGCAGATTGTGGAAATGCACGGCAAGCTCACTAACTCCTTGTTTAAATAAGACGTATTGAGCACAATTGATTTATACTCAACGGTTAATAGAAGCATGGATTGGTGATAATGAAACGTCAATCATTATTCACCGTCACAAATATTCAGGTGAAAGCAGCGCCGCGCAATGGCATACTGTGGTAACAGATGTAAGGGAGAAAGAATTTATGGGTGGTATTAGTATTTGGCAGCTATTGATTATCTTAGTGATCGTAGTGCTACTTTTTGGTACAAAACGTTTGAAAGGAATCGGTACTGATTTAGGCGGCGCCATTAAAGGCTTTAAAAAAGCCGTTAGTGAAGAAGAGAAAGACGCTGACTTTGAACAGAAAAAGCAAGTAGAAGAGAAATCTACCGCTGACACTGTTTCAACAAAAACGCAGAGTGATGTAAAAGAAAACTCCTAATGTTTGATATTGGCTTTTGGGAGCTATTGGTCATTGGCGTGTTGGCACTTCTTATATTGGGGCCAGAAAGACTGCCAGGAGCAATGCGCTCTACCATTAACACAATTCGCAGCGTGCGCAATGTGGCAACCGGCTTTAAGCAGGAGGTTGAGCATCAGTTGCGCGTGCACGAATTGCATGAGAATTTAAAAAAAGCCGAACAGCAAGGGCTTAAAGATCTTTCACCTGAACTTGAACAAAGCGTCGACGAATTAAAAAAAGCGGCCGAATCTGTTCAAGAACCCTATAAAAAACAATAAATGTCTGACGCTAACAACTTAATATCTCACCTTATCGAGCTTCGCAGTCGCATACTTAAAGCATTATTAAGTGTGCTTATTGTGTTCTTATGCCTCGCAGCATTTGCTCAAGACTTGTATCAGCTGCTAGCAAGGCCGCTGTTAGAGGCATTGCCAGAAAACGCCAGTATGATAGCCACTGATGTGGCATCGCCGTTCTTCGCACCCTTTAAATTAACGCTAGTACTGTCGTTTTTTATCGCCATTCCTTATGTACTTTATCAAGTTTGGGGCTTCGTGGCTCCTGGGTTGTATCGTAACGAAAAGCGTTTGGTAGCACCTTTACTGCTGTCTAGTACTTTGTTGTTTTATGCAGGAATGGCGTTTGCGTACTTTGTGGTATTCCCCATCGCGTTTGCATTTTTTACCAGCGTTGCGCCGGAAGGGGTTACGGTAAGTACCGATATATCGAGCTATCTTAATTTTGTTCTGAAACTGTTTTTTGCTTTTGGGGTCTCATTCGAGATACCTATTGCCATTATTCTTATGTGTTGGACCGGCGTAACAGACGCCAAATCGCTGCGCGCCAAGCGCCCATATGTTGTTGTTGGTGCGTTTGTGGTTGGCATGTTGCTTACACCGCCTGACGTTATTTCACAAACCCTATTGGCTATTCCAATGTGGTTGTTGTTTGAAGTAGGCGTCATCATTGGTGGGCTTTACGCAAAGCGTTCAGAACGCGCAGCAGAACAACAGTCTGAAAGCTCAGACAACACATAACAGCTATAACAAAGGAATTAAAATGAAAAAACGCGCTGTTTCTCTTATTGCCCTAATATGCGCTTTAGGTGCTTCGTCAGTTCAGGCCGAGACCGTTGCGCAAGCCATTGAAAAATGCCGAAACACAGATAACAGCCTAAAACGCCTAGTGTGTTACGACAACGTAGCTAAGTCGTTGCGCCAATACGAGGGCGCTGATAGCGAGCTAAGCCAACTTCCTGCGCTTACGGTAAAGCGCCCAGCCTCTGTACCTTCAACAGCAGCACAGCCTGCTCAGCCAGTAGCGCGTAATGCAGAGCCTGAAAATGAATTCGGTTTAGAGCATAAACGCGACCTATCTAAAGAAGCTTCTGAGCTTCAAGTGACCATTGCAGAGCTATCTAAAACTGTGCGTGGAAAGCATAAACTTACTTTCAGCGATGGCTCGGTGTGGCAACAAACCGACGAAACTTACCTTAAGTTTGAAAAAGGGCAGGTTGTTACCGTTGAGCGTGGCTTGTTAGGTTCATTTTATTTGAGCGTTGAAGGCCTAAATAAGCGCATGAAAGTAAAGCGCCTAAAATAGATGGCGTGGTTTGATGCTGGCGTTAACCTTCTTGATAGTCGGTTTGACGCCAACGACATCATAGCCCGTGCCCAGCAGGCCGGTGTGAGCAAGCTTTGTGTTATTACTACGCATCCTAATGAATGGAAAAGCGCGGTTGCACTTCACAAAGCGTTCCCTGATACCTGCTGCTACACCATTGGTGTTCACCCCCACAATGCAAAAGATGTGTTGCCAGAGCATTATGACATGCTGCGCGAAATGGCAACGCAACCAGGGTGTGTGGCAATAGGCGAGTGTGGTTTAGATTTCAATCGCAACTTTTCTGCGCCTGAAATACAGCTTACTGTGTTCGAAGCACAGCTAAAATTAGCAAGCGAGCTTGAGCTGCCAGTTTATCTTCACGAACGCGACGCATTCGAGCAGCAGTTATCGTTGTTAAAACGTTACATGCCATCGCTCACCGGCGGCATAGCACATTGTTTTACGGGAACTAAAGAGCAAGTAGAAGCATACGTGGCGCTGGGGTTGTACATTGGTGTAACTGGGTGGGTGTGCGACGAAAAGCGTGGCGGCGATTTGCGAGAGGCTGTTCACAGCATCCCATTAAATAAATTGGTGTTGGAAACCGATGCTCCTTACCTTTTCCCCAAATCATTAAGACCGCGTAAGCGCAACAACGAGCCTGCATATCTTCCTCACATTGGGCAGTACCTTAGCGAGCATTTAGGCGAAACAACAGAAACTTTGCGCGATTGTAGCTATGCTAACACGTGCACTTTATTCTCACTCGGCGAGTAGCGCGTTAGATGCAAATTAATTCGAAGGTACTGAAAAATTACGATGCGGGGTTAATATTAATTACCGCTGTTGCGGTAGTGTCATTTATTTTGTTTTCGCTTAGCCTTACACCCAACAAAGGGGCTGCACCACAATACTCGCAGTTAATGTACACCATAGATAAAGATGAATCCCTTTCCTTCGACAATATCACCCGTTTAGATACCGACAAATGGCTCCCCACCACCTCGCCTGTAAATTTGGGCATGAATAAGGCTGTGCATTGGTTTTCGTTTGTCATTCCTCCAACGCAAAGCGCAAGTGATAGCTTCTTATTTCATATCGATTATCCGCTGCTAGATTACCTTGATGTAGGTGTTTACAGCCGAGTAGGCAGTACGCCCATTACACAGTTTTCCGCTGGCGATGCACAAATGCTATCAAAGCGCCCCATTGTGCATACCAAGCCCTTATTCCCACTGCCATCAAGTGCTGAATCGCAGCGAGTTATTGTGCGCGTGCAAACTTCAGGCACTATTAGGTTGCCAGTGCGTATTTGGGAAGAAAAAGCGTTCTTAAGCTTCAGTACTAGTCGCAACCTTGCGTTGGGGTTATTTTTTGGTGTGTTGGTTGCCATGGGGGTAAGCAATGCGTTTTTGACGGTTACGTCGCGCAGTACTTCTTTTATGTTTTATTCAGGGTACGTGCTAAGTTTGGCGCTTACGCTGGCAACGCTACACGGTTTTGGGTTTACCTATTTATGGGCTGACAATACGTGGTTTCAAAGTAAAGCGATTATTGTTTTTGCAAACGCAACCATCATGTTTGCCACGCTGTTTACACGAAGTTTATTGCCCGTAAAAGAGCACAGCGTTTTACTGGATAAAATTACGCTTATTGCTAGTGGTGTGTGCGCGTTAAGCATTGTGCTTGGCTTATTTTTACCCTACTACTTCATGATAAAAGCTTATTTACTGTTGCTAAGCCTTATCGTTATCTACACGCTCGCACTAGGTGTCTGGCTGTCATTAAAACGTGTTGCCGTAGCGCGTTACTTCACTATTGCATGGGCCTTTTTGTTAATAAGCGGGCTAAGCGCAAGCTTAGATAATGTAAATCTTATAAACCTGCCCATTTCTTCTAATAACCTGCTGATTATTGGTGGCGCTGTTGAAACGCTAATTTTGGCGCTCATTCTTTCTATAAGCTACAGCCACAGCCGAGACGACTTAATTGAAGCGCAGCAATTTGCACTAGAACAGGAAAAACAAGCCAACACAGCAAAGGAAAACCTGCTAAGTGTGCAGCAGCGTTATCAAGACGATCTTGAATACAAGGTGCAAGAGCGCACGCTAGAGTTAGAAATTACGCTTCGCGAGCTTTCCGAAGTAAATCAGGAGCTAGAGCGGTTAAACGCCATCGACCCGCTTACTGGCGTGCACAACCGAAGGCACTTTGATAAGCGTCTGCGAAATGAAGGGCGTCGTAGCCGCCGAGAAGAAACTCCGCTGTCATTAGCCATTATTGACGTTGACTACTTCAAGCAAATTAACGACAAATATGGTCACGACGGAGGTGATGCGTGTTTGATTCACGTTACCAAAGTCTTTCAAAAACTTATTCAGCGCCCTACAGATGACTTGTGTCGTATTGGTGGTGAAGAATTTGCCATTATATTGCCTAATACCGACTTAAACGGCGCGTATCACGTGGCCGAGAGTATGCGTGCTTCACTGGAACAATCGCCAATGACCTACGACGGTGAGCAAATACAGCTTACGGTGAGCGCTGGGGTGTCTACTACTGTTATTCAAAGTGAAGAGCACGCACAAACACTATTTCGCTATGCCGATGAGTTGCTTTATCAAGCCAAAGCGGCTGGGCGAAATATCGTAATTCACCAAAATTTACAGGACAAATCATGACGTCTTCTTCTTTTCCTCTTCGCAGAATGCGCCGCCTCCGTGCAAAAGACGCCTTACGTGGCTTGGTGGCTGAGCACGCGCTGACTACTGATGATTTGATTTACCCGGTTTTTGTATTGCCGGGTGAAAATGCACGTGAAGCCGTACCGTCGATGCAAGGTGTTGAGCGTCTGTCTATTGATTTACTCATTCAAGAAGCGGCGCGTTGGGTTGAACTAGGTATTCGTACATTTGCACTGTTTCCTGTTACCCCTATGTCGTTAAAGTCGGACTGTGCCAGTGAAGCATTTAATCCAGAAGGGTTAGCACAACAGGCTATGCGTGCAATGAAAAAGGCTTATCCTGACGTTATGCTTATGTCTGATATTGCGCTGGATCCTTTCACGTCACACGGCCAAGACGGCTTAATTGATGAGAATGGCTATGTGATGAACGATGAAACGGTAGACGTGCTAATAAAGCAAGCATTATCACATGCAGAGGCCGGCGCTGATATCGTTGCGCCTTCAGATATGATGGATGGGCGTATAGGAAGTATTCGTAAAGCCCTTGAGGACGCTGGCCACGTTAACACGTGCATTATGGCCTACTCAGCGAAATACGCCTCAGCTTACTATGGCCCGTTTAGGGATGCGGTCGGCTCAGCAGCCAATATAAAAGGCGGCAACAAGAAAACGTATCAAATGGACCCTGCTAATACTGATGAGGCTTTGCACGAAATAGCGCTGGATATAGATGAAGGTGCAGATATGGTCATGGTGAAACCTGGTATGCCGTATCTAGATGTAGTACGACGCTGCAAAGAAACGTTTAAAGTGCCTACCTTTGCCTATCAAGTAAGTGGTGAATACGCAATGCATCAGGCAGCATTCGCCAATGGCTGGCTTAATGAAGATGCAGTAGTGTTAGAGTCGCTTCTAGCGTTTAAGCGCGCAGGAGCAGACGGTATTTTAACGTATTTTGCACCTAAGGCTGCTGAACTACTTCAAACGCAAACATAGCCTAACAAGAGGTTATTTACAAATTAATTCACAGCCCGCTTTGTGCTGTAACCAGCACTCGTTGGCAAGTTCTGCATTAATTAACGGGTGCGACTTCAACCATCCCTCTGGAAAGGTAAGTGTCCAGCGGTCATCTTCACACAGCAAAGACACCTCTGGAATGTGTTTGTTCTGACGGCGAAGGCATAGCACTACTGAAATACGCAGCACGCGCATTAAGCCCTTAAGCATAGGGCGGTAGTCTTCGTGATACTTGTCGAATACGCTGGCCTTAATGTCTAGCCTGTGCTGCGCAACCAAGTCGCGTATAGCGGCACGCTGAAGCCGCGTAAAACCTGGTAGGTCAATATGGCTAAGAATGTACTCGCCGTGTTCGTGGTGTTTTTTATATTCTATATGCAGCCCAATTTCGTGTAGCTGAGCTGCTGCGCCCAATATGGTTTCTGTGTCTAAGTGGCAGATGTTGCGCTGCGCGCACAGCTGGTGGCATAGTCCAAGCGCCACCTGACGTACAGCATTGGCGTGGTTATTATCAATGTGGTAGCGCTGCTTAGCTTGGTTTAGTGTTTGTTGACGACGATCATTGTCGGTCACATTATCAAGCATGCCGTAAATGAGGCCTTCACGTAGAGCGCCACCTGAAATGTTCATGTTTTTAATTTGTAGCGCTTCAAACAAACAAATTAAAATGGCTAAACCCGATGGGAATATCGCTTTTCTATTGTCTTCAAGGCCATCTATATCAAGCGTGCTGATGTGACCGCAGTCAATGCACTGCTGTTGAAGATGATATAAATAATCTAGGCGAATGGCGTCGCTAATACCCTGAGCAACCAAAATCTCAGTAATAGCCTGTGGCGTACCTGACGCGCCCAAACAGTTTTCCCAATCGAAGCATAGAAAGGTGTCAGACACATCTTTGATAAGTGCATGGGCAGCCGCTTTTGCATTATCGAAGTTAGCTTGTGTTATTTCGCCGCCTTCAAAGTAGCGCTCCATAAAGGTAACGCAACCCATATCCAAGCTTTTCAGATGAATGGGCTGCATATCATTACCGATAATGATCTCGGTACTGGCGCCGCCAATGTCAATCACCAAGCTGTTGCCTTGGTTTGCCGACGTGTATGCTACGCCTAAGTAAATTTGGCGCGCTTCTTCTTCACCACTTATTACGTTGAGTTTGTGATTTAGAATGGCTTCAGCTTTTTTGATAAATTCGTGAGCGTTGGTAGCAAGTCGCAGCGTGGCTGTTGCTACAATTTTGATATTAGAAGGTGGGATGTCTTGTAAACGTTCTGAGAATACTTGCAGGCATTGCCAGCCGCGTTCCATGCTTTCAGTATCAAGTGCAAAATGCTCATCCAAACCGGCGGCTAATCGCACTTTCTGTTTTATCTTCCCGATAATCTGCACACTGCCGTTTACCACATGCACAATAACCATGTGAAAGCTGTTCGAGCCCAAGTCTATGGCGGCGTAATACTCGCCATAGGTTTGCGCATCGTGCTGTAATTCTGCCTGCATAGTTTCTCGTTCTTGCTATTACCGTTATGCTTTATTTTTTCGCTACGTTTTGTTCGCTATGGCATTACGCCCTGTTATTTCGATTTTGGGGCTTGCCTCGGCCTCTACCATTACCGCGACGTGAAGAGTTACGATTGTTTGGTGCACGTCTTCTGCGTGGCTTCGGCGGCGTTACGTCTTCAAGCAGAGCGCTGCGATCGTAGTCGGTCACAGGGATTGCTTGCTGAATATATTGTTCAATCGCCGGTAAGTTAAGCGCGTATTTTTCACAAGCAAAACTAATTGCAATACCGCTTTGTCCTGCTCGACCAGTGCGACCAATTCGGTGAACATAGTCTTCTGCATCGTCAGGTAAATCGTAGTTAAATACGTGCGTTACCGCATCGATATGCAAACCGCGAGCGGCGACATCTGTAGCCACTAATATGTCTGAATTACCTTTGGTAAAGTCTTCCAATATGCTTAGGCGCTTCTTCTGAGGTACATCGCCACTTAGCAAGCCTACGCGATGACCATCAGCAGTTAGCCAGTCGGTAACTTTCTCGCAGCTGTTTTTAGTGTTCGCAAAAACAATCGCTTTTTCTGGCCATTCTTCTTCCAGTAACGTTAATAGAAGCAGCATTTTATCGTCGTCAGACGGATAGAAAAGTTCTTGCGTTACACGCGTCGCTGTTGTTTGCTCGGGCGCAACCTGAACATGCGTCGGGTTATTCATGTGCTCGTAAGCCAGTTCTTGAACGCGATAGCTCAAGGTGGCCGAGAACAACATGCTTAAACGTTCTGCGGCTGGTGGCATACGGCGGAATAAGAAGCGGATATCCTTTATAAAGCCCAAATCGAACATACGATCGGCTTCATCAAGTACGGCAACCTGAATATTTTTCAGAGTAAACACGTTCTGTTTGTAGTAATCCAGAATGCGTCCTGTCGTACCAATAATAATATCTACACCTTCTTCTAACGTTTCCCGTTGACTTTGGTAACCTTCGCCCCCATAAATCAAACCAAGCGTTAAACCGGTATGTTCACTAAGCAGTTTTGCATCGTTGTAAATCTGAACAGCAAGCTCTCGGGTCGGTGCCATTATTATTGCACGCGGACCATTTGATTTGCTGTTACCTGTGTTTTCTGCTTTGCTTAGCAAATAGTGAAATGTAGCCACCAAGAAGGCAATGGTTTTGCCTGTACCCGTTTGGGCTTGACCTGCAATGTCGTGACCTTCTAATAAAGGAGGCAGTGCAAGGGCTTGTATTGGTGTACAATGTGAAAAATTAGCTGCCGTCAAGGCGTCAACAACCTTGCCGTTAATCGGCAGGTCGGAAAAATGAGTATCAGTTAAGTGAGTAGGCATAGCTTATAGCTTATCAGTGCTTGCATTAAAAAACAGTTTCTATATAACACTTATGGTCGGGCTGAGACAAATCAGCAACAGTCCAAAAATGGAGAAAAGAATGAGCGACAAAATTATCCAGTTATCTGACGATAAATTCGAAGCAGATGTTATCAATGCTGAAGGTCCTGTACTGGTTGACTTCTGGGCTGAATGGTGTGGCCCGTGTAAAATGATCGCACCAATCTTAGAAGAAGTTGCGACCGAGTTTGATGGCAAGTTAACAGTTGGCAAGTTGAATGTCGATGAAAATAACGAAACTCCGCCTAAATATGGCATTCGTGGCATTCCTACATTGTTACTTTTCAAAAACGGCAATGTAGCGGCAACTAAAGTTGGTGCGTTATCAAAAGCACAACTAACAGAGTTCCTTAACGAGAACCTGTAATCGATACACGTCAAAACCGGTGCATTTTTGCGCCGGTTTTTTCGTTTTACCTTTTCTAATAACTACGCTTTGCTTTTTTATCATCAAACGCACGCTCCAAATTATTTAACAATTCAGCAGTAAAACGCTGGACGTTGTCTAAATATAGTGCTAACTTTTGTTTAGCGCTCATCCGAGCAGCATTCTGCTTACGCCCACATCCGGGTGAAATCAAATCTAAACTAGAACAGAGTGACTATAAGTCCTGTAAGCGAAGTTCAAGCACAAAGACCCACCAGTATGAATTTAACTGAATTAAAGAACAAACCAATAAGCGAGTTGGTTGCCCTGGCCGAGGAAATGGGCCTGGAGAACATGGCGCGCGCCAGAAAACAAGACATCATTTTCTCAATCCTAAAGACGCACGCAAAAAGCGGCGAAGATATCTTTGGTGATGGGGTACTAGAAATTTTACAGGACGGCTTCGGCTTTTTGCGTTCAGCTGACTCTTCGTATCTTGCTGGTCCAGACGATATTTACGTCTCTCCAAGTCAGATTCGACGTTTCAACCTTCGCACAGGTGACACCATTGCCGGGAAGATTCGCCCGCCGAAAGACAGCGAACGTTATTTCGCTCTGTTAAAAATTCGTGAAGTAAACTTCGACAAGCCAGAAAACTCACGTAATAAAATTCTTTTCGAAAACCTTACGCCGCTTCACGCAGCAGACCGTCTTCGCATGGAACGTGGTAATGGCTCTACTGAAGACATTACTGCACGTGTACTCGACTTGGCCTCACCTATTGGTAAAGGTCAGCGTGGTCTTATTGTTGCACCACCGAAAGCGGGTAAAACGCTTCTACTTCAAAACATTGCACAGTCGATTGCCGCTAATCACCCAGAGTGTGAGTTAATGGTCCTGCTTATTGACGAGCGTCCAGAAGAAGTAACTGAAATGCACCGCCTTGTACAAGGTGAAGTCGTTGCATCAACGTTCGACGAGCCAGCAAGCCGTCACGTACAAGTTGCTGAAATGGTTATCGAGAAAGCAAAGCGCCTTGTTGAACATAAAAAAGACGTGGTTATCTTGCTTGACTCAATTACGCGTCTAGCCCGTGCATATAACACCGTTATCCCATCGTCAGGTAAAGTACTTACCGGTGGTGTTGACGCCAACGCTCTGCACAAGCCAAAGCGCTTCTTCGGTGCCGCGCGTAACGTTGAAGAAGGTGGCAGCTTAACAATTATTGCTACTGCACTTATCGATACCGGCTCTAAAATGGATGAAGTTATCTACGAAGAGTTTAAAGGTACAGGTAACATGGAATTACACCTTAACCGCAAAATTGCAGAAAAGCGTGTATTCCCAGCTATCGACTTCAACCGTTCGGGTACCCGTCGTGAAGAGCTACTTACAGCTCAGGATGAACTACAAAAAATGTGGATCCTTCGTAAAATTGTTCACGAAATGTCAGAAATTGACGCTATGGAATTCCTTATCAGTAAGCTTTCGATGACGAAAACTAACGATGAGTTCTTCGATGCAATGCGCAGACAGAAAAGCTAAGTAATTTTCTGATATTTATAAGAAAGGCACCCGTAGGTGCCTTTTTTGTTTACTTGAGAAAAAGCGGTTGTTCGCCATATACTTTAGTCTAATATTCACTGTGATGTGAATGGGGTATTTTCTGCAAACAACTAGTTTTGTGCTGCAGTGTTAGCACGCCCACCAAACGCTCTACTCTGTTCACAGCTTTAAAGGAAGATAAACCATGCACTACAACGTGTTCCGCAAATTTTTATCACTTACCTTTGTTGGAGCTGCACTCTTAAGCGCCTCTACTATCGCGAGCGCGAGTAATGCTGATGTAGAAGCGCTGGCTACAGCAGTAGAGCCAGATGTCATTAAATGGCGTCATCATTTCCACGAGTTTCCTGAATTATCTAACCGCGAGTTTAAGACCGCCGAATACGTTGCAAATTATCTAAAAAGCCTAGGGCTTGAGGTGCAAACAGGCGTAGCTAAAACGGGTGTAGTGGCTATTCTCGACTCAGGTAAACCTGGTCCCGTTGTGGCGCTTCGCGCTGATATGGACGGCTTGCCAGTAAAAGAACAAAACGATTTGCCGTATCGCTCAACACAAATAGGTGAATACAACGGCAATGAAGTGCCTGTTATGCACGCCTGTGGTCACGACACGCACATGGCTATGTTGATGGGGGCTGCAACCATACTAACCGAGATAAAAAGTGAGCTGAAAGGCAAAGTTAAGTTTATCTTTCAGCCCGCTGAAGAGGGCGCTCCGGCTGGTGAAAAAGGTGGCGCTGAAGTTATGGTACAAGAAGGCGTTTTAAAGAACCCAGACGTAGATGCTATTTTCGGTTTGCACATTAATGCCAATACTGATGTGGGCTCTGTTCGCTACAATGCAGGAGGCACAATGGCAGCGGTAGACCCGTTTAAAATTGTGATACACGGTAAACAAGCCCATGGTGCTTATCCATGGAAAAGCGTAGACCCTGTAGTTACTGCCGCACAAATGATCATGTCTATACAAACTATCGTTAGTCGCGAGCTAAAGCTAATTGACGACGCGGCGGTGGTTTCAATTGGCTCAATCCATGGCGGTAATCGTTCAAATATTATTCCTAATGAAGTGGAAATGGTGGGTACCATTCGCACCTTAAACAAGGCTGCACGTGAGCATATTTATGAAGCATTGCCACGAAAAGTAAAAGCCATTGCTGAAAGCATGGGCGCCGAGGCCGAACTTACGCTTCCGCTTGATTACTATTACCCTATTACCTACAACGACCCAGAACTTACACAAGCTATGCTACCTACCATGCAGCGTACCGCAGGTGCTGATAAAACCTTGTTATCTAAGCCTGTAACCGGTGCCGAGGACTTTTCGTTCTTTCAGGAAAAAGTACCTGGTCTTTATGTATGGGTAGGTGGCAAGCCACTTGATGTGAGTGAAGAAGATAGCCCTGCTCACCATACGCCTGAATTTTACGTTGATGATGCGGGTATGAAGCTCGGCGTTAAGCTTCTTACCAACTTTACGCTCGATTACATGGCTCAACATTAAGCGCAACCTTAGGCTAAACAGCAAGCCCGTTAGTTATGAAAAGGGCTAGGTAACTATTTTGAAATTAGGCAGTACTACTATTACGCTATCATGGGCCTTGGTTTTTCAAGCCATTCTTACGTGCTTGCTCGGCGTGGGGCTTAACGCGCTTGAAGCACCCTTTGATAGCTCCGGTATTGCTATTTTCGGCGTAAGCGCGGCTGTTTACGCGGCCATGCGCTTCCATCCTGTTATTGCTATCCCTATTACGCTTATTATTAGTGTCCCACTTTGGTTAAACGAAGGCAGTATTGTTGGTAAAGAAAGCCTCACTTTGTTGCCTATTGTATTAAGCCTTTTTGGTTATCAAAAATCGCTTAAGCAAGTGATTAAAGTTGGTGCGGGCTTTTGGTCAATTGTTTTCCTACCTATATTGCTGCTGGAGCACTCTTTAGATAATAGCGATAACATCAATATGGTGTTTTCAGGTGTGTTGGTAACCTGGGTAAGCGGTGTGTTTGGCTTGGTCACTGGGCACTTTGCCTATCTTGCAGTTCACGGCCTAAGACGCCAGACATCGTCTAAGTCAGAGCGCATTTCGCTGCATTTCTTGTTTGGCTATTTCTTTTCGGGCTGCTTTTTCGTAGCGTCTATGGCGGTTATTTATTTGTCAATAAGCCTGTTTCAGCAGCAGCAAGAGCGCCAAATTCACAGCTACATGAAACAGCGGGTGAAAGTACTTGAATTCCAGCTTTCCGACTTTATTCGCCGACATCAAAATGCCATAGCAGGCGCTGCCCAAATGCTTTCAAGTGACGTGGTAAAAAACAACAAAGATGCTGCTGCAAATACACAGTTAACAATACTGGCTACGCGTTACCCCGAATTTTTAACCTTTCTTGTGGCCGACAAACAAGGCGAGATAAAACAAGCATACCCACCCACCATGCTGGAAAAAGCGCGGGAAAGCGGTATGCTCAATGTTGCCTACCGCCCATACTTTTATGAAGTAATGCAAAGCGGTCAGCCTTTCTTATCGAACGTGTTTCAAGGCAGAGGGTTTGGAAATGATCCAATAATTGCGTTATCGGCACCAATTGTAGACGTCAACGGCGTGCCCGTTGGTATTGTGGAAGGGTCACTGTCTTTAAATAGTTTTGCCGCGGTCGATAACTTGAGCTTAGGCGGCTTCTCGATGCTGATAGAAGATCAGAAAGGCGAGGTAATCTACGCGTCAGAGCGTCTTCAAATGCAACCGTTAACAAAAGCGCCCTTTTATGGATGTGAGCCTACCTGTCCTATAGAAGTAAAAGATGTTAACGATGATAGAACGTGGCTGCGCTTTGCAGAGCCTTTATCCTTTGCCAACTGGACAGTGAGCTATTACTTCGACAAACGCCTAGTCATGGTGTTGATGAGCAGCTACTTGCTTAAAGATCTGCTTTTGCTTTTGGTCTTGTCTTTGTTTGGTAGTTTTACAGGTTATGTAGTAGCTAAAATGGTGGGAGCTCCAATACGTAGACTCGTGCGTTATATTGCAGAGTTTGACCCCAAACAGAAAGACACCGCCAAGCTTTCTCAGCGCACGTTACATATCCAAGAATTGTCATCACTAAGCGATGAATTCATGAGCCTTGAGCGCCGTTTAATGAAGGCGTTTGACGACTTAGAAGCCGCTCGTGAAACCGAGCAAAGCTTGAACGTAGAGCTGAGCGATTTGAACCAGTCGCTTGAACATCGTATAGAAGAAAAAACGCATCACCTTGCAAGCGCGTTAAAAGAAGCGGAAGCTGCAAACATAGCAAAAACGCAGTTCTTAGCTAATATGAGCCACGAAATTCGCACGCCGATGAATGGCATCATAGGGTCATGCGAGCTTATGCTAGAGAATAAGCTACCATCACGCATAGAAGCACGTGCTAAAACCATTTCTAGGTCGGCCACTAACTTACTAATGATCCTAGATAGTATTCTCGACTGGTCTAAAATTGAGTCGGGTAAAATGCTTGTCGATACCCATAACACCGATGTTAGCGAGTTAATTGACGCATCTTGCGAACTTTACCGCTATATCAGTGAAGCAAAGGGCATTGAAATTATTACTAAGATGTCTGACAACTTGCCTACGCACCTGTACTTAGACGCAGGCAAGATAAGTCAGATAGTGAATAACCTAATCAGCAATGCCATTAAATTTACCAATGAAGGTAACGTTCAAGTACTTACAGACTACGACGGCAGTGCGCTTACTGTGTCGGTCGTAGATACAGGTATAGGCATTGAAGCAGACAAGCTTGGTAGAATTTTCGAAAAGTTTGAGCAAGCAGATGCGTCTACAACGCGCCATTTTGGCGGCACGGGATTAGGGTTAGCTATCTCTAAAGGGTTAGTAGAGCTAATGGGCGGCGAACTGCATGTTGAAAGCGAAGTAGGGCAGGGCACAACGTTCCGCTTCTATATTCCATGCACAGTTGGCGATAGCGATACCGCCAATGGTGATGACACCATAGTGGCATTGCCTGACAAATTACGTGTGCTGTTGGCAGAAGATAACGATATAAACGCTGAAATCGTTATTGATATGTTTGCTTCGGAGAACATTACATGTATTCGCACTAAAAACGGCAAAGATACCGTTGAAGCCGAGAAACGTTACGATTTCGATATTATTTTGATGGACTGTCAAATGCCGGTGATGGACGGGTTTACTGCCGCGTCGATTATTCGCAAAGAAGGCAGAAATAAACAGAACATTAAAATAATTGCGTTAACGGCCAACGCGTTTACCGAAGACAAAAATGCCTGCATAGAAGCAGGCATGAATGCGCATTTAAGTAAGCCTATTCGCAAAAAAGTGTTATTTGACAGTATTGCCCGTGAACTTAGTCGCGTTTAGTGCAACGCCTTTATCATTATTCTTACCGTCACTTACAATACGCAGCACCAGATAACCTAGGCAGGCCGACACCAACGAGCCTGCTAAAATACCCACTCGCTCATCAAATATCTGATTAATGCCCGTTTGTTCGAATGCCAGACCACCTATGAATAAACTCATGGTAAACCCTACACCGCATAAAAGGGCACAGCCATAAATGTGCTTTAAGTTTAGGTCATGAGGTAACGAGGCTAGTTTCAGTTTTACCATTAGTAAACAACAGCCAAATACGCCCAGCTGTTTACCTACGACAAGGCCTAAAAAGATACCAAAGGTCACTGGATGAAAAATACCCTCTGGGCTGATATTGCCAAAGCTAATACCGGCATTTGCAAAGGCAAACAACGGCAAAATGGCAAAGCTCACCGACCCATTTAGACTGTGCTCTAATCGGGTGACAGGGGAATAAGTCGTATCGTTAGGGTCACGCATGGGTATAAATGCCGCTAAAACAACGCCGGCTAACGTTGCATGCACGCCCGACTTCAGCATAGCTACCCATAATACTATGCCCACAAGTACGTAAGCAGGTATATCTACTACGTTGCGTTTATTCATTTGCCATAACAGCAGTAAGCATGCAGCAGCTATGTAAAGCGCACCAGCTGTGATGTTATCCGTATAAAACAGCGCAATAATTACAATAGCGCCGATATCGTCAATGATGGCAAGGGTAACAAGGAACACCTTCAAGCTCGTGGGCACACGGCTACCTAACAGTGCAAGCACACCAAGTGCAAAGGCAATGTCGGTTGCCGCGGGAATAGCCCAGCCAGCCACTGCCACGGGGTTGTCCCAATTAATACTTACGTAAATAAGCGCAGGGACTACCATGCCGCCAATGGCCCCGCTAGTGGGCAGTATAATATTACTAGGGTTTGATAACTCGCCTTCGCAAATTTCACGTTTCAACTCTAGTCCTACGTGAAAAAAGAAAATCGCCATTAGACCATCGTTTATCCAAAGCAAAAGCGGTTTATCAATTGCCCAAGAGCCAGCGGAAATTTGTACCGGCATAGTAATAAGCTGGTCGTAAACGGTATCAAGCGGTGAATTTGCAATAATAAGTGCCAGCACGGTCGCTAACATTAACAATATACCGGGCGCCGCTTGGCGATTGAGAAAGTCTGAAACAACGTCATGAACCTCTTCAATCACGTCATCGATGACATCGGGTTCGTGCTTGTGTGTCATGGTTATTCTCCTGCGTCCGTTATAAAAAGCCATTTTCCATGGCGGCTTTATGTTCTTTATTTATAGGCCCTTATTACCTTGCGATAAAATATTTAAAGGCTGTATTGAAGACACTATATCGTCTTAAAAATAGTTTATTAATTTTAGTTCATACGGCTGTTTTGCGAGTCGAAGATCACATTAAGGCATAAGCGGTATATTGGCTGAAAGGGGTATTTAAGTGGGTTTTGCGGTGGGATTTTAAACTGTTTTAGGCTACAATCGCGGCCTTTCCAAGGTTGTCCACTTTACCTACCCCGAGGATCTCTAGATGGCAAAAGTCGCGATTGTAATGGGTTCAACTTCAGACTGGCCTACCATGCAGCAGGCCGCGAAAATGCTGAAGTCGTTTGGTGTTGAATTTGAAGCGAAGGTGGTGTCGGCACACCGCACACCTAACTTGCTAGTAGAGTTTGCCGAGCAAGCCGCAGATGAAGGCTTCAGCGCCATTATTGCAGGTGCTGGCGGCGCAGCGCATTTGCCAGGAATGATTGCAGCCCACACACACCTACCAGTGTTCGGTTGCCCGGTTAAATCCAAAGCGTTAAATGGTTTAGATTCACTGTTGTCTATTGTACAAATGCCAAAAGGCGTAGCAGTTGGTACGCTAGCTATTGGTGAGGCGGGTGCAGCAAATGCAGGCCTTCTTGCTGCGCAGGTTGTTGCCCTTCAAGACGAAAGTGTTCGCAACGCTGTTATTGCATTTAGACAGTCTCAAACTGACACAGTTTTGGCTTCAAGCAACACGTTGGAGCTAGATGAATGAGAGTAGTAGTTTACGGCGCAGGCCAACTTGCACAAATGATGTACCTTGCGGGTAGCCCTCTAGGTATAGACGTACAAGCTGTTGACGTAAACAACGACACCGTTGTCCACCCCGTCAGCAAAACACCGTTAGACACAACGCTAGAGCAAGCGCTTGAAGCGGCTGATGCATTAACCGTTGAGTTTGAACACGTGCCTGAGCGTCTGCTTGAGCAGGCGGCGCAAACCAATAAGCTAATGCCTAACATCGATAGTATCTTAGTAGGTGCTGACCGCGTTAGAGAGAAAAAGCTGCTTGAAAAAATGGGCGTGGCGAATTGCGAACATCGTATTGTTACGCATCTAGATCAGCTTGACGATTGCGTAACCGCATTGGGAAGTAAGCTTATTCTGAAAGCTAGCCGCGATGGTTACGATGGCTACGGTCAGTGGCGTTTGGCCGAAGAAGCCGACCTACCAGAGCTTAAAAATGCGCTAACAGGATTAGATCTTGAAAACGTACCGCTAGTGGTTGAGAAAATGGTGGCTTTCGATAGAGAGCTATCACTTATCGGCGTACGTAACGCCAAAGGCGATATTCGCACCTATCCGCTTGCAGAAAACTTGCATCATCAAGGACAGCTGCACGTGTCGGTGGCACCTGCAACTAACGTTGACGATGCATTGCAGGCTCAAGCTCACGACATTTTCTCAAAACTTGCTGAAGGCATGGACTACGTTGGCGTGTTAGCCGTTGAGTTATTCCAAGTTGGCGACAAGCTGCTGGTTAATGAACTTGCACCTCGTGTTCATAATTCGGGGCACTGGAGTCAGTCTGGCGCCGTTACTAGCCAATTTGAAAACCATTTGCGCGCCGTGTGTGGATTGCCGCTTGGCGACACTAGCGCAATCGGTCCAAGTGCAATGGTAAATGTTATTGGTTGCAGTAGCTTCTCTCGCGATTTACTGAGTATAGATGGTAGCCACCTTCACTGGTACGGTAAATCGGTACGTGAAAAACGCAAGATGGGGCATATCAATGTGACAACTAATAGTTATGAAAGCCTAGGCGAAAAGCTAATGGCGCTTAGCCAATACTTACCGCTTGAGTACTTCCCTAAATTAGTTGGTGAAGCAACGCGATTAAAAGGTTGACACCAACGCGTTTATCGCTAGAATACGCATCCGCTGTCTAGGCAGCGGTTGTACTTAGTGTGCCGACTTAGCTCAGTTGGTAGAGCAACTGACTTGTAATCAGTAGGTCGCCAGTTCGATTCCGGCAGTCGGCACCATTTCTCTTTTTTCTAAAAGCGATATTACGTACACTAGCTTTGTTTACTAAAACGGAGCGTAAGTATGTTTTTCCCCTCATCGCGTTATCTAAAGTCATTGTTACTCAGCAGCGTATTAGCACTTAGTGTTACTGGTACCGCTTTCGCACATCAACACAAACAGCATCAACACGAGCAGCACCAGCAGCACAAACACGACGCGCACGACAACCATCAAACAATTATGGTGATGGACGGGTACGCGCGCGCTACCTTTGCGTTAGCCAAAACCGGCGCGGTGTATTTTACCTTACACAACAGCAGCACTAGCCCAATTACGCTTACAGGCGTAGACGTTGATAGCAGCGTAGCCGACGATGCCCAAATTCATACCACGGTAATGCAAGACGAGATGATGCAAATGCGCGAAGTGTCTGAAGGTGTTGTGGTAAAACCAAACGAGAAGGTTATGTTTAAGCCTGGTGGTTACCATGTCATGTTGCTAGGGCTTAGCAAAGGGCTTGAAGAAGGTAGTGAAGTGCCGCTTACACTGCATTTTAAAGAAGGCGAAACTATGGAAATCGAATTGGAAATAGTATTGCCAGTAAAAAAAGACGGTGAAGCAAACCACCATCATCACAAAGACCATCATTAATACAAAGACCAGTATTAATATAAAATGCATTTCACAAACGATCTATTTTGAGTGCTTGTGCTTCATTTCTACTGCTTTATCGCTTCTTTATGTAGGTCAACTACACCGCAGTTGCTCTGCATTGTATAAACGAAGCACAAACCTCTGCAAAATTGCATAGAAAAGGTTAACAGACTCTATAATCAAAAGGTTTATGAACTAATATCAAAAGGTTTTCGTTGTAATTAGCATGCTAAAGATAACGTTGCGTTAATCAGGGTTCATTGAGCTAGTCGATGAACCCAATCAATTTATTGCGACAGCTTTTCTGCGCGAATGTGTATATCATTTAATTAGATTAAAAATTTGGTTTTTAATTCTTTTGGTGAATTTGAAAACATCTGGATTAGATAAGGGAGTTTGACATGAGCAAGATTGATATTGGTATTTCTGAGAGTGATCGTAACGCAGTAGCAGAAGGATTGAAAAAACTGCTGGCCGATTCGTACACCCTTTACCTTCAAACGCACAATTTTCATTGGAATGTTGAAGGGCCGCAGTTCCGTGAGCTTCACTTGATGTTTGAAGAGCACTACACCGAACTTGCTACGGCAGTTGATGAAATAGCCGAGCGCATTCGCACACTGGGTGTTGCCGCGCCGGGTACGTATAAATCTTTTGCTGCATTAAGTTCAATTGAAGAAGTGGAAGGTGTGCCAGAGGCCATTGAAATGGTAAGGCTGCTTACGCACGGTCACGAGCAGGTGGTAAAAACCTGTCGCGCGTCACTTAAGTTAGCACAAGACGCAGATGATGAGTCGTCAGCAGCCCTAATTGGCGATCGCATGCGTGTGCATGAAAAAACCGCATGGATGCTACGCGCTACGCTTCCAAAGTAAAAGCGTTTAGCGTACCCAATGGGTAACCTGTCTTAAAGGGTACAGCACTGCTGTGCCCTTTTTTGTATACTCGTGTGTATTACAATTCTTAAATGCTGGCTATTATTTATAGGTAATCAGCTATTTAAACCCAATAAGCATGGATTGATGTAACGAACCATCGTTGCATAACACACGTTGAGGCTACCAATGACAACTAAGACCACCCTGTTACTCAGCGCTGCAGCGCTTACCGCAGCACTTAATCAAAATGCCGTTGCGCATGGCGGACATCACGACGACGGCTCACATTCCGACATTAAGGTAACCATTTTAGCAGAAGGCTTAGAGCATCCATGGGGAATGGCCTTTTTACCAAACGGCGATTTGCTTGTAACCGAGCGTGCGGGTGGCATTCAGCGTTTATCGAAAGACGGTAAGTTATCTGGGCGCCTTGCCAACGTGCCTGAGGTAGTAGCGCAAAATCAGGGCGGTATGTTAGATATTATCATCGATCCAGACTTTGCTACCAACAACACTATCTATTTTTGTTACAGCAGAGAAACTGATGTAGAAGGCAAAAGTGGAAGCAGCAGTAGCGTTGCTAAAGCAACGCTTACCGACAACGGGCTAGAAAACGTAAACGTCATTTTTAGCGCCGATTCAATTGTTGATAATGGCTTTCACTTTGGCTGCCGTCTAGTCTTCGATGCCGACAAGCACCTATATATCACAATGGGCGACCGCTATAAGTATATGCAAGAGGCGCAAAACACGAATAACCACTACGGTAAAATTGTTCGTATTAATCGCGACGGCAGCGTACCGAAAAGCAACCCATTTGTAGACGGTGATGCGCCTGAAGTGTTCAGCTACGGTCATCGCAACGTACAAGGGGTTACGCTTCATCCTGAAACCGGTGACGTTTGGGCTATGGAGCATGGTCCGAAAGGCGGTGACGAAATCAATGAAATTAAAGCGGGCGCTAACTATGGTTGGCCAGTTATTACCTACGGTATTGATTACAGCGGTGAAATCATCAGTGATAAAACCCATATGGAAGGCATGGAACAACCGTGGTTGTACTGGGACCCGTCAATTGCGCCAAGCGGTCTTACTTTCTACACCGGCGATATGTTTAAAGAGTGGCAGGGCGACATTCTAGTAGGCAGCTTGAAGTTTACACATCTTCGTCGCGTAAGTGTTGAAGACGGTAAACCTGCCGAGCAATTTGAATATGTCCGCGATATGCAGGCGCGTATTCGTGACGTTGAAGTGGCGCCTGATGGCTCTATTTATCTTTTAACCGACGCGACTAACGGTAAGGTTGTGAAACTGTCTAAATAACGTGTTGCGTTAAATTTATTGTCAGAAGCAATAAAGCTAAATGCAAAAAGCCGAGCAATTAACAGAGCTCGGCTTTTTTTGTACCTGAATGAATGCTTCCTTTAAGAGCTATTCGCTCTCTTCTGGCTTGGTTTTGTATCGCTCAAACCACGCTATTATGTTGCCTACTTTTTGAATTAAGCGTGAAGGGCGACTGGCAATACCGTGCGATGCGCCAGGAATTCTTACCATGGCGGCATCAATGTTTTGCAATTTCAATGCTTGGTAATACTGCTCTGACTCGCTAATTGGCGTGCGGTAATCAGCTTCACCGGTAAGTAGCATTGTAGGAGTTTTTACGTTACCCACTAGCGACAGCGGACTGCGCTTCCAAAGTTTATCCGCAATGTTCCACGGCATATCGGCCATCCAGTATTGGCTAAAGTACGGATAGGCATCGGCGGTTAACGCAAAGCTTACCCAGTTGATAACGGGTTTTGCCACTACAGCAGCGGCAAAGCGGTCTGTCTTGCCAATAGACCATGCGGTAAGCACGCCACCACCAGAACCACCTGTAATAAATAGGTTGTCAGTATCTACGTAACCTTTGGCAATTACTGCATCCACTACGTCCATCAGGTCATTGTAGTCTTCAGACGGATAGTTATGGTGAATGGTGTTACCAAAATCTTCACCGTAAGAGCTACTGCCTCTAGGGTTGGCCCATACCACCACATAACCTTGCGCAGCCATTAACTGAATTTCCATGGCAAAGTGCGGGCCGTAAGCCGCGTGAGGTCCGCCGTGGATTTCTAAAATAAGCGGGTATTTTTTCGTACTATCAAAGCCTAGAGGCAAAGCTACCCAAGCGCCAATGTCGCGCTGGTCCACCGAGCTTTTAACGTTAACATCTTTCACTTCTGCTAAGGTTTTATGCCCTAGCGCATCGGTATTAAGCTGGGTAAGAAGCGTAGGTGATTTGCCTTTGCGAAATAGCGCCAAGTCGCCTGGAGTAGTGCGCGAAGCCGTGGTAAAAACAATATCGCCCTTTTTACTAAGTGCAAAGTCGCCCGATGTATATGGGCGTCCAAGTGCTTGCCCACCAATAGCCACGTCAATGGGCTTAACATCACCTTTTAAGTTAACGGCGGCTAGCTTTGTTTCACCTTTATCAAGGTACGAAAACACCAAGCCACGGCTATCTTGACGCCAAACAAACTTACCTAACGATCTATCAAGCGATGACGTTAATCGCGTAATGTCACCCGACTCCAGCTCCATCATTACTAAATCACTATTTTGATACGAAAGCTTTCTGTCGTTTAGCTGGCTAAAAGCAAGGTATTTACCATTAGGACTTAACGTTGGCCTGCTTTCTGGACCATCCATATCGGTAACTTGAACAAGCTCTCCTGTGTTTACGCTTACTTTGTAGATATCGCTAAACAGCGGGTTAAGTGCGTAGTCTTCGCGATGTGGTGTTGCAAAGTAAATCCAGTCGTTGTCAGGCGAGAAAGAAAGCGTGCCACCGCTTGGAAATTTACCCGAGGTTAGCTGACGCGGCGTACCACCTTCTACAGGAAGCACATAAATTTGATTATAGCCTTCGCGCAAGTAGCCTCGACCGTCGCCACGATACTGAGTTGAATCGATGTATTTCGCCGTTTCTGCCCATTTTGCCCCTTTGGGCTTAGCAGGCATGCCGGTGAACAGTGGTTTTTGCTTTTCAGGTGTAAACAGCGTAAACGCTAAGGTTTTGCTGTCGTTCGACCATGTTATTTGGCGCGGTGTTTCGCTTAAGTTAGTCAGTCGGACTGACTGTTTACTGTCAACGTAATAAAGATGAAGCTGGGCGCGCCCTTTCACCGATTTTGTGTAAGCAATATATTTGCCGTTAGGTGAAAGCGTTGCCTGCGATAGATTTACATCATCGCCGATAAATGGGCGGTGTTCACCCGACTTGATATTTACCTGCCACAGCCTGCTTTGACGACTGTCGGTCATAATATCCATGCTTTGGCGACTATAGATAACCGTATCACTGCTAATAAACTGCGGGCTAGCAACAAATTCTAGGTTAAACGTGTCTTCGTACTTAAGCGGTGATATGGCTGCTTTTGCTTCAGTGTTACTCGGTTCGCTTTGTAGCGCGAACGCTGTATTGGCAGTAAAAAGTAAAGCAAGGGCAGCTGCAGGTGCACTCAAGTGCTGTCGGTTGAGTAAAGTAGACGCGAGCATATAAAAGTCCTTTATTATTTTTCGTTGTTATTACTTACAGCGTAATAGGGTCAGGTGTTCACCATATCGCTTTATTTTTCAACTTGTAGACAGTATGCGGTGATGTGCAGGTGGAACGCGATAACAAATCGCTCTTTTAGTTTATTCGCGCTTCAAACTTACTTTGCCCACAAGGATATCTTTGAACATAACCCAGTCGCCAAGCAAACTGTAAAAAGGATGTTTGAATGTCGCCGGTTTATTTTTTTCAAAGAAAAAATGGCCCACCCATGCAAAGCCGTAACCGATGACAGGAATTAACCACAACAGCGCCCAGTTAGTGGTATAAACGGCCATAGCAATAACACCTAATACCAACCAAGAACCCACAAAGTGTAAAGTTCGACAGGTTGGATTGCTGTGTTCAGCTAAATAATACGGATAAAACTGACTGAATGAAGTAAACGGACTTGCGGGCTTGGCTTGCGTTGCCTTTTCTTCTGTTGACTTAGCTTCTGTTGTCATAGGTTATCCTCGAATTTCATCTTATGAAACTGCTTCTTATATTACTGCGTCGTTAACAATACGTTAACACCTTTGCGTTAGCTTAAATGTCGTCAATTTGACAGTTTGAGGGTAATAGCACTGCCTAGGCCTTGTTCAAGCTAGGTAAGCCTTCGTGAAGCCCTTGTATTTTTTGAAGATGTACCCCATATTCCAAGGCATACAGCAAAGTGTAAAGGCGCGAGTTATGGAAAATTTAGTTGCTAATCATCAAGCAACCATTGTTGATATTACCGTAGAGAATTTTCAGCAAGTTATCGTAGAGGCATCGCAAGAAAAGCTGGTGCTAATCGACTTTTGGGCAGACTGGTGTGAGCCTTGTAAAGACTTGATGCCCATTTTAGAAAAGTTAGCGGGCGAGTACAGTCAGCATTTAATTTTGGCAAAAGTCGACTGCGAGGCGCAGCAAGAAGTGGCTGCGCAGTTTGGTATTCGTAGCTTACCTACCGTAATGGTAGTGCAAAACGGGCAACCAGTAGACGGCTTTGCTGGCGTTCAGCCAGAGCAGCAAATAAGAGAAATGCTGGCGAAGTATTTACCTAACCCGGAAGATGACTTACTTGCCACAGCCGGTAAAGCAATTCAGCAGGGCGATTACGCCACTGCGCTACCTGCTGCTAAAGAGGCGCTTGAGTTAAGCCCTGATAACGTGAACGCCAAATACATGCTTATCGACTGCTTCATTGAAACGGGGTCGATTGACGTTGCGAAAACGCTTCTTGAAGAGATTAAGCTAGTCGATCAAGACTCTCGCTATAAGTCGCTTGCAGGCAAAATAGAGCTTGCTGAACAAGCGGCAGACACGCCTGAAATTAGGCAGCTTACCGCTGCTGTACAGGAAAACCCTGACGACCTACAGTTGAAGGTTGACTTAGCGGTGCAGTTGCAACAAGCAAATAAAGCACAAGACGCGCTAGAATTACTTTACGGTGTGTTGAAGAAAGAACTAGGTTTTGGCGATGCGAGAAAGCTGATGATGGACATGATGAACGCGCTGCCAGATGGTGACCCGCTAAAATCAGAATATCGTCGTAAGGTTTACAGCCTTTTATATTAGTACTGCTATTGCAGCGCGTACGTTATTCGATGTCATGCTAAAAAGCCGGCGAGTGCCGGCTTTTCTTTATCTTTAAATTCGTTATACCGCTTGTGCGCTATTTGGTTACTTCGTGTTTAAGGGCGAATACCCTTCGGTATGAAGCCAGTTGAGCGCAGAAAAATATTTCTCAAAATATTCACGCTCGTATTGAGGAAATTCAACCTCTCGCTGTTTTGCAGGGTGGGTTCGCTCAAGCTGTGCACGTTTCACCATGCCGCTATCTAGCACATAAGCACTGCGGCACAAACCTCGGGATATATTGGTTTTAATGGCATCGGCCAAACAGGTTTGGCATTCAGGGGTTGAGAGTACCCATCTACGGCCATCCATCAGTGCGGCCCAGGGTTTGTCGTCGAACTTACTAATAAGGTCGTGCATTTCCTCAACAAATAGTTCGGTCGTTCTTAAATTCCACGCACCTGTAGCAAACACCTCAAGCACATTGCCCGAGATATCCAAAGAGTAATTTCCGTATTTTGGGAAGCGCATAGTGAACCCTACCAGTAGAGCGCGTATGTATAGCCATACACTAATTAACAGTTTATAGCAGACTTTAAGTAAATTGCAGCATCAATAGGTATAAAAAAATATACTCAGCTTGGTAAGGTAACAAGTTAAAACACGCGCTATGGGCAAAACTATTTACACTTAAGTGTAACTAATTGTAATTCGTGAGCATGCTTACCCATGCTATACACCGCTATTTTTGGTAGGGTTTAGACGGTTTTATATTAGGGTATTGGTGTTATGTCGTATCAGCAGTTTTATCAAGGTTTTCTTTCTGCAAACACTCACAACCAGCATTATGCGTGTCATAGCCATTACTTTTGGCCCGACTGCACGCGCGATGCCATGTTGCAGTACTGGGACGACAGCGCAAAATACGTTGACCACAAATGGGGTTACTTTTTCGAAACGCTGGTACCTCAGCTGCAAACGAAAATAAGCAACATATTAAACACATTAGCGCCTCAGCAAATCGTGTTTGCACCCAATACTCATGAACTGCTTTATCGCATTATGAGCTGTTTCGACAGTACTAAGCCATTTAAAGTGGTGTCTACCGACAGCGAGTTTCATAGTTTTCAGCGCCAGGCCAGCCGCTTGCAAGAACAAGGCAGCATAGAACTCATTACGGTACCTACTCAGCCTTTTGCGACGTTTTCTGAGCGGTTCAAAGCTGCCATTGCTCAGCATAACCCTGAACTGGTGTTCTTTAGTCAGGTATTTTTTAATTCAGGCTATGTGGTGAGCGATGTTAATGACATCGTGAATAGTGTGACAAACGACGACACGCTTGTTGTTATAGACGGCTACCACGGCTTTATGGCAAAGCCCACCGATTTAAGCGAAATCGCCCATCGCGCCTTTTACTTAGCGGGCAGCTATAAATACGCGCAGGCAGGCGAAGGAGCATGCTTTGCACATGTGCCAACTGGGTGTACCTTGCGTCCGGCTTACACTGGCTGGTTTGCCGAGTTTGGCGATTTAGATAAGCCTCGCCAAATAGACGGCAAGGCGGCAGTGCAGTATAGCCAAGACGGCATGCGCTTCGCCGGCGCAACTATGGACTTTACGGCGTTATACAGATTGCGCGCCGTGCTGAATTTGTTTGAAGAAAACAACATTAGCATTACTACGGTTAACGATTATGTGATGCAAATGCAGCAGCATTTCTTAGAACAGCTGAGTGCTCAGCAGCACCCCATGCTTAATGCATCAAACCTTGTGGTAAAAGACGCATCTGAGCGGGGGCATTTCTTAACGTTTGAATTAGAAAGTGCTGATATTACCCAACAGCTATCTGCTGCATTAAAAGAGCAAGGTATCCTTACTGACTCTCGTGGTAACCGACTGCGTTTCGGTTTTGGGCTTTACCATACTAAGGACTACATGGATTTAAGCGCTATTAGCGGCTTGTAGCATAAGCTCTTGTAAAATAGAAAGGTAAATAAATAATGGATTGGCTACTACCAGCGCTTGCGCTTGTGCTGATTGTTGAAGGCATTGGTCCTTTGTTATTCCCTAACAAGTGGCGAAATTATCTACTACAGGTAAGTCAACAGCCCAGTAATCAGCTTCGACAAATGGGCGGAGTGCTGGTGATTATTGGCACACTACTTTTATTGTATTTTAATTAGTCGTTGCGTGTGGCTCGACCATTTGTTCAGTTTTCTTATGCCACCTCTTGCGTTATACCTTTCAAATTAAGGTGTTACTGGCACGTAGCCATTATTCGGGGAAAAGCAGGTTTTCAAAAAACAGCACTTTGCTTAACGTGTAAAATAATTTCGTTGTATTTTTGTTCGAAAAGGGGGTGATCCTTGCTCTAGAATTTTGTAGAATCCCCGCCTAATTTTCTTACACATATGATTCATGGCAAAGAACGTTGTGGTACTCGGCACTCAATGGGGTGACGAGGGTAAAGGCAAGGTCGTAGACCTACTCACAGATCGCGCAAAATATGTTGTTCGCTACCAAGGCGGGCACAATGCAGGTCACACTCTAGTAATCGACGGTGAAAAAACCGTTCTTCACTTAATCCCATCAGGCATCCTACGCGACAATGTTACCTGTATTATCGGTAACGGTGTGGTACTTAGCCCTGACGCACTAATGAAAGAAATGACTATGCTTGAAGAGCGTGGCGTTCCAGTGCGTGAGCGATTGAAAATAAGTGAAGCATGTCCGCTTATTCTTCCTTATCACATTGCCCTAGATGTGGCGCGTGAAAAAGCACGTGGCGCAAAAGCAATTGGTACAACAGGTCGTGGCATTGGTCCGGCTTACGAAGATAAGGTAGCGCGCCGCGGTTTACGCGTAGGCGACCTTTTCAACGCTGAAGACTTCGCAGCAAAGCTTAAAGAAGTACTAGACGTACACAACTTTACGCTTACACAGTATTACGGCGAAGAAGCGGTAGATTACGATGAAACCTTAAAATGCGCGATGGAAGTTGCTGACATTCTTAAGGCGATGGTAGTTGATGTAACCGACGAGTTAGATAAAGCGCACAACGCTGGTTTGCCTATCATGTTTGAAGGCGCGCAAGGTACGCTTCTAGATATCGACCACGGTACATACCCTTATGTTACGTCGTCTAACACTACCGTTGGTGGTGTAGCAACAGGCGCTGGTTTTGGCCCGCTTAAGCTAGATTACGTGCTAGGTATTGTCAAAGCATATACCACTCGTGTTGGTTCTGGTCCTTTCCCAACTGAGCTTGAATGTGAAGTGGGTCAACACCTAGGTGTTAAAGGTCACGAGTTTGGTGCTACTACAGGTCGTAAACGCCGTACTGGTTGGTTTGACGCCGTTGCAATGAAGCGTGCAGTGCAAATTAACTCTGTGACGGGTTTCTGCCTAACTAAGCTAGACGTACTAGACGGTCTTGAAAGCCTGCAAATTTGTGTAGGTTATAAAGACGCAGACGGCAATGTGAAAGACGTACCACCTATGGCGGCTGACGGTTACGAAAAAGTAACGCCAGTATATGAAGAAATGCCGGGCTGGAATGACAACACATTTGGCGTAACCGAGTTTGACGCGCTTCCACAAGCTGCAAAGAATTACATCAAGCGCCTTGAAGAGCTTACTGGTGTACCTATTGATATTGTATCAACAGGCCCAGACAGAAACGAAACTATTGTGCTACGTAACCCTTACGATGCGTAATAAATAGTGAATTGTTTGAAAAGCCCAGCACATGCTGGGCTTTTTTTATATCTGCATGTTTTTCCACGCGCGTTAAACATTAATTAACAATTTAGTTGCGTTGAACACGAACATCCCTATTAATATAAGATATCGAGATTAATGTTTCGCGTTACCAAAACGCTATCGGAGCCTTCTTATGCCAAATAGACCTTCTCTTCATGCAGTGGAATCGGGTATTTGTTATGTTGATACCGTTCAAAAGCTAAATAACAGCTACATGACCGGTAAAACCCAATCTCTAGAGTGGCGTAAAACACAGCTGCTAGCGCTTAAGCGAATGCTGGAAGAAAACCAGCACGACATCCTCCAGGCATTGAAGAAAGATTTAGGTAAATGTGAAACCGAGGCGATGGTAGCCGAGCAGGGCTTCTTACTTTCTGATATCGATCATACGCTTAAACATTTAGATAAGTGGGTGAAACCACGCAAGGTGTCTACGCCTATTGTGGCGTGGCCCGGTAAAAGCTTTCAGCAGCCCGAACCGCTAGGTACGGTACTGATTATTGGCGCATGGAATTATCCACTTCAGCTTTTACTTGCGCCTTATATTGCTGCGCTAGCGGCGGGTAACTGCGCTGTATTAAAACCATCTGAACTAGCCGAAGAGACCTCATCGTTAGTGGCCAGGCTTATTCCGCAATATATGGATGTATCTTGTGTTGAGGTTATAGAGGGCGGAAAAGAAGAGTCTACGGCGCTTCTGGCGTGCAAGTGGGATCACATTTTCTACACAGGCGGTGAAACGGTTGGCAAAATTGTAATGAGCGCTGCAGCACGCCATCTAACGCCTGTTACGTTAGAACTCGGCGGTAAAAGCCCGTGCTTTGTCGATAAAAATACCAATCTTAAAGTAACAGCCAGACGTTTGGTGTGGGGTAAGTGGATGAATGCAGGGCAAACCTGTATTGCACCCGACTATGTCATTGTCGAAAAAGGCTTCGAGCACAAGTTTATTGATGCAGTGAAAAAAGAGCTTAAAAAGCAATATGGCAAGTCGGCGTTAATGTCGCGAGATTACGGCAACATTATCAATCATCGTCACTTCAAGCGCTTAGAAAGCTACCTTGATAGGGTGAATGTGGTGTACGGCGGTGAAATTGATGAAACACGACCCGCTATGGCGCCAACGCTTGTACTAGAGCCGTCGCTAGACAGCCCTATTATGAAAGAAGAGATTTTTGGTCCTATTCTGCCCATTATTACCGTAAATAATATGGATGAAGGCATTGCGTTTGTGAACGAACGCGCGAAACCGCTAGCACTATATGCCTTTAGCGATAGCGATGAAGTGCTAGACCATATTATTAGCCGCACTAGCTCTGGCAGCGTGTGCACAAACGACACCATGATGTTTATGACAAACCCAGAACTGCCGTTTGGTGGTGTGGGCAACAGCGGCATGGGTAGCTATCACGGTCGCCATGGCTTCGATACGTTTAGTCACCTAAAAACAGTTATGAAGCGTTCGTTTGCCTTAGATGTTCCATTTAGGTATGCGCCGTTTTCTAAGCTTAAATTGTCGTTATTGAAAAAGTTTTTATAAAGGAAACGTTATGCCGCAGCCTTTTCATTTAGCCATTCCCGTTACTAACTTGCACGATGCAGATGCGTTTTATGGCGAACTGTTAGGCTGTGAGAAAGGAAGAAGCGATACGCAGTGGATAGATTGGAACTTCTTTGGACATCAACTGGTAACCCATTGTGTGGCTGAAATGCCCTCGGCTCCTGCGCACAACGGCGTGGACAATCACGCTGTTCCTGTGCCGCACTTTGGTGTGGTGCTAGATATGCAAACCTGGCAAGCGTTAGCGAAAAAGCTTGAAGCGGCAGGCACGCATTTTGTTATTGCGCCTTATGTGCGCTTTAAAGGTCAGCCCGGTGAACAGGCCACCATGTTCTTTAACGACCCGTTCGGTAATGCTCTTGAATTCAAAGCCTTTGCCGATATTAATGAGCTGTTTGCTACCTAGGTAACCTTCAATGCGCTGCGCTTTTTGTTATCTAGCGTTGGCGCGCTTCTTAAAACGACTGGCCTTTGAAAATGCTGCGACGGCGACGGGGTTTAAATCGTCTATACAGCAACACCACGCCGGTTAAGGTAAATAAAAACGCACTTGCAGAAAACGCAATTAACAGCGGGCTATTAAAATTGCTTCTGTCCTTATAGTCCATAATGTGCAGCATCCACATAAAGTCGAACAGGCGCCATGTGTTGGTACGAACACGTGTTACTGCGCCCGTATTGGGGTCGATATAAAATCGTGTTTCTAAATCGTCATCAAAGGTCACTTGCCACAGCGGTGCCGACAAGTTCTGAACTTCTTGCGGCAATGTAGAAAGCAATACGGTATCTACAATTGCACCTTCGCCTTGGTATTGAGCTTCAGCCAACGAGGCAATAGTGCTCTTTTCTAGCGGTAATAGCGCCTCACCGTTTACAGCATTAAAACGAAACAGGGTGTCGTTACTGTTCACTTGATAAACCGGGGTACTAAGAAGGGCTGAGGGCGTAGTCTGAAGTCGATGCGTTAAGCGAAGCGTTGCATTGTCATCAAACGTTGATAACACTTGTTGTGGACTAACGGTGGCTTGCTGCCACGGCGTGTTAACGCGCTGTCGTAAATGGTTACCACGAACCTCTTCTATGGGAAGGTAGGCCATTACCAATCCACTTAAAAACCAAAGACCTATTTGAATAAACAAAATAAGGCCCAAGTAGTTATGTAGCGCGCGCATAAACTTGTGCATAGTGTCAGTTCTATTTTTATTAGCATTGTTATTATAGTTATTAGTTTATAGAAGCAGAATGACAGCGAATACGCAACTATTAAACGCTGTTCGTGTTAATGTAGCCGCCGTTACATTATGCGTTTAAAAGACGCTTTACACTATGAGAAGGGCAACTACGTGCACAAAACATTAATACTCGTAGACGTACAAAACGTGTATTACACGTGTCGTCAGGCTTATAAGCACAACTTCAATTACAATGCCTTCTGGCAACAAATACAGCAGCGTAGCCATATTGAAAAAGCCTTTGCCTATGCTATTGCGCGAAACGACACCAAGCAGCGCGAGTTTCAGAATATTTTGCGCGCTATTGGTTTTGACGTAAAGCTAAAGCCTTTTATTCAACGAAGCGATGGTTCCGCTAAAGGTGACTGGGATGTAGGTATTACGGTTGATGCACTTGAGCACGCAAGCGAGGTCGATGAAGTTGTACTTGTATCGGGCGATGGCGATTTTGATATTTTGGTTAACGCACTTAAACGCAAACGAAAAACCGTAACGGTTTATGGTGTGCCATCATTAACCGCAGAGAGCTTACAAAAAGCAGCATCGAACTATGTTGCTATTGATGCTGCGCTGCTTCTATAAAGGCTCTGCTTTTGCAGTCACTAAACTTGCCCTGTCGTAGTTAATTCTTATTTTGCTACGAAGCGTTGCCCTGCATTTTGATGTTGAGCTTAGTACTTGGTTTTAAAATTTATAAGGCAATTTTAGTTAGTTGCGGCTTCAACAATGCTTTTGCCTCTGCCACTTTTCTCGCTTGCTGCTTCAACGCTGTCGCCATTGCGCTTGATAAGGTGTACATCGCCAAACCTGCGGTTATCGAGAGTGTAGCCCATGGCTTCTAGCGCCTTTAATTTTTCAGGGCAAAAGCCATCATGCATGCGTATTTTATCTTTGGGCAGAAGCTGGTGGTGAAAGCGCGGGGCATTTACGGCTTCTTCAGCGCTCATATTAAACAACAACGCATTTAACAGCGACTGGGCCACCGATGAAATAATGGTGGTGCCGCCCGGTGAACCTGTTACCAGTACCACTTCATTGTTTTTTGTGACCAGCGTTGGTGTCATAGAAGACAACATGCGTTTATAGGGCGCAATGGCGTTAGCTTCACCGCCTACTGCGCCAAAGAAGTTTGGTACGCCTGGCTTGGCACTAAAATCGTCCATCTCATCATTTAATAAGAAGCCTGCCCCTGTTACCACTACGCCACTGCCAAAGGTAAGGTTAATAGTAGTGGTATTGGCAACGGCATTGCCCCACTTATCAAGTACAGAGAAGTGCGTAGTGTCTTCACTTTCTTTAAGCCCTGGCGTTACATTGACCGTTTCAGAAATGGTTTTACTATTTATTTCTTTGGCTCGCGCGGCAGTGTAATCGGCATGGGTTAGCGCAGCTACAGGCACGTCAATAAAGTCTGGATCGCCCATGTATTCGGCGCGATCGGCGAATACACGTTTACCAATTTCAGACATAACATGAATATACTCAACGCTATTGTGAGAAGGTAAATCTTTTGTTGCAGTATACGCTTCAAGCATGCCAATCCACTGCGCTACCGCAACGCCGCCCGAGCTTGGCGGCGGCGCAGTTACCAGCTGGTAACCTTGCCATGGTAAGTGCAGTGGCTCTCTAAATACTGCTTTGTATGCAAGCAGGTCGTCGTGGGTAATAAGCCCGCCATTTTGCTGCATGAAACTGACAATCTGATCTGCCACCTTACCTTGGTAAAAACCGTCTTTACCATTTTGCTGAATGGCTTTTAACGTATTGGCAAGTTCAGGCTGCTTAAACAGGGTGTTGGCTTTAGCATCAGCAAAATAGTCTGCGAAGTTGCTTTTTACTGGCTTGTTTGTGCCTTGAGTTTCTTGTTTAGCAGCTTGTTTAGCTTCTTGTTTAGAGATGTAGCGAGTAACATTGTTGGCCAGCTTTTCATGAACAATAAAGCCGCCTTCAGCAAGTGTTACGGCGGGTTCAAGCAAACGCGACCAGCTTAATGTGCCATACTTTTGATGGGCAGCCCACATGCCTGCTACTGTGCCGGGAATGCCTGAAGCTTTAGCGCCAAACAACAGTTCATGTGCTTTCACATTGCCTTCGTCGTCTAAGTACATATCGCGGTGTGCACTTTTAGGTGCCATTTCGCGGTAGTCTAGAAAGTCTGTGGTATCTTCAAACTTTATCGTCATAAAGCCACCGCCGCCTACATTGCCAGCCTCTGGTAACGTAACCGCTAATACAAATTGCGCTGTAATGGCGGCATCTATAGCGTTGCCGCCTTCTTTTAGTACCTGCATTGCAGCATCGGCGCTGTAGCTGTCTGGCATTGCTACAGCGTGTTGTGACTGTGCTGAATTTATCGAATGCGCAGAAGAAGTGGTATCCGTTGCTTGTACACTGGTTTCGTTGCTTTTATTTGGGCTACAGGCCGATAGAATACACGTTGCTAAAAATGCGCTGGCTATTGCCACAATTGCTTTTTTTACGCCCCTCGAACCTTTACAACGAGCGTCGGTATATATTGATTTCTCAATCGTCCATTTCATTAATGCAATGTCCTTGTGTATTTGTTTTTTTCTTAAGGCTTTTTCTTACTCTTTCTTGCCTTTATACCTTGAGCATATGCTTTGCCCAAAAAGCTAACTCAACGTTTTAAGCGAGTTAGCCAAGCATTACCAAACTGGCAACGACGTAAGCGACTAATGTTAAACCGCCTGCTAGAAGCGCATAAGGAAATTGGGTTTTAACGTGGGTTAGCACATCGCAGCCTGCGGCCAGTGACGACACAGCCGTAGTGTCGGAAATAGGTGAACAGTGATCGCCAAAGATACCGCCACCTAAAATTGCACCTATTACCAAAGAAGGTGGCAAGCCTAAACTTTGAATTAGCGGCACGCCAATAGGAATAAGAATAGCGAACGTACCCCACGATGTGCCGGTGGTAAACGACATTACAGCACCTGCAATAAACAGCATGGGCACAATGAGCACCATCGGCAAATACTCACCTACTATACCCGCAACAAATACGCCCGTGCCTAGCACTTTTAAGCTATTACCTAAAGTCAGCGACAGCAGTACGATGGTAACCAGAGGCAGCAGCTCTCCCATGCCTTTAAAGCCAATTTCTACCGCTTGCTGGTGCGTAAAACGTTTGTGCACCAGCAACAAACCGTAGGCAATGGCTGTAGCAAGCGCCGTTGCATACAACACACTTTTGCTACCGCTACCCTGCGAAAGCACACCGTTCCCTGTCCAAAACATAAAGCCCACCATGCTAAGTACCATTACTAGAAGTGGTACTAACATAAAGCGGGCTTTGGTAGCGGGCTCTGTATGTTGTGTTTCAGAGGTGCTCGACAGTAGCTTTTCTTCCTCTGCCATAGGGCCGTGCACTTTGTCGGCTGAAATGGTGTAAGCCACAATAAGTAGGGTGAAAATAGCATAAAAGTTAAAAAATACGCTGCCCCACAAAATAGAGGCAGAAGACGCGGGAAGCTCGTAAGAATCTAACAAGCTCAAAATAAATGCGCCCCAACCATTTAATAATATAAGAATACAAACAGGCGCACTGGTAGAGTCGATAATATAAGCCAAACGCGCGCGGCTCATACCAAACCTGTCAAAAAGGCCACGTGCAAAAATACCTGCGGTCAGCACGCTTAAATTCGATTCTATAAACACGGCAACGCCGGTAAACATGGTAAGCCCACCTACTTGTTTACGGCTTTTGGCAACGCCTTTATTCACTAAGTAGTTCACGGTGGCCGTTACACCACCGGAATCTCGAATAAAAGCGAGTAACGCACCTACTAAAACAGAGAAAATAAGTACCCTTGTATTGCCTGGGCTGGCTGCGGTATCTACTACACGCTCTATGGCGTTAATAGGCGCTAGATAGCTGGTGGTAACATCGGCACTAAATAGAATAAGCGCTTCGGCACAAAGCACGGCCAGTGCAAGCGCAAGAATGACTTCTTTTTTCCAAAAAACAACGATAATCGCTACAAGAGGGGGGATGACCGACATCCAATCCATACTTCTTTCCAATCTTATTTTTAAGCAATGTGCTTAACGGTATTTATACAAGCTTGTAAGGTTGCGCCGTATAGTCAAATACGAATGTGTAAAAACAGGTTCAGCAACAGAGCGCATTTCAAGGCTATCTGGGCAGTTCACCATCGGCGAAACCGCTAATTTGTGGTAGCGTACCGTATTGTGTGCTGTGTTACCAAGGATAAGATCAACATTGCAAGTCTTCGCATTCTCCAAGGTTTTTAGAAACCTACTACTTTTTATCTTTATCAATGCTATTACCGCGGTATCTGCTGTTGGCTCAGCTAGCGCGTTCGCTGCCGTTCAATCGTCAACTAATGCACCTGCTAACACAGCTACTAATGTTCCTACTTATGCGCCTAGTGCCAGTGATAAACTAGCAAAGACAAAAGCCATGGTCGGGCAAAAGGTTATTCTCGACTTTCGGTATTTCTGTCACGACGGCACAGCGTCAAAAGCGTGCAGAACGCCAATGACAAGTATTCCAGATGCATTGCTTCAAGTACTTAGTCGCAACAATATTGGTGGTGTTATTCTTTTTGCAGAAAACATACAAAGCGCTCCGCAGTTAATAACGCTTAATCACACTATGCAGCAACACATGACCCAACACGGCAAAGCGCCGCTTTTCATTGCTGTAGACCAAGAAGGTGGACGAGTATCACGCCTGCCATACAGTATGCTGGCACCGTTTGCGGGTAACATGGCAATTGGTGCCAGTTTTCACAAACACGGTACCGCGTTTTCTACTAACGTTGCAGAGCATATTGGCCAAACGTTATTGCCTCTTGGCATTAATACCAATTTCGCACCATCGGTAGACGTTAATAGCGAACCTAAAAACCCAGTTATTAATGTGCGTAGTTTTTCACAGTATCCACAGCAGGTGGCTGCATTAGGCGAAGCCTTTGTATCTGCCATGCAGCGAAGTGGTGTTATAAGCGCAATAAAACACTTTCCAGGCCATGGTGATACGCATGTAGACAGTCATAGCGGATTGCCCAACGTGGCTCATTCAAAAACTCATGCGCTAGCTACCGACATTTTGCCATTTGCCAACATTATTAACAGCAACACGCCACCGGCTATGATAATGAGTGCGCACATTCAGTACCCATCGCTTGATAGCTCAACGCTTATCGATAAAAACGGTAACGCACAGATAGTGCCTGCCACATTATCTAAACGTATTTTGACCGACCTATTAAGAACGCAGCTTGGCTATCAGGGGCTTGTCGTTACCGATGCATTAGATATGGCAGGCATTGCACAGTTTTTTACTCCTGAAGACGCCATGGTAAATGCATTTAAAGCGGGGGCTGATATTGCGCTAATGCCATTTACTATTCGCACCCCTAACGACATTGCCGATTTTGAAAAATTGCTGAGTAATGTGAGTAACGCAGTAGCGAAAGACGAGCAGCTTTATGCAAAAGTTCAGCGCTCCAATAATAGGATTGCCAGTGCAAAGCAGCAATTTGAACTGCATAAATTTGTCGCCAAACCTGCATCGTGGTGGTTAAGCGAAGCCGCTGAAATTAACGATAAGCAGCACGGGAACGGTACAATAAAAAAGGGAGTGCAACTTCAGAAAGCGCTTTCTGAAGCGGCTGTTACGGTGCTTCATGGCAAACAAAACTTACCGGTGCGCGCAATGCGCTATGTTGCATTTATGCCAGACAGTGCACGTTGTTTAGCGTTAGAGCACGCGCTTTCTGCCAGTGCTAAAAAAGCCTTAAGCGATATGAAAGCCATAAGTAAACAAAACGCCCTGCAAAGTGAATCGCTTCAATTTGTTTGTTTGCCCTTACTCACATTACCAAAACAGGCTTTAGTAAAACGCTTAATAAACGACACCGATGCTATTATTGTTGGTGACATAAGCCCAAGACATGCTAACTACGAGTTAGGCGGTTTAGATAATGCCGACGTAGTGAAGCAGCGTGCGCCGCTTTCTACTATCCATGCGTTCATGAAAGATGTTATGCACTATGCAAAAGGGCAGGGGAAGCGTGTTGTTTTTGCGCCAATGCGTATGCCGTATGTAGCACAAGAGATGGCAGAGGCGTCTGATATAATCATTGCAACATTTAGTTATGTAGTTAACGTAAACCCAGATAAAGATGTGGCGGTTAAAGCAACCAGTCACGTACTTCAGGCGTTTACCGATGTGCTGATGGGCAACATCGAAGCGCACGGGCGCTCACCCGTTAACGTAAACATAAAACCAAACCGTTCGTTATTACAAGAAGGACATTAGTGTGGAACCATCAAAGGCTTTGCAATGGGTGCAGCAGCTTGTTGACCCTTTCCTACCGTTGATCATTGCCATTGTGTTTGTGGTTGCCGTGCTTACCACCATGCATTATTTGCTGCTAAGAAAGCAAAGCCACCTTAGCAGCGAACAAAAATTACCGCGTCAAGTAAGTATGTTAGTGCTTACTATAATTGGGGCGGTCATTATCGCCATGTCACTTCCCGTTAGCGAAAGTACACGTAATCAAGTTATTGCACTAATTGGCGTACTTATATCTGGTGTCATCGCTTTTTCGTCGACCACCATCGTTGGTAACTTAATGGCAGGTATTGTGCTTAGAGTTAACCGCCCGTTCAAAGTGGGCGACTTTGTGAAGGTCGACGGTTATAGCGGCCGCGTTGCTGAAATGGGGTTGTTAGACACTGAAATACAAACCGAGAGTCGTGAGCTTATTGCATTTTCAAATACGTTAATGGTTAATTCGCCCGTAACGGTTACCCGCGCGTCGGGAGCAATAGTGAGTGTGGATGTTAGCTTAGGGTACGACATCCATCATAGTGTAATAGAGAAGTACCTTTTGCAGGCAGCTGACAATGCCAACCTTACCGAGCCTTTTGTGCAGGTAATTGGGCTTGGTGATTTCTCAGTTAGCTATCGTGTTTCTGGGTTGTTGTTGGAAGTGAAAAGCTTACTGTCGGCTCGCTCTCGTTTACATAAAGCCGTGCTCGATTCGCTTCACAACGCAGACATTGAAATAGTATCGCCAGGTTTTATAAATCAGCGGCCACAACCCGACGGTTTAAAAATGATGGCTAAATCGCCGGTTGAAAATAGCGAGAAAGTAAATAGCAATGGCCATAGTGAAAACAGTGATGACAGTAAAATGCCATCGCCAGAGGATGTTATTTTTGACAAGGCAGAACATGCTGAGCAGCACGAAAATAATAAAGCCCTACTGGTTCAAGAAATTGCAGAAATAGATGTGCAAATTAGCGAGTCTAGCGGCGAGCAAAAAGACAAATTGAAGCAACGAAAAGCCAATTTAGAGCTGCAGCTTTCAACACTGGTTGAACAAAATAATGCAAACCCTTCTGAGTAGTGGGAAAATTTAACTACCCATTAATAGCTGTTTTTAACAGTGTGTGAGTATTTACTTTTCAGCATCGCAGCCTTTGCAGCGATACGTGTTCAACAAGCAAGTTTACCAAACAAAATGGAAGATCAATCTTTGTGTATGTAAGTGTTCACTTACTCAGTGCTTTCGACATCTGGATACAGTAAGTAAGGGCGGCGCTGCGCTTTAAATTTTTGCAAATCTGCAGCCCAACTTTGCTTAATTTCCTCAGCACTTTTTCCATTTTTTATCATCTCTCGTAATGTGTTAGTGCCTGCTAACTTATCGAAAAATTCTGGGCGAGTGAAAAATAGTGAAGATGTTGATTTATCGTTTTTTGCCTGTTGAAAAGCTTGATAAGTATTTATGAGTAACTGCACATTAATACCGCTTTCTGTACTCACCTTTGTCAGTGCATCATGCGTTTCAAATACAGCAGAAAGTAAAACCTGATCTTCGTGTTTAGGGTAAGGCGCTGCCGCATTGGCTTTAACTGTTATTTTGTTACCACCAAGTTCTATTGAAGGGTGCCCAATAAGCTGAAAAGGAAGGTTAGTGCCACGACCTACACTTACGTCAGTGCCCTCAAAAAAGCACAGGGTTGGGTACAAGGCTACCGCTACGTCATTAGGTAAGTTAGGACTTGGCGCAACAGGAAGTGAATAATGCATAGTGCGAAGGTAATGGGAAATGGGAACAACAGTAAGCTGCGATGTTGTCGCTGCTGAGTGTGTCACCCAATTTTCACCCACCATCATTTTTGCAAGTTCACCTAACGTCATACCGTGTAGCACAGGAATAGGGTGTATACCTATAAAAGATGAGAAAGCGCTTTCTAGAATAGGGCCATCAACGTGTTTTCCATTGGGGTTGGGTCGGTCTAAAACCACTACGTCAATGTTGTGTTCAAACGCCGCTTCTATTACATAGTGCAGCGTACTTAGGTACGTATAAAAACGCACGCCTACATCTTGGATGTCAAACACCAGCACATCGATATTTTCTAGCATCTCCGGCGTGGGCTTTTTCGTTTTGCCGTAAAGTGAATGAATAGGAAGGCCTGTTTTTGCATCAACGCTGCTTGTTATTTTTTCTCCAGCCCCTTTATTTCCGCGAAAGCCATGCTCTGGCGAAAATACTGCCTTTACATCTACCTTCTGCGCTAACAATGCATCAAGTAAATGTGTGTCTGGTTCGTCAGATGTTGTAAGCGTATTGGTGCCAGTATTATTTAATGAATCTGTGCGAACGCGCGCGCTTTGATTTACCACTAAGCCAACACGTTTTCCATCGAGTAAATGAAGGTATTGTGGAAATCGCTCGGCGCCCACCCTCAAATTTGCCGCATCAAACTGCTCAACAGAGTAATCATCAAGGCTTGCAGAAACTGCAGTAGGTGAAGATGAGGTTAGCTTTGATGTTGAAGTGCACCCGAATGCTACGCCAAGCAATAATACAACGCTAAGAAAGCGGATGGCACGAGTTATAGCTGTGCGCTTACTGTGTGTTCTGCAACCTTCTATAAGCGTGATATAACCTTGGTTGTTCATAAACTGCATGCTTTTACCTGAACTGCTTTATTCGACGGAGTGTTTTCAGAGCTTTATTCAACTTACGCTTTTGTAAAGTCAGCTCATTCATTAGTGCCAGCATTAAGCGCTTTACGTAAAAAACCACTGTTTTCGGCCAGTTGCTTGGTGGCCTGTTCTGCGCTTGCGCCCGTTAACACCATCAAAATTGCGGTTTTAGCGCTGTTGTTACTGGCGTTCAGTGCAGCCTCAGCCGTACTTTCGTCGCAGTCTGTTGCCTGCATCACAATGCGAAGCGCTCTTGCCTTTAGTTTGTCATTAGTGGCGTTAACATCAACCATCAAGTTTTCGTAGGTTTTACCCAACTTCACCATGGTCGCCGTGCTTATCATGTTTAAAATCAGTTTTTGCGCAGTGCCCGACTTCATGCGTGTGCTGCCTGTTAGCACCTCTGGCCCTACAACTGGGCAAATAGCGATGTCGGCAGGTTCAAAAATGGCGGCGTTCGGGCTACATGCAATAGCGCCTGTGGTGCAGCCTATTGATGAGGCATATTCCAGTGCAGCGCTGACATAAGGCGTGCGCCCGCTTGCCGAAATACCTACCACGGTGTCTTTCTCATTAAGCGCTAACTTTTGTAAGTCGGTTTTGCCTGCTTCGGTATCATCTTCGGCACCCTCAACAGCATGCTGAATGGCGGTTTCTCCGCCTGCAATCACGCCTACTACAACGCCATCTGGAACACTGAATGTTGGCCTGCATTCTGCTGCATCTAAAATGCCTAATCTGCCGCTAGTGCCAGCCCCAATATAAATAAGTCGGCCATTGTTTTTTATACTCACTGTGGCCGCATCAACCACGCGGGCAATGTTATCAATTTGGCTTGCTACTGCATTAGCAACGGTAGCGTCCTCATTATTTATGCGCGTTAAAATGCCAGTGGTAGACAAGGTATCAATATCTTTAGACAGGGTGTTTCTTCCTTCTGAAACGATGTTATTAAGCGATTTAGCTAGTGCGTGAAGCCCCATTTTTTCTGAAGACATTAATTAACCTTTACTGTAGCGGTAAGTAAACAGTGGGAAGGATAACGGCATTTAGCTTAAGGGGAAATAGCAGTGCGCGCTTTGTCTATTATTCAACAGCCCGTTTTGTATAAACTCATGATACAATTTCGCCCTTATTTTTTGGTAACCCCTATTCAAGGACCGTGTTTTTGTGAGTCGACAAACGCAAGCTATTATCCACGCCGACGCAGTGCTGCATAATTTTAAGCAGCTTGCGGCCATGGCACCGCAAAGCGGTTCTATGGCGGTTATAAAAGCCGATGCTTACGGACACGGTGCAGTAAATATAGCGCGCATTTTACAACACGTATCTTCACGTTTTGCGGTAGCGATTATGGAGGAGGCGGTAGCCCTTCGCGATGCTGGCATTACCGCGCCAATTGTAGTGCTTGAAGGGGCTCACCAGGCCAAAGAATGCCAAATGGCATTTCAGCACAATTGTATTTTGGTAATGCATTGTGAGGCGCAGCTAAAATGGCTAAACGCATGCCCCGCAGGCAAGCGCCCGCATATATGGCTTAAAGCAGACAGTGGCATGCACCGTTTGGGTTTTCCACTAAACGAACTGCCGCGCATTGTGAAAGAGTATGCATCGCTGCTAAGCGATGAAACTGTGCTTGCTACTCATTTTGCCAGTGCGGATGATACCAATAACCCATTTACCCAAGCGCAGCTAAGTGCGTTTGAAGCGGTAGTTGCACAAGTAGACTCACTTCAAAAATTGCCGCTGAGCTTAGCCAATTCACCCGCGGCAGCTAACTGGCCGACAAGCCGCGCCAAATGGAACCGTTTGGGCTTAGGTGTATATGGCGGGCGAGTATCTACTCAAAGTGATACCGGTTTGTCGCTTATGCCTGCGATGACCCTACGTTCGAGCATTCTAGCTATTCGTGATGTACCTAAAGGCGAGGGCGTAGGCTATGGGCAAACATGGGTTGCCAGCAGACCCAGCAAAATTGCAACGGTGGGCATAGGTTATGCCGATGGTTACCCAAGGCACTGCGCTAACGGCACGCCCGTGATGGTGCGCGGTAAGCGAGCGCCATTAGTGGGGCGGGTGTCTATGGATATGATCACTATTGACGTTACCGACATTGCCGATGTCAGCATGGGCGACATGGTAGAGCTATGGGGAGAACATATTTCTATACACGAGGTTGCACAATGCGCAGGCACTATCGACTATGAATTAATGACTCGGGTGTCTCAACGCGTGCCGCGCATCGTAAAATATCTTTAATACTGCCATGTAAGCTGCTTTTTTATTAGCGTGCCTACCATTATATCAACGTCTATGAAGTACTATTCAACAAAAGAATAAGTAGTTTGCTACCAGTTTGGGTTTATACTGTTGTGGTCGGTATGTGGGATTGAGGTGAGCTTTTCACCTACAACTGCAGCAGACATTAACTCATAAGTGAGGTTTGTATGCGTACTTCGTATTCTCGTCCAAGAGTGAATCGTGGAGTAGTAAGTCGAACGTCAAGACCGGTACAAAAGAAGCAGTAAGGTCGCAGGCTTTTCATAAAATACAAATATATAACGCAGCGTTGAGCTAAATCGAAACAGAGCGAAACAGGGCAACCCAAAGACTCAAGGTGAAACAAAACCTTCGAATTAGTTAGCGCGATATTAGCAGTACAGATACAAGAAAGCCCGGTGTACACAAAATACATCGGGCTTTTTTATGTTCTACGTAAATTTTATTTGCAGGCTTCTAATCGCCTGTCTTTTCAAAAGCAAACGTTAACCGTTTTGAGGGTGCAGATCACCGTCTAGCATATCTTCAACGTGCTCTTCTTCCGGTGCGCTAAAGGCTCTTGAAGCACTAACGGTATTTGAGTCGCTAACAACATTCGCAGCGCTATTGGTTTTTGCTTGGCCATCTGGTTTTGCTGGCGAATAGCGCTCTGGGCGGTGGTTAAGTGAAATAACCATGTTCAAGCAAAACGCCGCAAGAATTGAAATAAGCACTAAATGCCATGCAATAAACATCAATGCGCACGACAGAATTAGGGTATCTACCGTTAACTGGAAGTAGCCCGCGCGAAGGTTAAAACGCTGCTGTAGATAAAACGCCATAATACCGATACCACCAAGGCTAGAGCTGTGCCTAAACATAATAAGCATGCCCACGCCTATTAAAATGCCGCCGAACACAGCAGCAAAAAACGGGTTTACGTGGCTAATATCAACAAACGCGGGAATTTGCTCAGTTAGCACTGACACCGTGGTAACAGAAATGAATGTGTTTATGGTAAAACGCTTGCTAATTTGCGTCCACGCAAGGGCGTAGAATGGTAAGTTAATTAGAAAGAATAACAGGCCAAAGTTCATCTCGAACGCATATGTACCAAGAAGCGCTAGACCAGCCGCACCACCTACCATTAGGTCTTGCGATTGAAAAAGAAAAACACCGAAGGCAACAAACAAGCCGGCGCTTACTAGGGCGAAGACATCCTCGACAACACTGTGATTTGTTTTTTGCATAAAAGCCAATTACCTAAGAAAAAAAGCTAAGAAGACACAGCGTAATTATACGTTTACATCACAATGGGTTACAGCAACACGCCAAGTTAAACATTGCACAAAGAATGGGCTTGGTAAGTTTGCCTTTACGACTTTTAGCACACCAGTGAACAGGGTGTTGCGCACATGTAAACGTTGCACCAAAAGGGGTAGGTTTTAGGATTTTAAATGATGCACAGTGGGTGCTTTTTACTCAACAATAGAGAACACCACTATATCTTGTTTATTAAATTCTACGCTGCACTGCATAATGCCAAAGTGCAGCGGGCTGTATGCTTCAATTGTGCTGCCATTGGCAACAAAGGTGGTATCCCAAATAAGTAAGTCAGCCGTGTCGAGCTGGCGCTCTACACTTCGTTTAGACACGCCGGGCGTAAAGTTGTCGCATAAAATGATGACTTCGCGGCGTGCTTCTATCCAGTAAAACGTTACGGTAATTAACAGTGCAATTGCCGCTATAGCAACAACATCAGCAATAATTGAACGTTTCATGGCGTGCACGGTGGGTACTCCTCTTACTACAACTGTTTCTAATACATGTGCATTTAACTATCTATCTTCTTTTACGTGTTTTATGCGGTTTGTATCAAATCCCATTTATTACCGTAACAGTCTTTGAAAATGGCAACAATGCCGTAAGACTCTTCCCTTGGTGCCTCTAAAAACTCTACAGTATTTGCCAGCATATGTTCGTAGTCGCGATAAAAGTCATCGGTGTGCAAAATAAGAAATACCTTGTTAGCCGCCTGTTTGCCAATAAGTGCACGTTCTTCGCTAGTCTTAGCTTTCGATAATAATAAGCTCATGCTTGAATTTGGCGGTGTTATCAATACAAAGCGAGAGTCCTCACCGGTTACTTTATCTTCGGTAACGGCGAAGCCTAAAACTGTTGTGAAATAGCGAATGGCAGGTTCGTAATCGTCAACAAAGAAAGTGACGGCAGAAAGATGTCGGTTCATGAAATTGGTCTTAATGGTTAAGATGTTGAATTGTATTGTGTTTTATTGACTTGTGTTGTTTTGGGGCGCTGCCTGGCGGTGAAAACAGCGTAAATGAATTACCTCTGTATTTAGCCCTGTATCTAGTCCTGTACTTAGCTAGAGAGGCATTGAACTAGCTTGGCTTAACGCACTAATACGTTTGTAATTCTGGCGCACTGTAGCGCAGCCCTTTAAAAATTAGAAGTGAACTACGCTAAAATGCGGGTTTTTAGTGATGGCGGTAAGCGACACAATGTCGGTAAGGGCTATCATTACCATTTCCTTCTGTTCTTTATCTGCCGATATACCGCTTGTTTGTGCGTCGCTTTGGGCCATGTGGCTAAGAGGTAGTAGCGCTACGCACTCAATTTTTCCCATATCAGTGGTTAGCATTTTTGTGGTTTTCGCAAAGCCTGTAATGTCTATTGCATTGGCTTTTTCTGTATGCGGGCCTTTCACAGGTTTCTTTTCGCCGTGTTTATCTTCACTAGACAGCCAAGACAACGACACAGCATCGTTTTTAAGCGTAACCATCACGTGCAGGTTATACATGCAGGCAATTTCAATATAGTCGTACAGTTGGCATGCAATAGGTGTTTGGTTTTGCATAGCGAATTCTCATATTTGTTAGCCATTATCTGCTAACCATTGCTGATTAACCGTTACCTATTAACCACAATAGCTTGCGTTTGATATGAAGAAGGTTAATGCGTAATTCTAAATAAGCTATATACTTCAGCCAGTTCTACTCATTTTTTAGGTGTTTTACATGTACGGCTTAGCTTCTTCTATTCGTGTGCTTGCACGCAAGGCGTTAAAAGGCATAATGCTGAAGAGAAGATTTAGGGTAGTTAGTTCGTTAAGCGCACTTTTTATAGGCGTTATTTATGTAATAACACCGGCCTACGCTACCTCAGCGATTGGCGATAGCAATCAAGCGAAAGACCAGCTTACCGTCGATTTCTCAGGCTCTTATCGTGTGCGCTATGAAGCGCTAAATAACCCCATATTTCCAACGTCTGCAGAAAGTCGTGAACAAAGTAACCAGCGCATATCTACCCGCATAATCTTTAAGACCACGCTTAACTATAACAATGTTAGCGCTACATTAGATATCAGAGACTCTCGCGCGTTTTTAGATGAAAACGACCCTACACTTGGTTCAAACCAAGTTAATACATTAGAGCCTGTACAGTTATTTGTTAGCTACAAACCAGAGAGTATTGAAGGTATCAATGCGATTAAATTTGGCCGCATGGAATTAGATTATGGCAGCAGGCGACTACTGGCAAAGGCGATTTATCGAAACGCGACCAACAGCTACGATGGTCTTGTTGTAGAAGGCGAGTTTAATGACTGGCTAGTGAACGGTGTGTATTTACTTCCGGTGTCTCGCTTTCCTAACGATCGCGACAGCATAGACTCCAATTCACGAGGCATTGATAAAAGCTTTAGCGAGCGCAAATTCTTCGGTTTTTACGCCCAGTCGCCCAGCAAAAACACGCGCATTCAAAGCTATTGGTTGAAAGAAAAAGACAGCGCTGATCTGGCTACCCGAAACCGTGATTTGTATACCCTGTCGCTTGATTACACCAAACCGCTAGGGCAAGGCTGGAAAGCGAACGCAGAAATAATTGGGCAAATTGGTAGTGCCCACGAAAGTGCGTCGCCTAACGACGTTGATGAAAAAGACGTGCGTGCTTATATGCTGTTTGGCTATGTAGGTAAGCAAATTACCGACAACACGTTCTTACGCGCAGAAGTTGATTACATCAGCGGTGACAATGATAACACCGACAATACTATTTCAGATTTTGATAGCCTGTATGGTGTTCGTCGCTTCGACTTTGGCCCAACCGATGTATATCAAGGTTTTCAACGTCGCAACCTTAAAACCTTTGGTCTTCGTAGCGTTAGTAAGCCAACTCGTCAGCACAACATCATGCTTGGGTACAAAGCCTATTGGTATCAAAAAGCCCCTGAAGCGGTAGACAGTTTTATTGGTCATCAGGTGGAAGCACGCTGGCGCTATTGGCTGTACCCTGAATTGCGCTTGTCGTTAGGTGGTGCTTATTTGTTTAAAGGTGAAGGGTTTGAGCGGGGCGATTATAGCGATAACAGCGCGTTCTTATTCACTGGCGCAATGTATTCCTTCTAGCTTTTCCATGCCCAATTAACCTGCTAAGGTACGGCAAGGCTTTATTAAAATTAAACTGAAATCAAGAGGTTGCCTTGTCGTCCATTGCCCACTTATCGTTGTTTGCTCGTTGTGTAGCACTGTTAAAGTTATTAGGGCCCGGCGTGTTAATGGCCACAGCAGCTGTTGGTGGCAGCCATTTGGTAGCGTCTACCCAAGCCGGAGCCAAATTTGGCTGGCAGCTTGCGCTACTTATCCTTGCGGTAAACGTATTGAAATACCCTTTCTTTAGGGCAGGGGTAAGCTATACCATCAGCACCAAGCAAACGCTGCAACAGGGCTATGCGACCATGGGCAAACGCTACCTTGTTATGGCACTTGCGCTTAACAGTGTGGCAAGCGTGGTAAACGCCGCTGCACTGCTGCTATTCGCCGCAAGTTTGCTGTCGTATTTTATTCCTTTCGATATCGCTATTTCGCTGTCTGCTGCCATAGTGCTTGCGCTTATTCTACTTATCATTCTTGCTGGGCATTTCGAAGGGCTAGACAACATTGCCAAACTGATAATGGGCGTACTGGTAATAGCCACCGTTGCAGTATTTTTTGTTGCACTGTCGAATTACAATCCTGCGCAAACGCCTGCAAACCCTCCTTCTCCTTATACATTGGCAACGCTCGGTTTTTTGGTAGTAACCATGGGCTGGATGCCGGCACCTATTGAAATTTCATCTATTACGTCTTTGTGGTTAAAACGACAATGCCAACACCGTGCAGTTACACCCAAAACGGCGTTGTTCGACTTCAATTTAGGTTACGGTGTTACTGCGCTATTGGCGCTGCTGTTTTTAGGGTTAGGCGCGCTTATTGTTTATGGCAGTGGTGAAACACTTAGTACTAGCGGAATTGGTTTTTCCCATCAGCTTATAAGTATGTATTCAAGTACCATTGGCAGCTGGTCTCATTGGCTTATTGCTATGGTCGCATTCTTATGTATTTTTGGCTCGGCACTTACGGTGTACGATGGTTATGCCCGCGTAGTGGCTGAAGGTATTAGCTTACTGGCGGATCGCGGTAAAGCGTGGCGCGATAAACTCGTTACCCCAGTACTGCTGGTTATGGCCGCGGTAAGTTTTACCATTGTTATGTTCTTTAAGTCGGCATTACTTGCCATGTTAGGGTTTGCAATGACGTTGGCATTTATTACCACGCCAGTGTTTGCATGGCTTAACCATAAGTTAGTGCAGAAAACCGAGCTGCATCCCGACGCAGCACCTAGTAAAGCTGTGAAGATTTTAAGTATTATTGGGCTTGTCTATCTATTTGGTTTTCTTTTCGTGTTTATCTGGTGGAAGTGGTTTTACTAGCGCTAGTTAAACTAATTAATGAGTTCAATCTTAGTTCGATTCATTTAACCTCTTCTATACTAATACCATCTATATTTTTTGAGGTTGCCGTTTGGTGCGCTTTAATCAAAATCACGCAATGGGCTTTCATATGGCGGCTTTATTAAAGCCTTTTCTTCTTATTACCGTGTTGCTAACCCTACTTGGCTGTGGACAAGAAAAAGAGCAAACCATGCGTTGGCATAATGCATTCGATATAGAACGCGAGCTTTATCTACTTGGGCAAGAGGAAGATCCTCGCGTTATTTACCGCAGGCTACAGAGCATTAAGCAACAGGCTTCTTTACAGATAAGCCAGCTGCGCGAGCAGGGAAAGCGTGATGTGGTGTTTAACGATTGGTTAGAAGCATTGCGAATTAGCTTGTCTCTTGCGCCAATACACTCAAACGATATAGCGCAGTGCAGCGTATGGCAAAACGCAATGGAAAAAGCGTGGGGTGTGCCTGTTCGAGAGTTTAACGAACGTGCCAAGTTAGTATGGCGAGTAATGGTAGCAACATGCAACGGTCATATTCGCTCGCTGTAGCAAGGTGTTGGCATTACCTAAATTAAGTTCGAGAGCTTGCTAAAATACAAGTAATAGAAAACACAAGGCAAAGCATGCGGTTGGGCGTGCATGCCTTGCCTTAACGGTGGAAAGTTTTACTTAGTGTAAACCGGGCGAGCGGCGGTTAGCGTGGCTACACTGTCTTTTACCCTTGCCACAACGCTTTCATCTTCCGGTGAAAGTAACACGTCACAAATCCAGCCTGCTAACTGTGTACAATCACTCTCATCAAAGTTACGTGAGGTGACAGCAGGCGTACCAATTCTTATCCCACTGGTTACAAATGGCGACTGTGGGTCGTTTGGTACCGTATTCTTGTTCACGGTAATGTTTACGCTATTAAGTATGGCGTCGGCTTGTTTACCCGTCATATCTTGCTTAATTAAGCTAAGCAAGAACATGTGGTTGTCGGTACCGTTTGACACTACGTCGAAACCACGCTGCATAAATACTGTTGCCATTGCTTGCGCGTTTTTAACTACTTGGGCTTGATAGGCTCTAAACTCAGCGCTCATTGCTTCTTTAAATGCCACCGCTTTTGCCGCAATAACGTGCATCAATGGGCCGCCTTGAATGCCTGGAAAAATAAGCGAGTTAAACTTTTTCTCAAGCTCGGGGTTAGCTTTACACATAATCAACCCGCCGCGTGGGCCGCGAAGGGTTTTGTGGGTAGTGGTAGTTACCACATGCGCAGCATTAATAGGGGATGGATAAACTCCCGCCGCAACTAGCCCCGCTACATGGGCCATATCAACAAGCAAATAGGCGCCTACACTATCTGCAATGTCTCTAAAACGCTGCCAGTCCACTACACGAGAATAAGCAGAAAACCCTGCCACAATCATTTTAGGGCGATGTGTTTCAGCTAATTGCTGCACCTGTTCGTAGTCAATTTCACCGGTTTCGGTGTTTAAACCATACTGAACAGCATTATATAGCTTGCCCGAAAAATTAGGTTTTGCACCATGAGTTAAGTGCCCGCCATGATCAAGGCTTAAACCCAAAATTGTGTCGCCGGGGTTAAGGAGTGCCATATAAACGGCAGTATTGGCCTGCGAACCAGAGTGCGGCTGAACGTTTACATAGTCGGCTTCAAAAAGCGCTTTTGCGCGGTCAATAGCAAGCTGCTCAACCTTATCTACTGCCTCACAACCACCATAGTAACGCTTTGTGGGGTATCCCTCGGCGTACTTGTTGGTAAGCTGGCTGCCCTGTGCCTGCATCACTGCTTTGCTGGCGTAGTTTTCTGAAGCAATTAGCTCGATATGATGCTCCTGTCGAACATTTTCTTGCTCGATAAACTCTGCAATATCGGGGTCTATTTGGTGTAGGTTGTTGTTAAGGCTGTTCATGCTTGCTCCTTATCTGTCTTATTTTGCACGCGCTTTGAATGGGTTGATGGTAGAACTGAAAAAAGAATAAATAAAATTAATAAAAAATATGGCATCATAACTTTATTAAATGAGGTTGCTGTGCAATTAAAGCAGCTGCATAAACTATGCGGGTGGCGTTAAGTTTGCCTTGCGTTTTAACTAAACTGATAACTAAATTGATGTGGTGGTTATGAAAAACTTGTCTATCGACTTCCTTCGTTCTTTTGTGATCATTGCGCAAACCGGAAGCTATACGCAGTGTGCAGAGCAACTTCAGCGAACCCAGCCAGCCATCAGTTTGCAAATAAAAAAGTTAGAAGAAATGGTAGGAGAAAAGCTGTTTTCTCGTGACAAAAATAAGCTGTCGCTTACGGTGGCTGGCAGCAAGTTGTTAGCCTATGGCGAAAAAATAGTAGCGCTAAACGACCAAGCCATGGCTGAATTTGGTAAACCGCAGGTAACGGGCAACATAAAACTTGGGATCCCCAGCGAGTTTTCTACAATCTTAATGCCAAAAATTATTCGGCAGTTTACGCAAACCTACCCTGAAATTTCATTGGAAGTGCATTGTGCGTTAAGTAAAGATTTACTTAGTGAGCCGTTAAAAAGCCAGTTCGATTTAATATTATCGTTACAAGAGACACCAGACCCTAATCAAGACGGTTATATCACAACCGACCAGCTTGTATGGGTAGGTAGCCAGCGCTTTGTAAATAGCATTCCCAGCAAGCTACCGCTTATTGCTGCACCTAACCCTTGTACGTATAGAAAGCGTGCTATTCATCTGCTTAACGCAAGCAAAAAGCCATGGCAGGTGGTGTACACCATTGCCGACCTTAACGGTATTCAAACGGCTATAAACGAAGGGCTGGGAATTACAGTGCTAGCAAAAAGCTCGGTGCCACCTGGGCTACACATTTTGCCAAGTTCGGCAGAACTACCTGAATTGGGGCATATGGGGGTGTGTTTGGTGAATCCTCAAAAAGTGTCGTCAAAAGCCATTAGCTTGTTAGCCGACACTATCGTGAGCGAAGTAGCCAATTTCTAAGCTTTTAGGCTTTTTTTACGAATTGTGCCGTTAGCATCATCTCGCCAGCACCGTCTACTTTACAGTCTAGCTGGTGGTCTTTACTCTCTTTCACGTGGCGAATAACGGCTTTTGTACCAATTTTCAGAATTAGCGAACTGCCTTTTACTTTTAGATCTTTCGCCAGTGTAATTTTGTCGCCAGCAACAAGCGGCGTGCCGTTCGCATCGTTTGCTGAAGTTTCTTCTTCAACGTCATTAGGGTTCCACTCGTGGCCGCACTCAGGGCATATCAATAAAGACTGGTCTTCATAAACATATTCAGACTGGCAGTGTGGGCATGGAGGTAACGACATAACAAACCTTAAATAACGACATGGTAAAGCGGGAAGTATACCAGCCTGTGTCGTGCTTAAACATCTTTATCAATACAAACCACCGCGAGCGTGTTTTGAAAATAGCTGCCGTAACTCTATTTCTTAACGTTTGCTATTGAAGTGAAGGCAAGTATTGGTAGTAGTATTAAGGTGAAAAATTCAGGTGCATCAAACATTGCGGCACAAATAATGGCTGCACCCCAACATAAGCTCATCTTAGTGGTTAGTTTATCGCACTTCATATTTTATCCTTTTACACAAAATCCAATGGTATTTAGTTAAGCATATGCGCTTGAGGTGTGTTGTTCAATTTATGAACTGTAATGAAATGTTACGAATCATCATAAAAAAGCGGGCTACCATATGGCGCCCGCTAGTATCTTAAAACGCAAAGCAACTATTTGTTGGTTTTAATAATAGTGCCTTCGCTAAGTGTTTTTACGTGGTACTTTCCTTCGTAGTCTTGCAATTTAAATAGGCTATTGCGCGCCATCAAAATGCCCATAGATGGCTCTTGCTGTAGAAAAACTACGTCACCCGCCTTTACTGTTACATTTGCTTCGGCCCAGTTCTCGGCTTTTGAAAGAATTTGGTGGTCGCCCGGCTCTACATTGAAATAAACATACTGCGATGCACGCGTATAACCCATTTCAGATTCAGCTTCTTTATCGTCAACGAAAACGTTGAAACGAATTAATCCACCTAGTGAGGAAGGGCGAACTACGTATACCATGGCTTTGCCCTCTTCAGGCAATTGCGGTACGGTAAAGTTTGCTGTTGCTGCACGCATTTCCTCTGGTGACGGTAAGCTTGCGCATCCTCCCATCACAATGGCCATACAGACAAAGGCAAGTTGGTAAAGTTTCTTCATTGCTGTTTCCTTTTCATTATTTATTGTTTTTTTATATAACCTAGGCTCGTTTAGTAACTAAGCCTAACACTCCACAAAATCCATCAGAGTGTTTGTTATGCTTTTATCATCGCAACTATCAGTGATGTTCGGTACTAAACCTTTGTCTAGTAGGTCTTTGCCCTCTGTGTTTGCGCAGTTTATTTAAATTACTTGTAGCTGTGATATGTTGGTAATTGGAATGTGTGTTTGATAGTAATATTTAGTGCTAGGTACTCTAGGAGCACGCATAAAATAAATCTTCACTCGTTGTGCTTCGCCTTTTACCTTCAGTGTTTTATTAACAAAAAAACGTTCAAGGTCTAATCCGTATTGTTTTGATAAATCTGATATTACACTTGGAGATAACGCTATAGTTACATTGCGCTGATCACGATAGTCGTTTTCGGTATTCAAAAATAGATGACGTCTTTGTGAGCCTGCAGCTTTTATTTTTAAAGTGTATTCGCCCTTTATTTTTTCTGGCGCTGCAGCTGCGGCGGCGCGAATGATTTCCATAGTGTCAGAATAGCCTAACGGCGAGTTGGTGCTTTGGGTATTGTTTGAAGTTACCTGTGTGCTGCTACAACCAGTGAGTGCAACAGCAAGCAATATTAAGAGGTATTTCATATTTATTTCCCTATAAATAATATAGTTAGCAAACGCTTAAAAAAACTAAAACGTAGAGTGCAAGAGCGCAGCGCTAAAGTAAACATTTTTTAAGCGAGTGTGAATCTTTTCTACTGGTAACGGGCCGATGTAATAAACTGTCCAAAAGATTCGCACCACACAATAACACTTGAGTATTGCTGTGGGTTTACAGTGTTAGGAACAGGCACCATAAAGTGGTTAAATGTGTCTACATTACCCACTTTTACCATGAGATGCTTAAGGCGAAGAAAGTCATCTTCGGTCTCAACAAATTCTGGTGACAAATACAGTTTGTAATCTGGCCCGGGCGCTAGTTTTCCTTGAAACGCAATCTGTTTATCAGAGATATACACGATACCTTCACCCCAGTGCAAAAAGTCACTGTCTTCTAAATCTTCAACAAAATGGGTGGTAAACGTAGCGCTATTACTTGCTTTTATTAGTGCTTCGTTTGAAGGAGAAGCGGGAGCGGTGAGTAAGGGTAAGCTATAAATACCTAAAGCAAAGCCAGCAAAGGCGATAACCACATGAGAGACAATAATCAGCGCTAGTTTTTTAAAGGGCATTATATTGACTGCCTTTGTTGATTGTTAACGTGAAAAAACGTTTCTGTGGTTTCTATTAATACACTGCACAATGCAGAAAAATCAATGTTGTTGTTTATGCTGGCTTAGCAGTAATAGTCCTGTCACCCATACGCTTGCACGCTTTAATTTCAAGTGTGTGGAGCTTTTTCAGCTTCTCTGTGCCATCTAATGATGTTAAGAAAGGGCAATTATATAAGTCGAGCACTTCAAGTTGAGGTAACTGTCTAATGCCCGTCAAAGTCTTCAGCTTACGAGAAGTAATGTACAGCTTCTTCAATTGTGTCATAGACAGAATGGGAGTAAGATCTTCAGAAGGATAGTTTTGTATGTTCAACAACTCTACTGTCGGTAGCGTAAATAAAGTGTCCAGTCCTTTTGACCATCGAAGTAGTGCAACCCGCAACTTTGTGAAGTTCGACAAATCCATTTTTTGATGTGATTCATATTGTAGCCCCAATACCTCTAATTGCGGCAGTGACTCCACAATTTTCAAACCTTTCGCATCCCAACAATATATTTCCAAGCTGCGTAAAAAGGTGAGCGATGATAAAAATGACAAATCTTGGCCCTTGAACCCGTAAGAGTCGGTAAGTCGCAGAGCCTTAATATTATGCTTGAGCATAAATGCGTGAGTTTTTTCAGACCAGGCATTTTTAACAATCAACACTTCGCCTATGTTGTGCTCATCTTGCCGTATTTCGAACAATTTCTTGTATCTAAACTGATCAATTTTCTTAAGTAAAGCACGCATAGGCTTGTTTACCGTTTGCTATTCTAAGGTAGACTTTACTAGCGTTAATCGAACTTTTGCAAAGCAAAGTATGAATGCATGTTGAGGCTCAAATACGATATTTTTCATTATTTTCATTCTGACGAATATCCTCAAGCGTAACACTTCTATATTCAAAGTTGGTTATCAGAGCTACTAACCTTAAATAGTTTAAGCGTTAATTGATTAGATAAAGAAGCGCTTAAAATAACGCAAATGGTGAGCAATAGCGCATGCTCTTTTATTCCGAAAACAGCAAAAGCAGCTTGCACGAAAAATAGTGAGAAAAATACCGAAAAAAACACAATTGCAGCACTTTTAAATTGATTCATGGCCAACTCCTTTAGTTTAACATTGAGGGGAGTATAACCTCCCCCGTACTCATTTCATTTATTCATCATCAGTTGAGGTAAGATATACGACGGCACCAGATGTTGCGGCGCCGGCAGATGCACTTACTGCATTAAAACCTCCTGCGCCATGAACAAATCCTCCAGCAGCTGCGCCCAGAAAACCAGAGCCACTCAATCCAGACGACCACCCTGACATGGCATACGCGCCCATCCATGCAGCTGCACCAACCACGCCCATTCCGATATTTGCAAGAAAAGCACCGCTTACCTGCTCTATTTCATTTTCGTTCAACACTACAATTTCGTTTGTGCTATCAGTTCTCATGAATTCTTCCTTTAAGTTAGATTTTTGTGCTTCCAAAATGCACACTAAAAATCTAACAAAATGGATAAAATTAGATACTGTATCTTAAGCCAGAATCTTTATTTCTTTCGCTGTTTTATATGCGGTTGTTGGATTAATTTGCGCAAGCTTTTATCTCATGTACTCAGAAGTACCAATGAGAGTTACTTCATAAAAAGTTCACTATCTTTACTATAGTTGAGTTTTAAGAGTCATTGCTTAAGGCTGTATTTCTGAAGCGCTATATACATCTTTCTTTAATGCTAAAACTAAAATGAAAATAGGTCCTAGCGGCGGAATAAAACCAAAAATGAAGCCTAATAGAGCCATTAGTTTTGGAGTGTTGGTTTTTCTTTTGCCAAGTACGTAGCCAGCAACAGCACATAAAATACTTAAGGCAAAAGCAATTTGCCCTATTAGTGTTGCGTTTAAGTTCATTTTTAATCCTCCATGATTTAACTTTAAAAGGGGTAATCTGTTATCGAAAACAAGTATTCGTTGGTCGGGTTTTTACTAATCGTTGTCATCATCAGAACCAAACATACCTCGAAAAATTGCAGTAAGTACGCCAGACATTGTGTCTTCAATGAATTCATTGTCTGGGTCAGACCTTCCTTGGTGTGGGAAGTTTGATTGTTTTTGACGCCTTGATTCAGCGCTGGAACTGGCGCCATCAAGAAAATCATTTGCAGCTTTATTAGCGGTTGCGGCACATCCATTTAAGAATGCGCATATTAATACTGTAGTAAATATTTTAGTTTTCATATTTTTCCATAAAACTCGGGCTCGTTCAGTTAGTAAGTAACATCAAAGCTGCAGGTTAATAACTTGATGTTAAGATGTCGTCCAATTCACTTATCTCTGCATCCAGTTGAACTTCGCTTATAATATCCTTTTGGAAGGCGACTTCTAGCTCTAAAAGTTTCAATGTTTGTTCTAATACCTTGAGATATAAAGGTGCATTAAAAGTTCGACTTCTTTTGAGATTAATTAAGTATTCATTCAACTCACTTAATGTGGTTCCTGACAAGTTTTTACTTACGATATTTTGCATTAAAAACGTGTCTAAATAATCTGGGTATGGTGGTGGATTTTTTATATAGAACTCATCCCTTAAGCTGTCTTCTTCTGGTAACGAGTTAAAAAACTCCGTTAATTCTTCGCTGTATTCATAACATGTTTTTACTGACGATATTGATGAATTTAAAAGCTTAATAACATCATGCTTTTCTTTCTGTTCGGCTTCGTAATTGGTAAAGGAGATGGCTAACAGAACGCCAACCAACGTTGCAATAAGAGTGAGAAAAAAGTTTATGCCGACATCATGGCGTTCGATAACGCTTTTGAATTTAGGGATAAATGTAAAAATACCCAGAAAGCAAAGAAGGGCAGTGAATATTATGTACAGCATATCAATCCTTTTGATAAACAAATTAATAATAAGCACAAGGCAAGTTGCCTCAGCTTAAGGTGCGCATTTCACCTATTAAAAAACACTAAGTAGTTCAAGTATGGGGTGTTTCGACCCCGATATGCGTTTGTTTAGTGCTATGTGCGTTCCTTGAAATATCCCAGCTTGTCTAATAACGCTGACTTTATTAACCCAGGTTCTATTAAGCCAGTTACTATTGTATGTGCAACAATGCAAAGAGCTAAGTTTCTATCACTGATTATGTAGACAAGAGCAAGTCCAGCTCCCAAGAAAAAAGTGTAAAAAGTGGCATTAATAGCTGCTGATAAAGCCTTACCACCCCAGACTAAATGAGCTAGTCCAAATGCTAAACCTGAAATAATGATTTGTATGAAATTACCAAAGCCTTCTTCTTGAAGATAATCCATTAATAATTTTCGAAATACTAATTCTTCAAAGACGCCAGATACCAGCGCTCCTGTTAAAGCCAAAAATTTTAGTTTATTAAACTTAAACATATGCTCGCGTACATTTGAGATACTAGCTGCACCCCACACATATATAACGACGACCAAAGCAGCGGTACACCAAGCCAAAGCACTCGCATTTGTTAATGTTGAGAAGCCTAACGAGGCAATAAAATTTTCAGATGTAAAAAACCAAAAAAATAAAATACCTCCTTGGACTAAGATTATCGATGAAATTATTTTAAAAGTTTGATTGTTAATAGATTGCATAAAATTCCCTTTAGCACATAACTTTTCAAAAATGGGCGATAACGCGTAGGGCACAATAGCGAAGCGGCCCTGCGTTTATATGGTTCAGCGAACACAGCGAGTGTTAATGCGTTTGTTATATTCCAACTATGCTTTGCAATGCGCATTTGCATGCGTATACTTGGTGTTAAACTTAGTTGGAGTAATTAATGCAAGATTTATATGACATCAATGCACCCAAGAAAGCGACAAATCTAAGCTTAAATAGCGACTTATTGCAAAAAGCTCGAAGTTTAAAAGTTAATCTGTCTGCGACCTTAGAGCAAGCACTTAAAGACAAGCTAAAAAGTATTGAAGCAGAGAAATGGAAAAAAGAAAACAAAGCTGCCATAGCTGCATACAACGAATTCGTTGCTGAGAACGGTTGTTTAGGTGATGAGTACAGGAACTTCTAATGGCGCAATTTGACGTTTACAGAAACCCAAGCAAGAAGACTCACGAAGCTTACCCTTTTCTTGTTGATGTTCAAAACTCTGTAATTGATCAATTGACAACAAGGTTGGTTGTACCGTTAACAACTAGAAACAGTTTTTACATGAAGAAGCTGACGCCGGAGATAGAATTTGAGGGCACAACATACTTATTTCTACCGCAACAGCTTTGTTCTATACCCGAAGACGTGCTCAAGGAGCGCATTGGTTCGCTGGAGCAGTCCAGAGAACTGCTGATAGATGCAATAGACTTCGTCATCACTGGAATATAACTTTCTAATAAGGGGCGCTAGCTTGTGGGCTAAAATCCGAGCGAAGTGAGCCAGCCCACGTGTTAGCGTCCCAGCGACCGGAGGGAGTTGCTTGAGCGTATTTTTAGCCGCGTTCGTGCCAATACCCTGGTTTTCGGTGGTTGTGCATAATAGCTACCACACTAATTTCCCTGTTTTCGATAATTTTATTAATAATAGAGTATGGGAACCTGCTTAAGACAAAGCGTCGATGAGTTTGCCCCATTTTTGTCCATGCCGATGGCAAAGAGCTAACTGAATCGATGGCTTCCTTGAGTTCTTGGGTAAACTCGTGACCCAAACCCAATGACTGTTCTTGATACCAATCAAACGACTCTTTTATTTCCCTTTTAACCTCTGGGTGAAAGGAAACAGGAAGCATCTTTTAATTAAGATCCTTTTCTATCTCTTCCCAACTAATGCTTTTTACCGCACCAGACTCTAGCTCTGAGCTGCGAGATTCTGCAAGTTTTACCCATTCGGATTCCACATCGCTATCAATCTTGGTATCCATAGCCGTTAAAAGACAGTGGGCAGCAAGTGCTTTCTCTTTAGTACTGAGTTGCTCGATATTTTCAAGCATCACTTTTAATGCATCAGACATAAAATAACTCCCATTGGGTATGATTTGATATTACTACTAAAAAAGAGAAGTGAAAGGCTGGGTTTACAAGTAGCGGCTAACTTTTAAATAAGGAGCAAAAATACGTAGGCTACAATACCAAGCGAAGCGCAGGGAGCCTACGTGTTTTTGTCCCTAGCGAGCGGAGCGAGTGTTAATGCGTTTGTATGCGCTATTGACTTACAGTGCGCAAATACCATAATTAGGTATTTATTGGTACTTGGAGAAAGCAAATGGCTAAAAATACCAGCATTACCCTTGGTGACCATTTTGATGGCTTTATTGCTAGTCAAATTCAATCTGGTCGGTATGGTTCAGCGAGTGAAGTAATTCGTTCAGCTCTTCGCTTGCTAGAAACACAGGAGACCAAATTAAACACTTTGCGTCAATTACTTGTAGCAGGTGAAGAAAGCGGCGAGGCTGAATACGACCTTGAGAACCTGATATCAGAACTAGATGGTGAATTAAAAGAGTGAAACCATTTAAGTTAACTATACTCGCAAAATCCGATTTAAAAGATATCGCGTTATTTACACAGCGGAAATGGGGGCGGGAACAGCGTAATTTATACCTAAAACAGTTCGATGATTCATTTTGGATGTTGTCTGAAAATCCTGATATCGGAAAAAGCTGCGACGAAGTAAGAGATGGATACAGAAAGTTTCCGCAAGGTAGCCATGTTATTTTCTACAAACAAACGGGCAGTCAGGAAGTTCTGATCATAAGAATCCTTCATAAAAGTATGGATGTAAATCCTGTACGCTTTGGCGTATAACGCCTAAATATGGGGCGCAGGCACGTAGGGCTAAAATTCGAGCGAAGCGACAGAGCCCACGTGTTACTGTCTCAGTGCGCCCCGCGCATGTTTACAGCGGTTTGTGATGCGCTTTTACTACACTTGGCGAAACTACGATGCCATAAATGTATAGAAAAATTGTATAAAGCATTGCACCCACTCCTGCAACAGCTATCGTAATTCCAAGAGGGTTCATGCCTTGTTCTTGTAAAAGATTTGGATTCACGAATATTACTGCGTAAGCAAATATAGCAACAACGATTCGAGGAATTAGCGCATAACCATAAATATTCATGAGTTTTTTGATTGTCAGTTTTTTACCAAAAATCCTTATTAGCAGTTTAACAATTAAAGCACTTAGCGGGATCATGACTAGGGCAAAAATTGAACCCAATATAAACAATAAGTATTCGTTACCAACTGCACTCAAAGCCTTTTCATAGGTACCCGGTCGGTAAATCCTCGCAATACCAAAGTAAAACGGTGCGAGCCAAGCAAGAAGAAATAACTTATCGCTTGGAAGCGCCTTGAAGGTTTCTTTCGGTGAAATAAATACATTTTTAACTAATTCTAACTGCACGTATTACTCTTCCTTAACGGCCCGCATAACGGGCAAAAATACGTAGGCTATAATACAGAGCGAAGCGAAGGGAGCCTACGTGTTTTTGTCCCTAGCGAGAGCAGCGAGTGTTAATGCGTTTGTTATACGCAATTTGCCACACCTGTAGCGCATTGCTACAATATGGTAATAAACTATTAGGAGACATATTATGGCAACCGCGAGCGTAAGACTAGACCAAGATCTAGTTGAGAAAGCTACTATTATGGGCAAAGCACTGAACCGAACTATGCCAAAACAGATTGAGCACTGGGCAAAAATAGGTGAAATGATGGAAGATAATCCTGATTTACCATACGAATTCGTGAAACAGGCAATTATTTCCAAAGCGGAAAAAGAGGCTGGAAAATTGGAGCCTTACGATTTTGGCTAAGATTACGAGTGTTTTACAGACAGCTAATTTTAAGAGAGCAGTAAAGAAGTTACATAAGAATCAGAAAAAAGACTTAGATAAAGCTGTAAAGGAACTGATGGATGATCCTCTTCTAGGTGAACAGAAAAAAGGCGACCTTGCTTTTCTTCGCGTGTACAAGTTCAAGATGGTTAAGCAGTTAACCTTATTAGGTTACAGCTACGAGGACGGCACTGTAATACTTGAATTAATAGCTCTTGGTTCTCATGAAAACTTTTACCGCGATGTTAAAAAGTTATTCTGACCAATTGCGTATAACACCCACATAAGGGGCGGAAACACATGGGTTAAAATTAGGAGCGAAGCGACACAGCCCATGTGTTTGCGTCCCAGCTAGTCTGCGAGCGACTACAGCAGTTTGTTATGCCTTGCGCTAAATTTGATACGACACATAAATGCATAGAATGCCAAAAATTAATAATGCCGCCGGAGCCAAAATTACATAGCCCCAGTGTTTTATTAACACTCTATCACCCAAGATTGATAGCTTTAATTTGTCATTTATATCAAAGAGCATTGTAAATATGCTGGTGTCGCAAACATAACTTGTTGGTCCAGAAGACGGATGATCGAAGCTGAGCTTCAAAACCTTCGCTCTACTTGAACGAGTTTCAGTACTCGCATTACGAAAGATTTTGTCTACAACAACCGCATTTACTGTTCTTGCGCGATACATAAATTGAATTCTATTTAACAGCAAAATAGCTGAACCAACTAATAGAGATATTCCGATAGTTAAGCAATAAATCTTCATAATCTAATCATGGGCA